>CAZAMA010000064.1:0-15787 GCA_964485645.1 uncultured Acidimicrobiaceae bacterium | reverse complement strand
CAACACGGTGACCGCGTGCGGTATCCAGGTGAGGTGCGAGGGATCCAGGCTCTTGCGAATGGTCTCGGCCTCGGTGTAGGAGGCGAGCACACAGCCCGGCAACCAGGTGTCAGCGCTCGAGAGCCGGTGCCGCACCTCTTTCGCGGCCACCTCGACCTGAACCCAGTCCTCGATCGCCATCGCGGGACCGCTGTGGCGGTGTGAGTCCGAAGGCCTCAGATAGGTGCCAGCCTCGAGCGCCTCGTCGCGCGCCACGAGCGTGGCGAGGCTCGTCTCGGCCAAAGTTCCCCTGAGCGCCGCCGTGGCGGCACCCCAAGTCTCGTGCAGGGGGCACACTGCGTCCCAGCGGCACGGACCGTCGCCGAGAGCACAGCGCTCCGAGCGAAGCGGCCCCTCTCCGGCCTCCACCACCTCGAGCAGGCTCACCTGCTCTGGCGAGCGAACCAAACGGTAGCCACCGCCCTTCCCGGCCTTGGACACTGCAAGCTCGGCCCGCACGAGGTCGGAGAGGATCTGGGAGGCATAGGTGAGAGGAACGTCCATCTCGGCGACGACCTCACGGATCTTGCGGGGTTCGCCGCTCGAGTAGGCCCGAGCCAGGCACAGAGCCGCTCTCACGACGTAGTCCCCCCGCTTGGAGAGGGTCATGTTCACAGCTATAACTGTAGCTGCCTACTTGACGTGTAGCAAGCGATGTGCAAAAGTATTCACGTTGAGTTCTTTACTACACGTGAGGAGGATGACATGACGATCCTCGATCAGGCGGAGACCGTCGCACCCGAGCCGGCTCCGCCGCCTGATCCCATCGGCGTCGCGGTCCATCTTCGACCGCCGCTCCGGACCGGGATCGACGCACGGTTCGGGCCGAGCGACCCCGCCAAAGGCCTCGACGTCGCCCGGTACCCAAGGGTCGCAAGGCTCCTCAAGAGCCGCCGGTTCCAGTTCATGCTCATCATTCCCAACCAGATCGTCTTCTGGCTCGTCATCTTCATCGGCCTGCTCGGCACGGTTGCCCCAGGGCTCAACTTCGGCACCGCGATCACCTGGTACGTCTGGTTCTGCCTCGTCTTCGTGATGATGGTCGTCGTCGGGCGAGCCTGGTGCGCGATGTGTCCCTTCGGTGGTTTCGCCGAGTGGATCCAGCGCCGCTCGCTGTGGCAGCGAACCCAACGCCGCCTCGGCCTCGGCCTCAAGCTCCCCGAGCCGATAGCTCGCTACGGCTTCCTCCTCTCGGTCGCAAGCTTCCTGCTTCTCACCTGGATCGAGGAGTTCTTCAACATCGCGGTGCCGGGCAACCCCGCGGCAACGAGCTTCATGGTGCTCGGCATCGTCACGAGCGCTCTGCTGTTCTTCCTCGTATTCGAGCGCCGCACCTTCTGCCGCTACATCTGCCCGCTGTCCGCCCTGATCGGCACGGTCGGCTCGATGGGCTCGGTCGCCGGGTTTCGCACCCGTGACCGCGACGTCTGTCTCTCCTGCAAGACCAAGGACTGCATGCGCGGGGGCGAGAACGGCTACGGCTGCCCCTGGTACACCTGGCCCGGCAGCGCCGACTCCAACCTCGCCTGCGGGCTCTGCACCGAGTGCTACAAGGCCTGCCCCGCCGACAACATCGGCCTGTACCTGCAAAAGCCGCTCACCTCGGTCATCGCGCCGACACGCCGCCGTGCCGATGTCGCCTGGGCAATCGCCGTCTTGTGGGGCCTCGTCGTGTTCCAGCAGTTCAACTCCCTCAGCATCTACGCGACCGTGGATGGCTGGCTGAACCGGCACATGGCTTTCCCCAACTACCCGAACCCCGTCGACTACGTCGGGATCATCACCATCGTCACGATCGCCATGGCCGGTATCGCCTGGGGCGCCGCCCGGCTCTTCGCCCGCCCCGGACTCGAGTTCGCCGGCCGCGGCACGGGGTTCATCGAGAAGGCGAGCAAGTTTCGCGCCTACTTCCTGCCGCTCATGTACGGCATCATCCCGGTCGTCGGGGCCGACTTCTTCGCCCGCCAGCTACCGAAGTTCTTCAAGCACGCGACGAGGGTCGTCCCATCCGTCGGCCACCTGTTCGGCGCGGGATCCACGAGCTCCTCGCTCTATGCCACGAGGATGCTCTCGAACCCGGGCATCGTCAAGGTGCAAGTCGGCGTGATCGCCGTCGGGACCATCGCGGCGATGTGGACGAGCTGGCGGATCTCGGGCCGTGAGCTGGCGCCCGTGTCGAGCCGGCCGGCGGGAGTCCGCGTCGCGGCTGTCGGACTCGCCCTTGTGTGCGGAGTTGCCGCCGCATTCTTGTACGTGCTCATGAGCGCGGCCTCGTAAAGGAGAGGACAGAACAATGACACTCACCACCCTTGGTGCAGCTCCCGCGGACGCAGATCTGGCGTCGCGTCCGAAAGTCACCGTTCTCGTGGACCGCTGCGCCGGTTGCCAGGAGTGCGTCGTGAGGTGCCCGACCGAGGCGCTCTCGATGGACGTCGCCACCTGGACCGCCATCGCTGACGACGCAAAGTGCATCGGCTGCCGGCAATGCGTGCGCACCTGCCCCTTCTCGGCGATCTACATCGACGGCCCCATGGTCGTCGCCGAACGGGTGGGTCGCCCGGCCCACCACTTGGAGCGGCTCGAGGGCAACCTCGAAGAAACCCGCCTCGGCTTCTCCTCCTGGGCCGACGTGGTGACCGAAGCGAGCCGGTGCCTCAGCTGCCCCGACCCGACGTGCGTGCGGGGATGCCCTGTGCACAACGACATTCCGGGTTTCATCGCGGCTGTGCGCGAGGGTGACCTCGACGAGGCCCACCGGGTGCTGAGGCGCACGACTTTCCTTCCCGATGTCTGCTCGAGGGTCTGCGACCAGGCCGTCCAGTGCGAGGGCGCCTGCACGTGGTCCCTCGCCGGAGGCGCGCCGGTCGCGATCGGCGCAATCGAGAGGTTCATCACCGACAACGCGCCCGTGCCCGGCGTGGAGCAGGTCTCCGAGCAAGGCCGCGGCCTCGAGGTGGCCATCGTCGGGGCCGGCCCGGCGGGCATCGCGGCGGCGTGGGAGCTCGCGCAGGCGGGTGCGTCTGTCACCGTCTTCGAGAAGGACGACCAGCCAGGTGGCCTCATCCGCTGGGGGATCCCCGACTTCACGCTGCCCCGCTCGGTCTCCTCGCGGGCCTGGGCGGCTCTGGAGGAAGCCGGGGTGAGCCTTCGCTGTGGCACCGAGGTCGCCCCGAACGAGCTCGCCAAGCTCAGCGCGAGCTACGACGCCGTCGTGCTTGCCCATGGCGCCGGTGTCCCGATGCGCCTCCCGGTGAAGGGAGGCGACCTCGAAGGCGTCTGGGACGCGACGCGCTTTCTCGTGGAGGCTCGGGCCGCAGTGGCTGAGCACCGGCCGCTTGCCGGGCTGGTGGCTGGGGGGCCAGATGACGGCGGAGGGGCCGACGGAGGGTCGCAAAGCTACGGGCTCATCCCGACGGTTCTCGTCCTCGGGGCGGGAAACACGGCCATGGACGTGGCCCGTCTGGCGCGAAGGCTCGGGGCGCACGCCATCTGCGTGGACTGGATGGACCGGCGTTTTGCTCCGGTTAGGCCCGACGAGCTCGAGGAGGCCGCACTGGAGGGAGTCGACATCCGCTTCTCGACGACCCTCGGGCGTCTCGACGGGAAGGGTGGCCGCGTGGCGACAGCGGTCCTCGACACCACCCGTCAGGAGGCCGCGAACCGGCTCCCCGAGGTCGTCGGGCGCGAAACGGCCACCGAGCGCGTCGACCTGGTCGTGATGGCGATGGGGTACCGGCTCGACCAGGGCTATGCGTCAGTCCTCCCCGGCGTTCCCGTCGCGCGGCGGGCGAGCGGGGTCGCGGACCGCGGCTGGCAGGCGAGCGGCCTGATCGCGGGTGGAGCCCCGGCCTTCGCCAGGCACCAGCCGATCGGCCAGCTCGCCCTCGGACGGGAAAATACCAGGGTGCGAGCATCGCTAGAAGTGCGAGAGCGCCTCTGGGTCGCCGGCGACGCCCTCGTCGGTCCGTCAACTGTGGTCGAGGCGATGGCCCAGGGCCGCAAGGCCGCTCAGGCAATCCTCGACGCGCAGCCGAAGCGAGACGGCCGGCAAGCATCGGCACGCCCGTTGCGCGTCCTCGTGGGATATGAGAGCCGCGCGGGCCACACCGAGCGAGCGGCGCGCGCCGCAGCGGCGTCTTTCGAGGCGAGCTCGGCCGAGGTCAAGGTCGTTCCTCTGTCGTCGATCGGCGTCGCCGAGCTCGCGAGGGCCGACCTCGTCGTCGTCGGCACCTGGGTCGAAGGCCTGGTGGTGGCGGCCGTACAGAGCGCAAAGGCGACAAGAAGGTGGCTAACCGGTCTACCCCCGCTCGGGGGCAAGCACTTCGCGATCTTCTGCACCTACGGCGTGGCGCCAAAAGGTGCTCTCACCTCCCTGCAGGGCGAGCTCGAGAGTCGCGGCGGCGTCGTAGTCGCGAGTGCGGCATTCGGTCCCCGGCCGACGGCTGATAACTCGCCCGAGAAGCTCGCGCTGTCGGCCCTCGAGAAGCTCGGCGCGGAGCACTCGACTTTGGGGTCGCCCGTGGCGGCCGCCTAGCGGGTACGCGGTGCTGAGGTGCACGCGGCTGGGTTTCTTGGGGCGTGGCTCTGGGCGGGCTAGGGCGGGTCCGCCAGGGCGCGCACACCCGGGGCGCGGTGGGGCCAGCCGGGGCGCGTGCGCTCGATGAAGGTGCTGACGAGCTCCGCGGCTCGCCCTCGAGCCGCATCCTCCTCGGCCGCCGTGTCGGCAAGCATGGCCGCAGGATCCAGGCCAGCCTGCTGCGCCAATTCCCTCTCGCCATGCTCAAACCACTCCCGGAGCAGCCTCGCACCGACCTCGGGGTGGAACTGGAGGCCGAGGTTGCGCCCGATGGAGAACGCCTGTGGAGCGATCTCGGTGCGGGCATGCAGGAGCGCGCCTGGGGCAAGAGCACAGCGGTCGAAATGGAACTGGAACCACGGCCCCGGGCCGACGACGAGCGGTCCGACCGGCTCGACCTTCGTCCAACCGATCTCGGGGGCAGGGGCGCGCTCGACGGTCCCGCCGAAGGCCACCGTGAGCACCTGCGCCCCGAAGCAGATGCCGAGCACTGCGACGCCGGTGCCGTCCGCACGGCGCAACCATTCGATCTCCTCGCCTATCCAGCTGCCTACGGTTGCCTCGTCGTAGACAGACCACCGGGCACCAAGGACTACTGCCGCTTCGAAGTCCTCGACTGGAGGCAGGTCGCCGTCGTCGGGAAAGACGTGGGTCGACAGCTTCGCCCCTCCCGCCTCCAGTGCGTCACCGACGAAACCCGCCGAGTCCTCGCCGTGATGCGCGATCACAAGGACTCTCATCGCCCAAGCCTATTGCGCGCGGAGCGGTGCCTTGCAGGCTCGCCGGTGGTGAGCGTGATGCCCGGCCAAGCTCGGGCGGGAGCTTCTGGTAGTGCCGTAAGGACCTATGTGTCCCGACCACCCACCCAGAACCGAAGCGCTAGCTGGCTCGGGCACCAAAGCCGCAAGCGCCGGCGCGGGCTCCTCAGCTCCCGAAACCCGCCAATACCTCTGCCCAGCGCTCGGCCGGCAGCTGATAGGGAGCGTAGAAGGAGAAGCGATCGACGAGATCCCCGTATCGCTTCTGGACCACGGAGGCGACGTCGGAGGGCTCGGCCGTGACGGCGAAGGCGTCCAACACGTCGTCGTCGATCAGCGTCGCCATCTGCTCCCACTCCCCGAGCTTCGACAGCCTGTTCAACTCGACCTGAAGCTCGCCCCAGCCGTGGAGCTCCAGTACGGGCCGGTATGCCGGCGTGGAGCCGTAGAAGGCAATCTGGCCCCTGACCATCGGTCGGGCCGCCTCCTGCTCCTCCGGGGTACCGGTGATCACGAAACCCGAATACGCGACCTGGCACGACTCGCGTGTCCGCTCGCCTCTCTCCAGGCCGCGCATGAGCGCCGGCATCGTCGCTTGCCTCAAGTACGTCTCGGTCGTGAAGCCGTGGATGAGGATGCCGTCGGCGACCTCACCGGCCACTTCTGCCATGAGCTCGCCCACGGCCGCGAGGAAGACCTTCGGCGGACCATAGGGATTGGGTCCCGGGCTGAAGAACGGCGTCATGAGAGTATGGGTATAGAACTCGCCCCGGAACTCGAGCTTCGTGCCTTCGTTCCACGAGGTCCATATCGCGCGCAGCGCGAGGATGTACTCCCGCATCCGGGCGGCGGGATGCGACCATGGCATCGAGTACCGCTTCTCGATGTGCGGCTTGATCTGCGATCCGAGACCGAGGAGCACCCTTCCCCTGGAGAGGAGCTGGACGTCGTTGGCGAGCGTGGCTGTGATCATGGGACTGCGGCCGAAGGCGACGACGATGCCCGTCCCGAGCTCGAGAGTGGTCGTGTGCTCTGCGGCGCTCGCAAGGACGAGGAACGGGTCGTGTCCCGTTTCGGTCGCCCAGGCGCCGGCGTAGCCCTCAGCCTCGACTCGACGGGCCTGCTCCCCCATCTTCTCGGCGTCAAAACCCAGCCCGGCATCGATCAACATGCCAAGGAGCCTACTCGCCGAGCTGTCCCCCACCTCGGGCCCAGGCCACTATCGGAGCACGACCCGGCAGGGGACCTCCTCCTTCTCATTCAGGTGATAGCTGACGCAGATCCGGTGGTAGCCGTCTGCGATCCAAAGCGGATCCCCCTGCACCAGAAGAACCGGTGAGAGCTTGGTGCCCGCCTTGATCTTCTTGAGGTCGGCCGCAACCTCGGAGTCTTCAGGGCCGAGCAGCGGCATGTGGGAGGCCCTGAGAAGGTCCTTCGCGGCGTAGAGAACGATCCCGTCGCTTCCGCGCAGCTTCCGCACCAACTTGGACGCCGCCTCGGCTCCTACGAGGAGAGACAGGTACGACTTGGCCGCGGGATAGTCCTTATCCTCCGGCTCGTGTTTCCAGTGCTCACCTTCCACGCTCCTCCGATCCACGCCCTGCCGGCCGGCCTCAGCCCGTGCCCATGTACGCAAGGTTAGGGGCAAATCTCGCTCGCTTCTCCGCGCAGGCAGAGCGGGCGGCTTCGCCGCCCCCTCGCCTCGGCACCCCTTGGACCGCCGGTCCAGGTAGGCACGGCCGGCGCAACCCACTTCCCCGATCTAAGCTCGCCGGGAGGACTTGTGTCACCGGGCACGGCAACTCGGGGGAGGCGACTTAGGTGAGCGTGGCGCGACTACCTCCTGAGCCTCGTCGCCACCACCTCCTCGAAGCACACCCTTCGCTCGAGACCGCTTGGACACGGGACTTCAACGACCTCAGATACGAGTGGCGGAGGCTTTTCTCCGAGGTCTTCGGGACGTTTCTCCTCGTCACCGTCGCGGCCGGCGCGCCGGTCATCGAAGCTCTCAGCCACGGTGCGGTACCCCTGGACGCTCAAGTCACGGCCCCGGGACTGATGGTCGTCGCGATCATCTACTTCATGGGCACCATCAGCGGAGCCCACCTGAACCCGGCCGTCACCCTCGCATTTGCGCTCAGGGGCAACTTCGTCTGGAAACGCGTCCCCGGCTACATATGTGCCCAGCTGGCCGGCGCGCTCCTCGCGGCGGGCTTTCTCCGGCTCACCTTCTCCAACATCGGCAACCTCGGGGCCACGCTGCCCGGGCCGGGAATAAGTGGTGGAAAGGCAACACTGGTCGAAGCCGTGATCACCCTCGGCCTGGTGAGCGTCATCCTCGGTACTGCCGCGGGCGCCCGCAACGTCGGCTCCAACGGCGCGCTCGCCGTTGGTGGCTACATAGTTCTTGCCGGCCTGTGGGCGGCACCGGTGTCCGGCGCTTCGATGAACCCGGCCCGCTCGCTCGGACCGGTGATCGTCGGCGGCCACTGGACCGACTGGTGGGCTTACGTGCTCGGCCCGCTCGCGGGGGCCCTGGTCGCGGTGGGAGTCGCTCAGATTCTGCGCGGGCCCGCGTCCAAGGCGGCGACAGAGGCCGCCGAGGGCCTCCTGCCCGACCCGCCGGCCCAGTGAGAACGCCGGCGCCCGCTCCTAGGTCGCGCCGCAGAGGAGGCCGCAGAGGAGGCCCTACTCGAGTCCGCCTGGCGCTCCTGGATCCCCGGACTCGCCCCGCAGGTACCGCTCCAGCTCAGCTGCTATCTCGTCGCCTGAGATCGCTTTCATGTCGTCGAGGCTTGCAGACGGCTCACCTTCGAGCTCGTCGATGCCACTCTCGAGCTGGCGCACCATTGCAAGGTGCTCACTGCTCTGACCTATGAGCTCGTCCACCTTCGAGCGAGCTGCCTCCGCCGCCTCTGCCAAGACGTCAGAGTCGATGACGAGCCCGGACAGCGACGCCAGCGCATCGAGAAGCGCGACGGCCGCGGCAGGAAACGGCATCGCGGCGACATAATGCGGCACTCTCGCCCACAGGCCGATCGCCGGGATGCCGGCCTTGGCCAGCTCGAGCTCGAGCACTGCCTCGATGCCAGCGGGCACTTCGATCGCGCCGGAGATGAAGCCGATCTGCGCGGCCAACTCGGGCGTCGTCGCCGTCGAGGCGAGACGGATGGGGCGGGTATGCGGCGCCGCGGCCGGAAACCCTCCGAGACCGACCATCAGCCTCGCTCCCATCCCTAGGGCGACCTCGGTCACGGCGGCAGCAAAGCCACGCCACCCGAAGTCCGGCTCAGGGCCCGAGAGCACGGCGATGCCGGAGCCGAGGCGGTCGACGCCGACCCGGATCGTAGGTTCGGGCCACGTGAGACCCTCGTTCATGCCGTTGGCGATGAGCAGCCGCGGCCGGCGCGCCCGCTGGTCTATCAGCTGCTCGGCGTCGAAAGTGGCATACAAGCGGGTGTCTACCGACTCGAGCAGACCCGTGAGCGCAGTCGATCCGGCCATGCCGGCATCCACCCAGCCGTCGACCGCGACAACGAGCACCGGGCTCGGTGGAGCCGGCTCACCATGGAGGGTGTAGAGCCTGGGCGCCGACGGGTCACTCACGGTCGCAGCCCAGCCGAGTCAGCCACGGCCGAGGCAGCGCACGCGAGGCTCCTTACCTGGGCCACGAATGTCTCCACACCGCTCCGGTCTCCCCCGGCTGCTCCGCCCCGATAGCGCGAGAGCACGCCTTGCAGTATGCAGGCGAGCTTCCAGTACCCGAACGCCACGTAGTAGTCGAGGTCGTCCATGTCCCTCCCGGTCCTGTCTGCATACATGCCGCGCATCTCAGCTCGCGAGGCGAAGCCCGGGAGAGTCGTGGGCGCCGCCACGCCGAGCACGCCCGCCTCGTCCTCCGGTTCGGTCCAATAGACCATGAGAAGCCCGAAATCTGCTAGTGGTTCCCCGAGCGTGCAGATCTCCCAGTCGAGAACGGCCAGCACGGACCCGTCGGGGCCGAGCATAGTGTTGTCGAGCCGGTAGTCACCGTGGACGATTCTCACCTCGACCTGCGCAGGGATCGCCCCGGCGAGACGCTCGTAGACGCGGTCGACAGTCACGACGCGATCTGTGCCTTCTACCTGGGAAGCGTCAAACTGCTTGTGCCAACGGTCGAGTTGACGGGCGATATAGCCCTCCCGGCGGCCGAGGTCCCCGAGACCGACGGCGTCGGCGTCGACCCGGTGCAGAGCCGACAGCACCTCACAGAGAGCCTCGCTCGCCCGGTGCCTCCCCGCGGAGTCGAGGGCGGCTTCAGCAGTCGCGGCGTCTCGTAGGACCTGACCCGTGACCAGCTCCATGACATAGAAGGGCGCGCCGGTCACCGCTGTATCGAGACACAGAGCGAGCGTGCGCGCAACCGGGACCTGCGTCGCAGCAAGGGCGGTCACTATACGGTGCTCGCGCACCATGTCGTGAGCCGTCGGTAACACGTGCGAGATAGGTGGTCGCCTGAGCACGACAGACCGAGTGCGCCGGTCGCTCACCTCGAAAGTAAGGTTGGAGCGCCCACCGGCGATGAGCTCGAATCGCAACGGCGGCTCGAGGCCGACGTTGGATGCGAGCCAGTCGGTCACAGGCTCGATATCTATTCCCTCGATCGTCACAAGCTCAAGCTTCGACCACGTGCAGGCTGCGGTCGGACATGTTGCAACGGAGAGGACCGTCATTGGTGGCGACGACGATGTCCTCGATCCGCGCCCCGAAACGACCCTCGAGGTAGATCCCGGGCTCGACGGAGAACGCGTGACCAGCCTGGAGCGGCGTCTTGTTGCCGGCGACCAGATAGGGAGCCTCGTGCTCCTCGATCCCAATCCCGTGACCTATGCGATGAATGAAGCCGGCGCCGAAGCCGGCGCGGCTGATCAGGTCCCGCCCCAGGGCATCGACTGCCTCGCAGGTCGTAGCGAGCAGGGCGCCGTCGACGGCGACCGCTTGGGCCGACTCGAGCACGGCGTAGAGCTCGGCAAACAGCGGGTCCGGCTCGCCTGTCACCACAGTTCGGGTCGTGTCCGAGCAGTACCCGACCGTGTCACCGAGACGGAGGGTCCCGCCGAAGTCGCACACCACGGGCTCGCCGGCTCCTATGACTCGTCCTCCGGGCTCGTGGTGCGGGCTGGCCGAGTTCGGTCCGCTGCCGACGATCGCGAAGTTCACCTTGTTGTGCCCCTCGGCGATCAGGCGACGGCCGATCTCCTCCGACACGTCAGCCTCCCGCCTGCCGATCAGGTGGATCTCTCCCCCGAGCAGCGCATCGGCCACTCGATCGGCGGCCGCTCCAGCTGCCCGCAGGGCGGCGATCTCGGCGGGATCCTTGACCGCGCGGAGCGACTCCGTCACCGCGCTCGCCGGCCGGAACCTTCGCCCGGGCAGTGCGCTCTGCAACGCCAGGAGGGACGTTGCCCAGGTTCGGTCCGAGATCCCCAGCTCGACTCTCGAACCCACGAGGCCGGCGATGACCGCGATCGGATCCTGGGTCTCGCTCCACGGACGCAGGCTGAACAGGCGAGCGTCGTGCGCGACTCGTGGCGCTTCGAGGGCCGGAACCACGAGAGTCGCGTCGTCGTCGGCCGGGAGCACGAGCATCGTGACGCGCTCGAGCGGCATCGCCTCGTATCCGGTCAACCAGGGAAGGTCAGCCCCGAGGGACAGCAACAGCACGTCGACTCCCGCCTCTCGCATGGCATCGCGTGTCCGCGCGAGTCGTCCTCCGCGGGCGAGCAGCGGATCCTGTCCAGCTCCTGTCACGCTCCCACCACCACGTCGCCTGCTCGACTTGCCCGGCTCGCAGCCTCCCGGGCGTGGTAGCTCGAACGTGTCAGTGGTGATGACTCCACGTGCAAGAAACCCATCGCCCTTCCTACCTCGGCTATCTCGGCGAACTCCTCCGGCAGCCACCACCGCTGCACCGCGAGATGGGCCGCGCTCGGCCGCAGGTACTGGCCGACCGTCACTATGTCGACGCCGACCGAGCGCAAGTCGAACAGGGTGGCGTGAATCTCGGGGAGGGTTTCTCCGAGGCCGAGGATCATCCCGGATTTCGTGACCAACCCGGCCGATTTGGCACGCGCCAGGAGCGAGAGGCTCCGCGCGTAGGAGGCGGACGTGCGGACGGCTCGTTGCAGTCTCAGCACCGTTTCGATGTTGTGGTTGAGCACGTCGGGGCGGCTGGCGAATACAGCCGCCTGCGCGCCCTCCTCGCCCTTGCAGTCAGGGATCAGGACCTCTACGGCCGTTGCCGGGCTTCGGCGGCGGATCGCCTCGACGGTGAGTGCGAACGCCGCTGCTCCGCCGTCCCCGAGATCGTCGCGGGCGACGCCGGTGACGACGGCGTGGGACAGCCCGAGGCGGGCAACCGCGTCCGCGACATGCTCCGGCTCGCCCGGGTCGAGGGGCAGCGGACGGCGCGTGTCGACCAAGCAGAAACCACACGCCCGCGTGCACCGCTCTCCGTTGATCATGAAGGTCGCCGTGCCCTGTGACCAGCACTCCGACAAGTTGGGGCAGCCCGCCTCCTCGCAGACCGTGACGAGATCCAGGCCGCGCACCATCGAGCGGAGCGAGAGGACCTTGGCGCCGAGCTTCACCGGAGCGCGCAGATAGGGGGGCTTGCGGGCGCTGAACGCGATGCCGGAGGTCGGATCGATGCCCGCGGCGACGAGGCGTCGTTCAAATGGTCTCGAGCCCGACTGCTCTGCGTCCTGGGTCACTGCGTGGCCGCCTGGGTGCCCGCTGCCTGCGGGCGCGGTGCCTGCGTGGCCGCCGCCTGCGGCCTGGTCCTTCGGGTCCTTAGTCCTCCAAGCGGCTCCTTGGAGCTCGACGGTCCTCTCGCCGATGCCAAAGGACAGCTGCGCGGGTGCATGCCGGCACACAGCGGCCACGACGTCTCGCATCGTGACCCTGACCCCCTCAGCTGCAAGCGAGGTCACGGCCTTGTCGGCTATGCCGCAGGGGACTATATGAGCGAACATGTCGAGGTCGGTGTCGACATTCAGGGCAAAGCCGTGCATCGAGCGCCCTCTGTCGACCCGGACGCCGATCGCGCAGATCTTTCGGGGGCGAGCTCCCTCGGGCTCGACCCAGACTCCCGGATAGCCCTCCAGCCGGCCGCATCCGGCCAGGCCAAGGTCGGTGCACACGTCGATCACGAGCTGCTCGATGGCCCTTACATAGGCCGGCACGCTGCCCGGTCCCCTCGGCACGTCGAGGACCGGGTAGCCGACGAGCTGGCCCGGGCCGTGGTAGGTGACATCGCCGCCGCGATCGGCCCGGACGACATCGGCTCCGCTGGATTCGACGCCGCGCAAGAGGTGCTCCGGCTTCGTGCGCACCCCGAGCGTGTAGACCGGGGGGTGCTCGAGCATCAAGAGATAGTCGCCGTTTCGGCTGTCGCGGATGGCGTGTTGGAGATCGAGCGCTTCCTGGTAGCGGACCCGCCCGAGCCAGCGGATGCGGAGTGGCTCCATGCCCTACAGCTCGGAGGCCCAGTCACGGTCGGAGACCTCGTGGGACAGATCGCGCAGGAACGCCGAGGCATAGGCGCCGTCAACTGCCCGGTGGTCGAAGGACAGCGCAAGCAAGCCCACGGAGTGGATGGCGATCGCCTCTGACCCGTCGGGGGCCACGACGACAACGGGCCGGCGCTTGACGCCGTCTGTCGAGAGGACGGCCACCTGCGGCTGGTTGATGATGGGTCCCGTCATGAAGGTGCCGAACGGTCCAGGGTTGGTGATCGTGAAGGTTCCGCCGACGACATCGTCGGCGGAGAGCCGGCGTGAGCGGGCGCGGTCCGCGAGATCCGCGATGGCACGGGCGAGACCCCTGAGCGACTGGCCGTCGGCCTGACGCACCACGGGCACGATCAGTCCCTGGCGGTCGAGGTCAACGGCGATCCCGAGGTGCACGTCTCGGTGGATGATGAGAGTGTCCTCGCCGACAGAGGCATTCAGATCCGGATAGTCCCGCAGCACGTCGACTACTGCGCGCGCGACGAAGGGGAGGTAGCTGAGAGAGACGCCCTCGGCCTCCTTGAAACGGTCCTTCTCCTTGCGTCGCACCTTTTCTATGCCCTCGTAGTCGGCTTCGATGACGACGAGGGTGTGGGCCGAAGTCGCCTTGGAGCGCACCATGTGCTCGGCCGTCAGGCGGCGGATGTTCGTGAAGGGCACCACCTCGTCCCGTTCGCCGGGTGTGGCTGCGGGAAACACCGGCGCATGCACCGTCCCGTCCGCGCCCCGTGACTGCCGGACCGCTGGAGACTGCTGGCCGGGTGCCGCCGGTGGTCCCCCGGCAGTCGCGCCGGCCCCACCTCCGCCCACTGGGGCAGCGGCGCCTGCGGTACCTCTACCACTCCCGCCTCCGTCGCCACCGACGTTGCTGCCTGCAGCTGCCTGGGCGTCCAGGTAGCCGAGAACATCACCCCGGGTTATCCGGCCGCCCTGGCCCGTACCCTTGACTGCCGCCGGGTCGAGCGCGTGCTCCTCCAGGAGCTTGCGAACCACCGGAGAGAGCAGAAGACCCGGCCTCGCGGCACGAGAGGCACTCCCCGTGCCCGCGCCAGCTTGGGTGTCGACCCCCTCCCCCTCGGCGGCACGGGGCGCGTCGGCGGCACGGGGCGCGTCGGCGGGTGCGCCCTCGGCGGGTGCGTCTGCGGGTGCCGAGGGGGCCGGCGTCGCCACCTCCGCCTCGGCCGGAGCCGACGGGCTCTCGGGCATCGCCCCGGCACCGCCGATCACGGCAAGGCGCGTCCCGATGTCGACCGTCGCGCCCTCGGGCACGAGTATCTCGGTGATGACACCCTCGGCCGACGAAGGGACCTCGGAGTCGACCTTGTCGGTCGAGACCTCGAAGAGCGGCTCGTCGTGGGCCACCGTGTCACCGACGTTCTTCAGCCACTTGATTATGGTGCCCTCGGTAACCGTCTCTCCGAGTTGCGGCATCGTTATGTCAGCCAACGTGAAGGCCCCTTCCCGTGAGAGCGAGAACGGTCTCGCCGAATGCCTCTGACAGTGTCGGGTGCGGCTGGATGAACGCACCCACCTCGTCCGGCGTGGCCTCCCAGTTCACAGAGAGATACGCCTGACCCAGTTGCTCGGTCACCCAAGGCCCGACCATGTGCACGCCGAGCAGTCGGCCGGCAGAACCGTCGGCCCGGCGCTCGGCGATGACCTTCACCATGCCATCTGTCTCGCCGAGGATCCGCGCGCGGCTGTTTCCCCCGTAGGGATCCTTCTGCACGACGACGTCGATCCCCGCTGCCTTCGCACCTTGCTCTGTCATGCCGACGAACGCCACCTCGGGTCGGCAGTAGATGCACCAGGGAACAGTGCCGTAGTTGACCGGCACGACCCTCTCGCCGAGGATCTGCTTCACGACCACGATGGCCTCGGCGAAGCCGACATGGGCAAGCTGCGGCGTGTTGACGAGATCACCGACCGCAAAGACCCCGGGGGCTGCGGTACGCATCCACTCGTCCACCACGACGAAACCGCGCTCGTCGACGACAACCCCGGTCCCTTCGGCGAGCAGGCCGTCCGAGAGAGGCTTGCGACCCACCGACACGACGACGGTGTCGACAAGCACCGACTCACCGTCTCCGAAGCTCACCGTCGTGCCCTCGTCGCCCGGCTCGTGCCCGTGCACGGCCACTCCCAGGCGCACGGTGATGCCACGCTTTTGAAAGGAGCGGAGCACGACCTTCGCGACGTCCTCGTCGCATCCGGGCAGGAGCTTCGGCAGGGCCTCGAGCAAGGTGACCTTCACGTTCAAATCCGAGAGCATGGAGGCGAACTCGCAGCCGATCGCACCCCCACCGATCACCACGGCTGCGCGTGGAAGCTCCTGCAGGCTCAGCACCTCGTCGGAGGTCATGACATACCGCCCGTCCACCTCGAAACCCGGCAGCGTTCTTGGCACAGATCCCGACGCCAGCACGACGTTTGTCGCGCTGAGCCTGTCAAGGGTGCCGTCCGCTGCTCTCACCTCGACGACGTGGTCGCCGACGAGCCGTCCGGTGCCCTCTAGGACCACGTTCTTTCGCTGCTTCATGAGGCCCGCCAGCCCCCGGTGCAACTGGTCGACCACCTTCTGCTTGCGGTCCTGGCTGGTGGAGAACTCGACCGTCGGCTGGCCTGCGACGACCCCGAACTCACCCGCGATCGACACGGTGTTGTACACCGCGGCCGTCTCCAGGAACTCCTTGGCCGGAACGCACCCTCGGTGCAGGCAGGTCCCGCCGACCTTGTCCTTCTCCACGACGGCCACTGACAGCCCGGCGTTGCCGGCGTACAGCGCGGCTGCATACCCACCCGGGCCACCGCCGATCACGACGAGGTCGAACGCCGGCGACGGGTCGGCTCCTTGCTCGGACAGC
>CAZAMA010000063.1:0-15820 GCA_964485645.1 uncultured Acidimicrobiaceae bacterium | reverse complement strand
CCGGCTCCGGGCCGCGTCATCGACCAAGGACCGAGTGGAGTGAGGCTCCTCCGTCTCGACGACCTCCTCGAGGAGCTGGGACAGCGGATCTTCCTCGCAGAGCAGAGAGCAGGGGCGCCGGTGCTCCTCGGCGAGACGCGCTGGACTTTGACCGAGACCGCCCGCTTCGCCCTCGACTGCGCTACGCATGCTCTCGGGGCCGATCATCCGGAGGCCGTGGCGGCTGCCACTGCTGCGGGCACCACGCCGGCGGAGGTGGCGACGACCCTCATCGCGGTCATGGATGCGGCTCGCAAGTGGCTTGACAGATCCTCCGACGCCGATACCGGTCTCCTTGCCCTGTTCTCGAGGCTCGCGATCGCGAGACGGCTCCGGCGCCAGGGTGATCTCGCCGGCGACCTGGCTCTCGAGCTCGCGGTCGACGCGGAGGCTGCCGGTATCGACCTCGTCGACGACACGAGCTGGACAGCGGCGGCAGCCACCCGGGAGGCGGTGCTCGCGGCGATCGAGGCTGTCCGCCACGAGTCGGCCCCTCATCTCCTCCAGTCGGAGAACACGCGTTACGAGGAAAGCGGCTCGAGCGAACGTGAGCCCGGGAGTGGGACGTTTGACACGCCATGGGGGGCGTTCCGGACAGGGCTGCGCAAAGGCGTCCTCCCGGCCTGGGTGGCCGCAACCGAGGCGGCCGAGCGCGCGCGCCAGTCCGTGAGCGACGCCAAGGGCGCCGAGGCGGGCGAGGTCGAGCGCGCCTGGCAGCGAGAGCGCCTACTGCAAGCCTTGCGGGGCCGGTGATCATCTCCGGGTAGCTTGTGCCATGCCAGAGCGCATGTCAGCCAACGCCTCGCTCGAGGAGCTCGGTCGCCGTTCGGTCGCGGCATCACGCCTGGTGGCCCTGGCAAACACCTCCCAGAAGAACCTTGCCTTGACACGGGCCGCCGACTTGCTCCTCGAACGAGCTAGTGACGTCCTTGCCGCCAATAGGGCCGATGTCGCCAGCGCGGAGTCAGCTGGGGCGAGCGCCACGGTAATAGACAGGCTGCGCCTCGGCGAGGCCCGACTGAGCTCGATGGGCGATGGGCTGAGGACGGTCGCCTCACTGCCTGACCCGGTGGGCGAGGTCGTCGAGGGTTACGTCCGCCCGAACGGCCTTCGGGTCGCGCGGGTGCGCGTGCCGCTCGGAGTAGTGGGGATCATCTACGAGAACCGCCCCAATGTGACCGCAGATGCGGCGGCTCTCTGTCTCAAGGCCGGCAACTCGGCGCTGCTCAGAGGCTCGTCCGGGGCCATCCAGTCGAACAAGGCAGTTGCTGCCGTACTTCGAGACGGCGCCGTGTCGGCTGGGCTTCCTGGCGACGCCGTGCTGCTCGTGGAAGACACGCGCCACGAGACGGCCGAGCAATTCGTCCAGCTCCGCGGGGCGATCGACTGCCTCATCCCGAGAGGAGGCAAGGCGCTCATCGACATGATCCTCGAGCGGGCCACCGTGCCCTTCGTGCTCGACGGCGACGGCAATTGTCATGTCTATGTGGACAGGGCCGCCGATCTCGACATGGCCGAGAGGATCATCGTCAACGCGAAGACCCAGCGTCCGAGTGTCTGCAACGCGATGGAGTCGCTCGTCGTCCACTCGGCAGTCGCTCCAAGCTTCCTGCCCAGGATTGCCGCTCGCCTTGCCAGCGCCGGAGTCGCTCTCGTCGGCGACGCTCGGGCGCGCTCGCTCGCCCCGGAGATCGGCGTTGCGACCACGGAGGACTTCGCCCGCGAGTACCTCGACCTGAAGGCATCTGTGGCCGTCGTCGACGACCTCGACGGGGCGATCGACCACATCACCTGCTACGGGTCAGGCCACTCCGAAGCGATCGTGACCGCCGACCTCCGCGCGGCTGAGCGGTTCGTACGCGAGGTCGACGCGGCTGCGGTCCTGGTGAACGCCTCCACCCGTTTCGTCGACGGAGGAGAGCTCGGCCTCGGGGCCGAGGTCGGGATCTCGACACAGAAACTCCACGCCCGCGGTCCAATGGGCTTGCAAGCCCTCACGTCTGTCAAGTACGTAGTCCACGGCCAAGGACAGGTGCGAGAGTGAAGAGTGTCGCGGGGCCACAAGATGGCGCGCTGCCTGCGGCGGAGCCACGTTTCGAGTCGGTTCGTGAGCTTCGAGACGACCTTGCCCGCGTCGGTTACCTGGCAGACGAAGGACTTGCAGGCGTCGTCTACCTTGCCGACCGCCTCGCCAAGCCCGTTCTCGTCGAAGGCCCTGCCGGCACGGGCAAGACAGAGCTCGCGAAGTCGGTAGCCCGCTTGCTCGGTGCCCGCTTGATCCGCCTGCAGTGCTACGAGGGCCTGGACGAGTCGAAAGCCCTCTATGAGTGGAATTACAAGAAGCAGCTTCTCAGGATCCAGGTCGACAAGGGCGCAAGCTCCGAGGAGCACCGCGCCGGATGGGATGAGATCGAGGACGACATCTTCTCCGAGGAGTTCCTCCTTGCACGGCCCCTGCTCGAGGCGATCCGGGCGACCGAGCCGGTAGTCCTGCTCGTCGACGAGGTCGACCGGCTCGAGATCGAGACCGAAGCCCTCCTCCTCGAGGTCCTTTCCGACTACCAGGTGTCCATCCCGGAGCTGGGCACGGTGAAGGCGACGCAGATCCCGCTCGTCTTTCTGACCTCGAACAACACGAGAGAGCTCTCCGAGGCCCTGAAGAGACGGTGTCTGTACCTCCACCTCGACTATCCGTCCCTCGAGCGCGAGCGCGCTATCGTCCTTGAGAAGGTCCCCGAGATCGCTTATCAGCTCGCTGACGAGGTGGCGCGCATCGTTCGCTCCCTGCGCTCGATGGACCTCAAGAAACCCCCCTCCGTCTCCGAGACCATCGACTGGGCCAGGACGCTCGTGCTCCTCGCGATCGAGACCGTCGACGCGCAGACGGCCACCGAGACCCTGCACCTCCTCCTCAAGTACCGCTCCGACATCGAGGCTGCTGCAAAGGAGCTCAACTCCGCGAAGCCGCTCTTGTGATCTCTGCGGTGGGCTCGACCGGTCCGGGGGACTTGTGCTCCAGGTGCTGACGGGTTTCGTGCAGGAGCTACGGCGCGCCGGGCTGCCGGTGTCGGTGACAGAAGCCTCAGACGCCGCGGAGGCGATATCGCACCTCCCGCTCGAGGACCGTGAGGCGGTCAAGTACGCCCTCGGGGCGACGCTCGTGAAGTCCTCGTCCCACTGGCGGAGCTTCGACACCGCCTTCGAGGTGTACTTCTCTCTGCGAGGACCGAAGTTTGCCATCACGGCCGATCCGCAGGACGGGCCGTCCGGCGACGGTGTCGCGGCAGGACAGGGTCACTCCGGGGCGGGAGCCGGGGCCAGTGGAGGTAAGGGCGTCAGCCCCGAGGAGATCGCAGCCATGCTCTACAGGGCGCTTCGCGACGGTGACGAGGCGATGCTCGCGGCGGTGGCGCGCCTCGCAGTGGGCCTCTACGCCAACATGGAGCCGGGGCGTCCAGTCGGTGGTACCTACTACCTTTACAGGACCCTGCGGAGTCTCGACCTCGAAGGCGTGCTCGAGCGACTCGGCTCAGAATCGAGGGGCGAGTTTGGCGAAGAGCTGTCAGAGGCCGACGGCGGGACCCCAATCCGGTCCTTCGCGGATGGCTCGCCCCGCCAGCGCGAGACCCCCCTCGAGCACAGGCTGCAGAACGAGGAGTACCGGGCGCGTATCGAGCAGCTGCGCCGCGAGATAGAAGCGGAGATCCGCCGGCGCCTCGTCGCCGACAGGGGCGTGGAGGCACTGGCACGATCACTGCGCAGACCGCTGCCCGAGGACGTCGATTTCATGCACGCGAGCCGCGAGGAGCTCGTGGAGATCCGCAGGGCCATCCAACCCCTGGCCCGTAAGCTCCAGGCGCGCCTCGCCCGTAAGCGGCGGCATCTGCGCAGAGGGGCGCTCGACTTTCGCGCGACCATGCGCCACTCGCTCTCCTACGGAGGGGTCCCGGCCGAGCCGCGGTTTCGGCACCCGAGACCGACCAAGCCGGAGCTGCTGATCATCGCGGACATATCCGGGTCCGTCGCAGCCTTCGCCCGGTTCACCCTCCACCTCGTGCATGCCATCTCGGCCCAGTTCGCGAATGTCCGCAGCTTTGTGTTCATCGACGCCATCGACGAGGTGACGGCGATCTTCGCGCGCTGCGAGAACGTCGCCGAGGCCATAAAGCGAGTCAACCTGGAGGCCGATGTCGTCTGGGTCGACGGTCACTCGGACTACGGCCACGCGCTGAGCGTCTTCTGGCAGCGTTGGGGTCGAGAGGTCGGGCCGAAGACGAGCGTCATACTGCTCGGCGATGCGCGCTCCAACTACCACGCTTCGGAGTCCTGGATCTTAAAGGAGCTGGGCAGTCGAGCGCGCCACGTCTACTGGCTCAATCCCGAGCCGCGCTCGTACTGGGGCAGTGGCGACTCCATCATCGATCAGTACGCCCAGTTCTGTGACGGCGTCTACGAGTGCCGGAACCTGCGCCAGCTCGAGAGCTTCGTCGACCAACTGGTCTGAGGCGAGCCGCTGTCGAGCGCGCGGCCCGTCGCTAGCCTGCCCGGCATGTCCCATGTCGTGAGGCCCCACATTGCGCCGGGCTCGAGACTCGTCGTCGTCCGTCACGGTGAGGCTTTCAGCAATCTCGAGGATACCGTTGCCGGGCATCTCAGCTGCAAGGGGTTGACCGGGCACGGTCGTCGTCAAGTCGAGGCGCTCGCCACCCGGCTGCGCCGCACAGGAGAGCTCAATGGCGCGGCGGCCCTGTACTCGAGCGTCCTGGCGCGTGCGATAGAGACGGCCGAGATCCTGGCACCCGCGCTCGGGAACCTCGAGATCCGCCAGACTTGCGACCTCTGCGAGCGCCATGTCGGCGAGGCCGACGGGATGTCATGGCGCGAATACGAGGCGACCTACGGTTCCATGAAGCCGGGCGAGCAGCCGGACAGGGAGATGGCACCGGGCGGTGAGTCGTGGGTCGGGTTTCTCGACCGGGCAGAGGCAGCCCTTTATGAGGTCATGTCCTCCAATCCGGGGCGGCTCGCCGTCGTGGCCGGTCATGGAGGACTCGTTGGCGCATCGATGGTGCGTTTTCTCGGACTTTCGGACCACGGTGCCGGTTTGAGGGGTCATCCGGACAACTCCTCGATCACCGAGTGGGCGTGGACCGGGATGCGCTGGTGGCTCGTGCGCTACAACGACGGCGGCCACCTCGACACCCAGAGCTGGGCAGAAGGCGACAGGCTGCGTATCCCGGCTCCTGACTGGGTGCAGTTCGAGTCCCAGTGACTCGGCGCGCGCCTGCGTGGGATCCGGACGCTTGTGCGCCCCTGACCGCCGCGCTCAGCACGCGATGTCAGGATCGTAGGGATACCCAGTGCTGCCGGGCGTCTCTTGTAACATGACCGGCTTTCCCCCGGCGAACCAGTACTGGGAGTCGGTGCAGTACTTCGTGTTCGCCGCCGGGCCGACGAAGCCGTCGCGTTGCGGATAGGGCGGAGAAGTCCAGATCGCTCCGGCTACCCATATCAGAGGTGCCCCTCCGGTAGGCAGGTAGCCGCCCGTGATGCCCGTCCACTGCAGATTCGTGCAGTAGATGCCAGGTGTGATGTTGAGCGAGCGGAGAGCGTCGATGGCACCCTGGATCGTCTCGGCGTTGAGCGCGAGGCTACAGGACCACCACTCGCCGTTCGCCTCGTTGTTCCACATCCCAGGAGCACAAGTGTCGTTCTCGATGTCCAGCCACCAGACCTCCGCGTGGGCTCCCTGCGCCGAGGCGTAGCTCACAGCGGCTATGGCCGAGTTGTAGCCGTAGTTGTAGGCCAGGCATGCGTCGGCAGCACCTCCCGAGAGGTTCGCACAGCTCCCTCCGGGTCCGGTCAGGTCGATCGGTGAGCTCGGCGAGGGCGAGTTGAGGAACATGTACAGGTCATAGGGGGGATTGCCGCTGAGCGCCGAGCCTGCGGGGTACACCGCCCTTTGTGCCCAGGCGACCTCGTCGGACAGGCAGCTGTTGTAGTCATTGACGGCCCAGCCGTCCACTCCGACAACTGCTATCGAGTAGCTCGAGGTTCCTGCCGGGTAAGCCGGCGGGCCAGGAAGCGCCCCGGCTGACGACGACCCTGTAGAGGCGCACTGCGGCCAGTTGATGTCGTAGCCAATTGCGCCCGAGGGCGGAGGTGGGGGTTCGACGGTCGGAGCCGTCGCTATCCCGACGATCGCGGCGAGAGCGGCATTGGGGGTCGCTCCCTTGAGGGTAGCCGGAGACCCCCCGCTTATGACCGAGCCGCTTGATGTGGTCACCCAGTAGCCGTTTCCCATCCGCGACGGTGTCATCGACACCGCGGTTCCGGTGATGCTCTGGCGCATTACCTTCTGGCCCCTTCCAAGAGGCGACTCCGCAAGGGCCGCGCCGTGACCGGTCGCCGCCCCTCTGCCTGCTTGAGTTGTCGGGAGGATCGTCTTGGTCGGGCTGGGAGCTCCGGAGGACACACGGCCCGTGAAGCTCCAGACTTGACCGGCGGAGTCCGCAAGCCAGTACCCCCGTCCGGAGCCAAAAGCGGCGATCGAGGTGATCGGGTAGCGCTGCAGGTTCACCCTCGAGCCGAGCCACGGGGCGTCCCCGGAGGTGTAGACGTGCCCGGCGGAGTCGGTGAACCAGGCACCGCGGCCGCCAGGTGCGATGGCGGCGGACGCGATGGGCGTGCTCAGATCCGAGGCTGGGAGGGGCTCGCCGCCGTTTATGTGGGGGGCGTCCCCGAAGCTGGTCACGGCTCCAGACTGGTTGATGAGCCAGTACCCCTTCGCGTCGCTCGTGGCCACTACCGAGATGATCTGCTGGCCGGGCCCCAGCACGTCGCTCGCGAGCGAGCCGTACCAGTGAGCGTCGCCGAGGTTGAACACTGCCCCGTTCGCGCCGGCGAGCCAGTATCCGCGGCCGTCACGGGTCACCGCCATGTCGACGATCGGAGCGACGAGGTGCCTCGAGCTCTCGTTCCCGTACCAGCCGGCGCCGCCGAAGTTGTACACGTTTCCGAGGGCCGTTACGAGGTCGTAGGCGAACGGCAGTCGCGCCGGAGGGCGAGAGGGCTTCTTGGGTGCGCTTTGAGCCGCAAGGGCGACCGGTGCGGCGGCAGTCAGCCACCCGGCGGCGATCATGGCCGATAGAGCCAGAGTGACAGCCACCCGCCAGGTCCTCACATCTGCCCGGCAGGGCTTGCGGGCTCTCGCACCGAGCGCGCGCATGGATGCTGTCTTCCAGTGGCGAGTTGTCGTAGGCATCGCAGATCTGCGGCCCCCCTCGGCGGTCCGGTCAGGCCAGTCTAGGTCCCTCGACCCAACCTTCCCCACATCTGCGACACTGAGCACAGCATCACCACGGGAAACACCAACGGGAACAGCAACCTTAGGCGCCCTTCGGTCTTGGCACAGCGGGGCCCTTGCCGCCCCTGTTCCGGCTCAGCTGGCGCGGAGAAGCTCTGCGACCCTGAAGGCGAGGTCGATTGACTGGCGCGCGTTAAGTCGCGGGTCGCATGTCGTCGTGTAACGGAGCGGCAGCTGCTCTTCGATTATGTCACCGATGCCGCCCAGGCACTCGGTCACGTCGTCACCGGTCAGCTCGACGTGCACCCCGCCCGGCCAGGTCCCAATCGAGCGATGCACGTCGAAGAAACCCTGAATCTCGCCGAGGACGTCGTCGAAGTGCCTGGTCTTGCGCCCCGAGCCGCTCGCGAAGGTGTTGCCGTGCATGGGGTCGCAGACCCACGCGACCGGGTGGCCCGAGTCGGTCACGGCATTGACGAGGGGTCGCAGTGCCGAGCGAATTTTGTCGATGCCCATGCGGCTCACCAGTGTCAAGCGGCCCGGCACGCGGGACGGGTTCAGCCGCTCGCACAGCGCGATGAGGTCACCGGGCTCGGTCGAGGGTCCGAGCTTGACCGCGATGGGGTTGCCGATGCCGCGGACGAACTCGACATGGGCACCCTCGATCTCATGGGTGCGCTCCCCGATCCAGAGCAGATGGGCGGAGCAGTCGTACCAGTCGCCGGTAAGCGAGTCCTGACGCGTCAGGCACTCCTCGTAGTCGAGGAGCAGCGCCTCGTGGCTCGTGAAGAAATCGACTTGCTGGATGGGAGAGTCGGTGGACAGGTCGACGCCGCACGCCTTCATGAAACGCATCGCGCGGTCGATCTCCTCGGCGATCGCCTCGTAACGGCGACCCTCCGCGCTCGCCGCGACGAACTGCTGGTTCCACGAGTGCACCTGGGAGAGGTCTGCGAAGCCCCCTTTGGTGAAGGCCCGTAAGAGGTTGAGCGTCGATGTCGACTGGTGGTAGGCGCGCAGCATGCGGCGCGGGTCGGGCACGCGAGCAGACGGGATCGGGACGTCGTCGTTGACTATGTGCCCTCGAAATGCCGGCATCTCCACGTCGCCGACGCGCTCGGTCGGGGAGGACCGCGGCTTGGCGAACTGGCCCGCGATGCGGCCGACTTTTACGACGGGGACGCCTGCACCGTAGGTGAGCACGACTGCCATCTGCAGTATCACCCTCAGCTTGTCCCTGATGCCGTCGGCGGAGAAGTCGTCGAACGACTCGGCGCAGTCGCCTGCCTGGAGGAGAAACGCCCGCCCGTCGGCCACCTGGGCGAGCCCACGCGTCAGTCGCCGCGCCTCTCCCGCAAAGACGAGAGGGGGCAGCTTTGCGAGCTCCGCCCGTACCTCTCCGGCGATGGCAGGGTCCGGCCAAGTCGGGAGCTGGCTCGCCTCGTGGGCACGCCAGGACGACGGCTGCCATGCCCGCGGCGCGAGATCTTGGTGCTGCTGGATGCCCGTGGGTTCCATGCCCCAAGGTTAGAGGGCCCGCGACCAGCTCGGGGCGGGGTGGGAGTCGCGTCGGGCGCGTCTAGCCTCGCGCGATGCCGAGAAGCGAGGACGCGCCCGCGCGAACCCGGATCGGCATCCTCGGCGGCACGTTCGACCCGGTACACGTCGGCCACCTGGTTGCAGCTGTCAATGTCCGTCACGAGCTCGCGCTCGACAGGGTGCTCCTCGTCGTGGCGAACGAGCCGTGGCAAAAGGTCGGCTCCCGTCCGCTAAGTGACGCGCGGGACCGGCTTGCCCTCGTCGAGGCCGCAGTCAGCAGCTGTCCCGGCGTCGAGGCGTCGGCGATCGAGATCGACCGGGGTGGGCTTTCCTACACCGCTGACACCGTTGTCGAGCTCGAGCGGCGTCACCGCGGCGCCGAGCTCTACCTCATCGTCGGCGCCGACGTCGCGGGCACCCTCGACAGCTGGGAGCGTGTCGACGAGCTGCGAGGGCGCGTGCGCCTCGTCGTCGTCAACCGTCCCGGTGCTGCCATGTTCGACCCCGGGCTGCTCGAGGGATGGGATTTCAGCACCGTGGAGATTCCTGACCTGGAGATATCGAGCACCGATCTCCGCGACAGGGCCGCGACGGGTCGACCTCTCGACTTCCTCGTTCCCCTGGAGGCAATCCGCCTGTTGCGTGAGCTGTCGCTGTATGTTGTCGATCAGTGATGTTCCCGCCGGGCGGTCGCCCGCTTCGAGGAGGTGTATGGCGTCGTTGACCAGCGATCTTGTCACCGTCGCGGCTGGTGCAGCTTCAGCCAAGGCAATCGAGCCCACCGTGGTGATCGAGGTAGGTGATCTGATCTCTGTCACGGACTACTTCGTAATTTCGAGCGGTAGCAACGACCGCCAAGTGCGGGCGATCGCGGACGAGGTCGAGCGCCAGGTGAAGGGACGCGGCGGGCAGTCTCCGAGGGCGGTCGAGGGTCTCGACGACGCGCGCTGGGTGCTCATGGACTTCGGGGAGTTCATCGTGCACGTGTTCAGCGAGGAGGCGAGGGCCTTCTACAACCTCGAGCGACTTTGGTCGGATGCACCCAGGTATGCCTGGGAGTCGAACCTGACCCGACTGTAGGCCGGGGTACCCCGGCCGTGGGCGGAAGACGGCCGGTCGTCAGTGACGAGTCCGCTTCGCCTTGTGCTTGTGGGCAGTCGGGCAACCGCTCGCTGACTCGATGCAGTAACCGCTCTCGTTGACGGGCCCGTAGACAGTCTGGCCGCTGGCGTTTACCGCGGCCACCGCGAGGCCGTTCGAGAAGAACTGCACGGCCTTGATCCCTAGTGAGTCGGTCCCGATCAGGGTGTAGACGATCTGGCCGAGCTCGATTATCTCCTGCTGCAGGCCGAGCTCGTAGTAGGCCTGGTCAAGCCCAACCCGCGCCACGCGGTCGGCGATCCCGAGCGAGGTGAGGTCCGAGCCGACCGGGATGTCGGTCGTCACGACACCGCCACTGCCGGCCACTGCGATCGACGGGCCGCTCTCGAGGGTCTGGAGGACCCTCGGCAACGTCACCGGCCGCGGGATCGACTGCGGGAAGGGCTTCAGAAGAGAGCTCTCCACGTAATAGAATTCGGCGACTGCCCCGTGGCCAGTGGCCGGAAGCGTCGTGCTCGGGATGGCCTGGCTCGGGCTCGTCAGCTGTGCCGGCAACGGCTCGGAAAGTGGGATCGGAGAAGATCCGTAGGGCACACCGCACGCGGCACCAAACAGGGCGATGGCGACGAGCGGCGCGGCCAGCGGCCAGCGCCCGCCAAGGCGGCGAGTCGGCGGCCGCGGTCGTCGGCCCGCGGGCCTCGGTCGTCGGCCCGCGGGCCTCGGGCCTTGGCAGCTCGCGGGGGTGCTCACCTGGTCCCGGCCGTCTGCTCGGTGGTCTGCGCGGCCGCCTTGTCGAGGGAGCTCTCGACCGCTTGCTCGGCCGGCTCCCGCGAATCGGGGTGAAGCGGGAGCTCGACGACAAAGCGCGCTCCGCGAGAGCCGTTGGGCTCGACCCATACCCGTCCGCCGAGGAAGCGAGCATGCTCGGCCACGATGGCGAGCCCGAGGCCGGTGCCGTCTCCAGCCCCCCGGCGGCGGCCACTCGAGCCGCGCGAGAAGCGGTCGAAGATCCGCTCCCGTTCCTCGTCGGGGACTCCGGGCCCACGGTCCTCGACGGCCACTCTCACCCACTTGCCGTCGAGCTCGGCGACGACGCGTGTGGCTCCTCCGGCGTACCGTTGGGCGTTCTCCAAGAGATTTGCCACGATTCTCTCGAACCGCAGCTTGTCGACGACAACTCGGCACTCTGCCACCGACGGCGGCGTGTCGATCATCACGTCGAATCGCGCGGCCGCGACCGTGTGGGTGATGAGCGGACCAAGCGATACCTCCTCGCTGTTCATGTCTCCGAGCCCGGCATCGAGCTTCGATATCTCGAGGAGGTCGTCGACCAACCGGCGGAAGCGGCGTATCTCGGCGCTCAGCAGCTCGAGGGCTTGACCCGCTCGCTCGGGCAGCTCGTGTCTCCTTGCTTCGAGCACCGAGAGCGCGGTCGCCACGGTGGTGAGTGGCGAGCGCAACTCGTGATTGACGTCAGAGGTGAACCGGGCTTCGCGCTCGATGCGCTCCTGCAAGCGGTCGGCCATCTTGTTGAAAGCCGAGCTAAGCACCGCGAGATCGGCGTATGCGTCTGTTTGCAGGCGAGTATCGAGCTGACCGCCGGCTATCGAGAGCGCGGCCTGTGCGGTCTGGTGAAGGGGCCGGAGGGAGCGGCTGGCGGCCCAGCGCCCGACGACGGCGCCGCCGATGGTCGTCACGACAGCCGCCAGCACCAGCGCGCCAAAAAGCGTTCGCAGCGTTCGCCCCACTTCGTTCAAGTTGAACAGCTGGAAGTAAGCGACCTCGCCGGTGGTGGTCCGAAACGGGAGGCCGACGATAAGGACCGGGGATCCGGACAGGGCCACGAGCTGCTCGGCCAGGCCGCCGTCCAACACGAGCTGGCGGAGGGCGACGGGGATGTTGCTCTCCTGCACCGTCTGCGAGGATGGGTACCACTGTCCCGCCTGCTCGAGGATCGACTCGACGCCCTTCGTGCTGTTGACCGATGTGAGGGCATAGGGGTAGTTGGGCGTCGCAACCTCGATCTGGCTCTTAAGCGCCTCGGCGTTGGCGATCGCCTCGTGGGACAGGGACGACTCCTCCTGGCTTATGAGCGACGACCTGACAGAGAAGTAGGTGATCGAGGCCAGCGCGCCCGAAAGCATGAGGGCGCCGAGCGCAAAAGTTGTGGTGACACGCGCCGCGAGGCCGAGATGACGCCTAGGACGCCGGCGCCCACGGGCCTCGGCGCGGGTCATGGCACCAGTTTGTACCCAAGGCCGCGAACGGTGAGGACGTGCCGGGGGTCGCTCGGGTCGGCCTCTACCTTGGTCCTGAGGCGGCGCACGTGCACATCGACAAGGCGTCCGTCACCGAAGTAGTCGTAGCTCCAGACTCGCTCGAGCAGCTGCTCGCGCGAGAGCACGCGGCCGGAGTTCGCCGCGAGCTCGCAGAGCAGGAGAAACTCGGTGCGCGTAAGGTGAACTTCCTCGCCCCGGCTCCGCACGATGCCGGCCTCGGGCATGATCTCCAGATCTCCGAAGACGAGTGACACTGGTCCGCCGTCGGTGGCGCGTGCCCGGCGCAGAAGGGCGCGGATTCGAGCCGCGAGCTCCTTCGGCTCGAATGGCTTGGTCACGTAGTCGTCCGCTCCTGCCTCCAGCCCCGCTACGACGTTGGCGGTATCGGTCAATGCCGTCACCATGATGATGGGCACGGCGCTGACCTGGCGCAGCTCCTGGCAACAGGTGAGCCCGTTCATGCCGGGCAGCATTATGTCCACCACGATCAGGTCGAAGGGCCGGGCGACGAGAGATCGAGCGTGCGCCTCGAGGGCTTCCTCGCCGCTCTCGGTCTCCTCGACGTCGTAGTCCTCGTCTTCGAGCGACAGCCGCATCGATGAGCGGATGCGCTGGTCATCTTCTACGAGAAGGATTCGGCTTGGCATGGTCATATCTTCCCGCAGATCGCGTCAGGACGCGCGCACGAGGGCCGCGTGAGCGCCGAGGACGTGCGCTGAGCGCCGGCTCAGGTACGGTTGAGGGCGATGGGCTTCGAGCTCGATGGTTTCGTGCGCTCGCTCGCCGGGCAGTCAGCAGCTACGCAAAGGGCTTACTCGGGAGACGTGGCTGGGTTTCTCGACTGGTTGGAGCGCGCCGGCGCCAAGTCGCCGTCCGAGGTCGATCGCCTCATGCTGCGCCGGTACCTCGCGTACTTGACCACGCGGCGCTATGCGCGGCGAACAATCGCTCGCAAGGCTGCCGCGCTGCGCCGTTACTTCGCATGGCTGCAGCGAAGCGGTGCCATAGCATCGGATCCGTCGCGCCGCCTGAGCGCGCCGGCGGGAGAGGCACGCCTTCCTCGCGTCCTGTCACAGGCAGAGCTGGCTGAGTTGCTCGACGCTCCCCGGGCGAGCGACGAAGCGAACCCGCCGAGGCGGCTGCGCGACGACGCCATCTTGGAGCTGCTCTACGGCAGCGGCCTTCGCGTGGCCGAGGTCTGCGGGCTCGATCTCGCCGACCTGGACCTTGCGAGCCCGGCTGTGACCGTCTGGGGAAAAGGGTCGAAGCAGCGGCGCGTTCCTGTGAGTGAACCGGGCGTCGAGGCGGTTACGGCCTATCTCGCCTCGGGCCGCGAGGCTTTCCTTGGGCCGGTAGGTGCCAAGGCTTGCGGTACCGTCGATGCTGGTGAATCGACTGACAAGGCCGCGTTGTTCCTCAACGCCAGATCTCGGCGCATGACGCCGCGCGATGTCAGGCGCGTGCTCGACCGTCGCTCGCCGACTCCCACTCACCCGCACGCGCTCCGGCACAGCTATGCGACGCACCTTCTCGATGGCGGCGCCGATCTGCGCGTCGTCCAAGAGCTGCTGGGCCATGCCAGCTTGCGTACCACCGAGATTTATACCCATGTTTCGACCGAGCGGCTCTTCGGAGCGTACCGCCGCGCGCACCCAAGGGCATGACTCCTGTGAGCATCGATCGTGTCGAAACGGTCGATGAGCTGTGGGCCGCGTACAAGTCCGGCGGCGAGCGCTCGACGCGAGACAGGCTGATCCTGCACTATTCACCGCTCGTGAAGTTCGTGTCTGGACGTGTGCTTTCGCGACTTCCCGACACGCTCGACGGCGCCGATCTCGTCAGCTACGGCATTATCGGGCTGATCGACGCGATCGAGAAGTTCGATCCCGGTCGCGGTTTCAAGTTCGAGACCTACGCGGTGCCCCGGATCCGAGGCGCCATCCTCGACGAGCTGCGCTCGATCGACTGGGTACCGCGGTCGGTCAGGGCGAAGGCCCGCGCGGCCGAGCACGCGTATACCAAGCTCGAGCACGAGCTGCAGCGCTCGCCCACCGACGAGGAGCTGGCGCGCGAGCTCGGTATATCGCAGCAGGATCTGGATGCTCTCCTGCGTCAGACGACCCGGGCGAGCGTGTTGCAGCTCGACGAGGTGCTGTTCAGCGGCGGGCAGGGTTTTCGGACGCTCGGGGACACGATCGCGGACGCCGGAGACGGCCCGGGAGTGCGCCTCGAGCTCCAAGAGACCAGGCACCTCGTCGCTCGGGCGATATCGAGCCTCGCGGAAAGGGAGCGCACGGTGCTCACGCTCTACTACTACGAGAGGTTGAACCTCTCCGAGATCGGTGACATTCTCGGCGTGACCGAGAGCAGGGCTTGCCAGATCCACACAAAGGCCGTTCACCAGCTTCGCCACAAGCTGCGCGACCAGATGTCGTGACGCGGGCGGTTCGGTCCGCGCAGGAGGGTGCGCGCACGAATGGGGTGCGCCAGGGCTAGGCTTTCCGTGCGGGGCCAGCCGGCCTCGTTCCAGTCAATCTGAGTCTCGTCCGGGTACACCCGCGGTCGCTATCAAAGCGCCGTGCCCGGATCAGCGCAACCGCCGGGAGGAAATGGGACGTGGCCGTCGTCACGATGAAGCAGATGCTCGAAGCCGGGGTTCACTTCGGCCATCAGACGCGTCGATGGAACCCGAAGATGAAGAGGTTCATCTTCGGAGAGCGCAACGGCATCTATATCATCGACCTCAACCAGACTCTCCAGCGAGTCAACACCGCGTACGCTTTTGTCCGAGACCTCGTCGCCGGTGGCGGCACCATCATGTTCGTCGGGACGAAGAAGCAGACACAAGATCCCGTGGCGGAGTTCGCGCTGGCTTGTGGCATGCCATATGTCAACCAGAGGTGGCTCGGAGGCATGCTCACGAACTTCCAGACCGTGGCCGGACGTGTCCGCAAGCTGCAGGAGCTGGAGTCCTCGCGCGCCGCAGGTGATTTCGACGCGATGCCCAAGAAGGAGGCACTCCAGCACCAGCGCGAGCTCGAGAAGCTGGAGCGCAACCTCGGCGGGATCCGGCGCCTGCAACGGCCACCGGACGCGATCTTCGTGATCGACACCAAGAAGGAGCACATCGCCGTGACCGAGGCGAACAAGCTCAAGATGCCTGTCGTGGCGGTCGTCGACACCAATTGCGATCCCGACGTCATCGACTATGTGATCCCGGGCAACGACGACGCCATCCGTGCCGGTCGGCTCATGTGCCGGGTCATCGCCGACGCCGTGGCCGAAGGACGCTTCATCGCGTCGCGGCGCGCGCTCGTGGAGTCGGGGGGTTCGCGGGTCGGAGACGCCGCACCAATCGCGCCGGTGGCCGGCCCGGGCCCCACAGCCGAAGAGACCCGGACGAGCGCGACTGGTGGCGCCGCGTCCGACAACGCTGTCGCAGACGTCGCGAAGGACCCTGCAGCCGTCGCGAAGGACCCTGCAGACGTCGCGAAGGACCCTGCAGCCGGGGTCGAGAGCGCGGTGGAGGTCGCAGATGCGGTGACAGCACCCGCGG
>CAZAMA010000062.1:0-16013 GCA_964485645.1 uncultured Acidimicrobiaceae bacterium | reverse complement strand
ACTTGTCCGCGAGCGGGTCCAGAAATGCGCCTGAACGAGTCGTGCCCTGCCGACGCGCCACGTAGCCGTCGAGCCCGTCGGAACCGGCGCACACGAACCAGAGCCCAAACAGGGTCCAGCTCGAAGGACCGGTCAGCACGATCATCGCGGCGAGCACGGGCGTCATGAAAAGACGGGCGAGGGTGAGAACATTCGCCGGCGTCACAAGCGCAGAAGGCCCGAAGACCGCGGTCGGCTTCTCGACAGTGGTCACGAGGTGCCCGCTCCCACAGCGTGGGAGTCCTCGGGCGTGAGCCCCACAGCTCTCGCGACAAGATCTGGGCCAGCCGCGCCGGTCACGAGAACGTCGGCGAAGGCTCCTGGCTCCAGCCGCGCAGGTACTCGCACGATCCCGTCGATCTCGGGCGCTTCTCGGAAGCTGCGCCCAACCCCGGTTCGATCCACCAGCACCGATACTGTCGCGCCCACGAGCTGTCGCCTCCTGCGTGCCGTGATCTCCTCCTGCAGCTCCGCGCACTCGCGTAGCCGCTCGAGGGCGAGCTCAGGCTCAACCTGGCAGTCAAGAGCGGCGGCATAGGTTCCGACCTCGCGCGAGAAGGTGAAGAAACCCACCCAATCCAGCTCCGCCTCAGCGAGGAAGCTGAGGAGCGCGTCTTGATCTTCCTCGGTCTCACCGGGGTAGCCGAGGATGAAGGAGGAGCGCAGTGCCGCGTCGGGGGCGACGGACCGTATCTGCGCGATCCGTTCCAGATACCTCCCGCCACTCCCCCATCGCCGCATCTTCCGAAGGAGTTGGGCGGAGACGTGCTGCAGCGAGAGATCGAAGTAAGGGACGCCAGTGCCGGCGATCGTCTCTATCAGGCCGTCGCTGAGCGACGATGGGTAGAGATAGAGAAGCCTCACCCGCTCAGCCCGCTCCGCTACCGCCTTCACGAGGCTCGAGATATCCCCGGCAGCCGCGACGTCGCCTCGCTTGCCCGTTGCGCTCAGCTGCGTCCGATCGCCCGACCTGTCCCGACCGAAAGAGGCGAGGTCCTGGGCGACAAGCACGATCTCACGCACATTGAGAGATTCGACCTCCGAGAGGATGGAAGCCATTGTCCGCGATCGTTGTCTACCGCGAAAAGACGGGATCGCGCAGAAGCCGCACCGGCGGTCGCACCCTTCGGCGACCTTGACGTAGGCCCACGGCGCGCTCGCAGCAGGGCGTGGCAGCTCGAGAAGGTCGAAGGATGGAACCTCACCTCGCCCGAGCAGGCGGACCGGCCTCGATGGCGGACCGAGCCGCGACGACGAGCTGTCATCCTTCGAGCCTGTGGCAACCTCGCCGAGGAAGTCCATACCGAACCCCGCCACTACGTCGACCTCTGGCAAGGCCTCAGCCAGCTCGCGCCCGCTGCGCTCGGCCAGGCACCCGGTCACCGCGAGGCGCGCGCCTGGACGACGCAGCGCGCTCAGTTCGAGGATCGCATCGATCGACTCCTCGCGCGCGGGCTCGATGAAAGCGCAGGTGTTCACGACGACGAGATCGGCTTGGGCCGGCTCGCTCGTCTCGAAGTATCCCGCAGATCTGAGAAGGCCGCCGAGCTTCTCCGAGTCGACCTCGTTCTTCGGGCAACCCAAGGTCGCGATGAAAAAGCTTCCTGCCACCGCACGAGGCTACCTCCAGCGCAGCGCCTCCCGTCGCTCGAACTCGTCTGAGCTCAAGCTCTCAGCAGCCCGGTTCGCAGGAGCGGACGACACCGGTCCGCAAGAGTTCGTCAACGCGCTCTTCCGACACGCCCCAGTCAAGAAGAGCTTCTCTTCCGCCCTCCCCGGGCCACCGGGGACCTTTGGGCGACGCCGTGGTGCGCCGGGCGAACCGGGGCGCAGGTGAAGGCTGCAGGACGCCGTCCACCTCGAGAAAGGTGCCGCGGGCGCGGTTGTGGCCGTTCTCCGCCACCTCGGACATCGACAGGACGGGCTGCAGGCACGCGTCCGTCTCTGCCGCGAGCGTCATCCACTCGTCGCGGGTACGCCGCTTGAACACTTCGCCATAGCGCCGCTTGGTCGCCTCCCACCGGGATCTGTCCATCTGGGACGGTTCTGCCTCCGGTGGGAGACCCATCACTGCCAGAAGTTGCGCGTAGAACTCCGGTTCGAGGGCGCCGACCGCGATCATCTTGCCGTCAGAGCACTCATAAGCCTCGTAGAAGGGTGCGCCGGAGTCCAAGAGGTTTGTGCCGCGTTCGTCGTTCCACTCCCCCGCGGCGCGAAACGCCCACGCCATCGTCATGAGCAGCGCAGATCCGTCGACCATCGACGCGTCGACCACGTCGCCCTCACCGCTGCGCTGCGCTGACCACAGGGCAGCCATCACGCCGAAGGCGAGGAGCATCCCACCGCCGCCGAAGTCGCCGACTAGGTTCAACGGCGGCACGGGCCTGTCGCCCGCGCGGCCAATCGCGCCAAGGGCGCCGCTCAGCGCGATGAAGTCGATGTCGTGCCCGGGACGGTGCGCGAGCGGCCCGTCCTGTCCCCAACCGGTCATGCGCCCGTATACGAGGCGAGGGTTGCGCGCGAGGCAGACCTTTGGGCCGAGGCCGAGCCTCTCTGTCACCCCAGGTCGGAAGCCCTCTACGAGGGCATCGGCCCGTTCCACGAGCCGCAGCAGCAGCTCGAGGCCCTGGTGGTGTTTCAGATCCACCCCGACCGACCGCTTGTTGCGCTGCAGGAGATCGTGCGAAGTACCCTCGGGCCTGCTTGACCGAATGGCAGCTGTCCTCTCGATACGGAGGACGTCAGCTCCGAGGTCACCGAGCACCATGGCCCCGAACGGGCAGGGCCCCATACCTGCGAGCTCGATGACGCGCAAGCCGGCGAGGGGACCCTTCACGACGGCCACCTACCGCCTTCCAGAAGCTCGGACCGCTTTGTCAGATACTCGGCTTCGGTGATCACGCCGAGAGCGAGAAGCTCGCGCAGCCGGTTCAAGTCCTCGCTAGAGGAGCGCTGTGAGGACGGAGGCACCTCAGACGGTGGTGGCTCGCCTCCGCGCCGTGCGGTCCGCGGCGGTGAGGTCGGTGGCGGTGGCGGCTCGCCTCCGCGCCGTGCGGTCCGCGGCGGTGAGGTCGGTGGTAGCACAGGAGGGAACCCTCCGGCTCCTGTCGTGTCATAACGCGGCGCCGAGCCGGCGATCAACCGGTTGATGAGCGACTGTACGGCGGCGGGTTTCGCTATGTCTCGAAACGGCTCCTGACCGCTCGTGCCGGCTGATTCGATTGTCAGCGACCCGGCCCCCACGAGACGCTCGAAGATGCTCTGGGTGTAGGTGACATCCTGAACACGCCCGAGGGGGATTTCACGACCGAGACGGCGCAGGACTCCGGTGCGATATACGACGCGCATGTTCGTCAGCACGAGATACGTGGATCGCCAGCTTATGACCCTGGCGATCGCGAACAGGAGGACCAGGCCGACGATCCCGAGGAGTACGAACCCGAACCACAGCGGCGCCCCCGTCCACTGGCTGGCTAACGCCAGTGAAGCGGCGACGCAGACGAGGAGAGCGCCAGCACGCGGAGCAAGGATCGACCAGTTGGGATGAGCCTCGAGAACTATCTCCTCCCCCGGAGCAAGGAGCCGCCGAGAGAAAGCCATGACGTCACGAGCCGGCTGTCAGCCGAGCTTCCCGCTTATCGATCCGGCACCCCGCAGGACTGCGCCATCGGCTCCGGCAACCGAGAAGCTGATCGACGGTCTGGCTATCGCCTCCCCGAGGAGGTCCATGAGCAGCTTTGCGAAGGCAAGCGGGGGGTCGATCCACAGGTGGCGACCGAGAGACCCAGGGATCGTGTTGATCTCGTTCACATAGAGGGCATCGCCGTCGGAGAGGAAGTCGATCCGAGCCACACCTCGCACCCCCGCCAGCTGAGCCACCTCGAGCGCCGCGGTCCGGAGCTCCCGTTCTAGCTCCGGGCTGATGCGTGCCGGCAGCTCCCGCGGCGCTGTCGTCATACCCTCGGGACCGACGTACTTGTCCAAGTAGCCGAGAATCTCGCCGCCGGCCTGGGTCCGCAACGGCTTCTCGATTGCCGAAAGCTGCGGGTCGGGCCACAGGCGGACGCCGATCTGCAGGTCGAACAGGTCCGGTTGGTAGGGCTCGAGCACGGCCCCCCGCTTGAGATGAGGGTTGGCACGAAGGCGCGCCCGCGCGGTCTCGTAGTCGGCCACAACCTCGATGCCGATCGAGGAGCCGCCAAAACGAGGTTTCACGATATATGGCCCAGGAAAGCTTGGCGGCGGGACCGAGTCGGCCACGAGAACCCTTGGGAGCATCTGCATCCACGCCGACGCTGCCAGCGCGCTGAAGGCAAGCTTGTCCATGCCGATGAGCGCCCCGGCCATGCTCGGACCCGTGTAGGGCAGGCCGATAAGGTCGAAGACACCCTGCAGGGAGCCGTCCTCTCCTGGACCGCCGTGGCAGCAGACGATCACGGCGTCCACGCCGACGTGTTGCTCCTTTGACCCGAACCGCCCAGTGCTCTGGGCAAAGAAACCCCCGCTGCTTCCCAGCACCAGCCGGAGAGGGGTTGCCCCGGCGGGGACCCCTTGCAACGCGGCGGAGCTGTCCGACTTCGAGGCGACCTCGAATCCCCGCACGTAGGTGGTGCTCCGACGCCCTGAAGAGGGAGCATCCAAGAACGCGGCCGCCTCGAGGTTCGTCGCCACCTCGAACCACTCGCCCGACTTCGCCCAGTAGAACGAGTGCAGCTCGCCGATGTTGGGCACCTGGTTGAGCGCGCGCAGCACCTGGAGCCCAGTCAGGATCGAGACGTCGTGTTCAGGCGACGGGCCGCCGAAGACGACGGCGATCCGGGCCGGGGCCCCACCGGAGCGGGCGCCGACGGCGCCTGTGATCCCGAGCGCACCGCGTTCGTCGAAGGCGGGCCGATGGCCCCTGGTCGCACTCATTGCGGCGATTACTCTAGCGGCAGGCAGGGCCGCGTAAGGGTTTCCCGCGGCCCGCCTCCGGTTCGAGGCGAGCGCCTTTGCCATCTGCGGCAGCTCTCAGGGAAAGTGATCCGGCAGATCGTTCTCGTAGAGGACGGCGTCACCGGGCCCGAGGCGTTCTCGCACCCAGGCGACCGCCTCGCCGAGTCGATCCACGACAACGACCGGGAGCGTGCCGTCCCCCCTTCGGGCTCCGGACACGAGGGCTCGTCGATTCGTACGGCCGACGACGACAAGGTCCGAGACGACTGCCGCGGCGGCTTGCCCGAGAGCGGCGTTCTCCTCCGTCTGCGTCCTACCGAGCTCGACCATGCCCGGCGTGACGAGCACACGACGCCCGTCTGGCGCCTCGGCCGTCAAGCGGGCGAGGGCGAGCCTGGCTCCGGCCGGGTTCGAGTTGAAGGTGTCGTCGAGCACCACGAAGCCTCCACCTGCCACGTACCGCTGGAGACGGTTGGCCGGCACCGGAAGGGTACCGAGCCCGGGAAGCAGCGACTTCGGGTCGAGGCCGAGCTCCAGCGCCACGGCGACAGCGCATGCGACGTTCGACGTGGCCGCCGGTCGCGCTGCGCCCGCGACCGCCGCTGCCCCGATCAGCTCTCCCGCCAGGCGGAGCTCGAGCCTGCCGGAGACCGCGAGCACGGCCACGTCGGCCGACGAGTTGCTCCCAGATGCCCGTACGACCCGCTTGCCTTCGGCCTCCAGTCGAGCAGCCAGACCAGCGAGCCTCTCGTCGTCCACGTTGAGTACTGCGACTCTGGCTCGAGAGGTGATCTCGGCCTTTGCCGCCAGGGTCCGTTCAAGGCTCTTGAACCGCTCCAAGTGCGCCGGCCCGATGGCGGTGATGACGGCGATCTCTGGAGACATCCACGAGCAGAGTGCCGCGATCTCGCCCGGGCCGTATGCGCCCATCTCGGCCACGAGCACTTCTGTTCCGGCCACGAGATGCTCGTTGACCGTGCGCGAGAGCCCAGCGCGATTGTTGTAGCTGCGAGGGCTCGCAAGCGTTGCCCTCTCGGCGCCGACCAGGTGGGCTATATAGACCTTCGTCGACGTCTTTCCGTAGGAGCCGGTGACGCCGACCACCGTCGGGCCGATGCTCTGCAACTTCGCGGTCGCCTCGCGGACAAAGGATGAGGCGAGACGAGTCTCGAGCGGGCGGGCCGCGAAGAGCGCTGCGTCGAGCACACCCGGGTTCAAAAGTGTCAGACACGCGGCCGCGAACACGGCGCCGTTGAGGCCGGCCGACAGCGCGCCAGCTGTTACGGCGAGCGCGTCGAGAACAGCCAGAGCCAAGCTGAGAGTTACCAGTCGACGGGTCCATTTCAGCTTCGAGGTTCGTCCTTTGATCCCAAGGCGCCGCGGCGCGACGAGAGCCACCACGGCCGGCACCAGCGCAAAGGCTGCGACGAATGCGGAGGCTGCGATACCGGCGAGACCTGCCAGTGCGAGGGCGAGGTCGAGCGGTGTGCTCCTCCACCAGCGGAGGGCGAAGCGCGTCGTGGCGCCCGCGAGATAGTGCTCACGCTGGGCGATGCGAAGCCAGCGCAGGGAACCGACCCCGGTAGCCCCGAGCGCTACAAGGAGGCTGAGTGCGGCTGTCGCCGTCACGGCGTCAAGCGCTCGATGGCGCCTCGCAACTCCGCGGGCACACTCAGCGGCGTCAGGTGCCCGGCCCCGGCGCATACGACCAGGTGTGCACGAGAGCGCAGCGCCCCTTGGACTTTCTCGGCGACTGCGAGGGGAACCTCTCTGTCATCATCACTCCACACGAGCTCGACCGGGCACTCGATCTTGGAGAGGACCTCGCTGTACTCCTCTGCAACGAGCTTGACGAGGATGTCCCTGATGATGCCAGTAGCGGCTTTGTAGTCGGCCGAGCCGTGGCGCTGGCGGCTCTGTTCCAGTCGCGGCTCTGAGACGAGACCGAGCGCCGCGAGTCGCTTGACCGCTCGGAAGGAAAGCGGTGACCGCCTCCGCGCGTCGGAAGCACGAAACAGGGGCGCCCCGGTGAGGACGAGGCCAGAGACGCGCTGTGGGGCCAGCTCTGCGAGATGGACGGCCACGCGCCCGCCGAAGGAGTGACCGATCACGACGACTCGGCTCTCCATCTCGTCGAGCAGGGGAACGAGCGCCCGCGCGTACTGCCGCGAGCCCCAGACCTCCCGGGGCGCCGGCGTCGCGCCGAACCCTGGCAGGTCGATCGAGATCGAGTCGATGGCCGGCTCGGGACGGCTGAGGACCCCAGCGAAGTCCCGGTGGTCGCGTCGCCAGCCGTGGAGCGCGAGCACAGCCGGGACGCCTGTGCCATACGCCTCGCCAAATAGCTGCGCGCCAGCGAAAGAGGTCAGCATTGCGAGCAAGATACCCGAGTGGCACTCCTCTCCTCGCTCTTGACACACCTTCGCTGTACCGTCAAGCATCGATGACTCACCTGTTTCGCTCTGAAGCCGCGACGGCACCCCGCGAGACTGCCCTTCTTGCCGGGTGCGACCCGGAGCAGGTAGAGGCGATCACGACGCGAGGGCGACCGCTGTGTGTTCTCGCGGGTGCTGGCTCGGGCAAGACAAGGGTGCTGACGAGGCGCATCGCCTGGCGAGTGATGGAGGGCTCGGCCCTTTCTGCCCACGTCCTTGCCCTCACCTTCACTCGCAAGGCCTCAGGAGAGCTCCAGTCGCGACTCGCGAGGCTCGGCTTGCCCGAAAGCGTGACGGCCGGAACGTTCCACTCCGTCGCGCTCGCCGAGCTGAAGCGTCTCGCGTCGGACCAGGGTCGACGCCCCCCTGTTGTCATCGGATCCAAAATCCGAATTCTCGTGGACGTTATCGCGAGCTCTCGAGTCTCGATCCGTCCCGGCTCCGCCCAGCGCCGAGCAGGGGGCTCGGCGGGGCACCGTCGCGAAAACCGGTCGGTGGCCGATCTCGCGAGCGAGATCGAGTGGGCCAAAGCCCGCTGCCTGGTTCCCGGCGAGTTCGTCCGCGCAGCTGCCGTCGCCGGCCGCCGCGGCTCGTGGGCTCCTGAGGAGGTCGCGTGGATCTGGGAGGCATACGAGCTGGAGAAGAGTCGCCGCCAGGTGCTCGACTTTGAGGACCTCCTCCTCAGGACGACCGACCTGCTGCTGAGCGACCCTCGCTTTGCTGCCTCGGCCCACTGGCGCTTTCGTCATGTCTTCGTCGACGAGTACCAGGACGTGAACGAGTCCCAGCAGCGGTTGCTACGTGCCTGGCTCGGTGCGAACGACGATCTCTGCGTCGTGGGCGATCCGAATCAGGCGATCTACTCCTGGAACGGCTCCAACCCGCGCGCCATATCCGAATTTCCCGACGAGTTCGCGGGCTCTACGGTGCTCACGCTGTCGGTCAACTACCGCTCGACTCACGAGGTGCTCTCCGTCGCCGGTGCCGTCCTTGGTGAGTGCCGCGCAGTACCAGCTGCAGGTCCCAGACCCGAGGGACCGGTACCGACGGTGACGAGCTATGGCGACGAGCTCGCGGAGGCTGCCGGGGTTGCCGAAGCGGTTCGACGAGCGAGGAGGCCAGGCAGGAGCTGGTCGCAGATCGCCATCTTGTCTCGCACGAACGCCCAGCTCCGCGTGATCGAGGAGGCGCTCCTCGCCCGAGGGGTTCCCTGCCAGGCTTCCGGCTCCTCCCCACTCTTAGGTAAGCCCTGGGTCGAGGATGCCCTTGCAGCAGTCGCGCGCGCCGCCACCAGGGAAGTGCTCGCAGCCTGGCGTGTAGACCTCCTCACGGCGACCGCACTTGCAAGTGAGGACGAGAGGAGCCGTGAGCATGGATCGTCGCTCTCCGAGGTCCAGCTGGACCTGGATGCCCTCGCGCGCCTCGCGGGTGATTACCTGACGGAAGACTCCTCTGCCACCGGTGCTGGGTTCCGCAGCTGGTTGGAAGCCTCGCAGGCAGCCGAGGCCGGGCTCAGGCGCCGCGACGCCGTCGAGCTCACGACCTTTCACCGGGCCAAGGGTCTCGAGTGGCCGGTCGTGTTTCTCACGGGTCTCGAACTCGGATACGTACCGATTGCCCACGCCAAAGACGCGGATGCACTCGCCGAGGAGCGGAGGCTGCTGTACGTGGCCTGTACGCGGGCCGCGGAGGAGCTGCACTGCTCGTGGGCAGCGCAGCGGTCCTTTTCCTCGGGCCAGGCGATTCCCCGCTCTCCCTCACCCTGGCTGGAAGCAATTGAAGCTGCCCATCACGACCTGGAGCGGCTGCGCCGGACAGATCCCGACACCGCGCGCCGGGCCTTGGCAGAGAGCCGGCGTGCCCTCGAGAAAGCTTGAGGCGCGATCCGCGCCGCTACATCGGGGACAGCTCGCACGGGTGGCGCCGGCCATTGCCTTCCATCGAGGGCTCCGACGGTTGTAGGCTGTCACGCGAAGTGACGGGTCGGCTACGCAGCGCCGTGGACGAGGGACTATGCGGGCGAGCTGGAGCGGCGCCATATGGCCCACCGCCAAGCGGTTGCGCTAGCTTTTGTGATCGGGAGGAGGACGCTGGATGGCGAAGGACGCTGACACAAGGGCGGCAGACCTAGAGGCGCGCAACCAGTACCTTGGCATCATCGACGACGCCTGGGAGATATACCGGGAAGCCGTCGAGCGAGCCTGGGAGGCCTTCGAGACGGCTCTCGATCCCGCCAGGGTCACCTACGAGAGCATGCAGTCAGCCGCCGAGAGCACCCACGGGCAGCAGATCGACGACGCCTGGGCCCTCTACAAGCAAGCCGTCGCGAACGCTCCCTCCACCATGAGGCGAGACATCGTCGCCCAGGCGCGCGCGACCTACAACGAGACCGCTGCCCAAGTTCGCAAGACGTACAACGAGAACATGGCGATCGCGCGCGACGACTACCTGCGGAACGTGAACGACGCCCGCAACAGCTACCGGGCCGCCGTCGATGGTGAGCTCGACGCTCATCGCGAAGCAGTCCGGCAGGCATGGGGGAACTACCTAGAGATGGTCGACTCCCACCTCATGGTCGACGACTGAGGGCTCCTGCTTGCGGTGCAGCCAGGGCGTAACCTGCACGCCGGCTGAGATAGTCCCTGACACCAGGTCCGGCCCAGCCCTAGCCTCACGCCGATCGACGGGAAAGACGCCGGCGGCTCATGAGAAAGACGCTGGCGGCTCATGAGAAAGACGCTGGCGGCTCAGGCGAGGGCCTGGGAGAGATCAGAGATCAGGTCGCCGACCGACTCCAGACCTACGGAGAGACGCAGCAATGCCGGATCAACGGCGAGCGGTGAACTGGCGACAGAGGCGTGAGTCATCCTGGCAGGATGCTCGATCAGGGACTCGACTGCCCCGAGCGACTCGGCCAGGGTGAACAGCTCGGTTCGTCTGGCCGCTTCGACGGCGACGGCTTCGCCCCCCTTGAGCACGAAGGACACCATCGCGCCGAAGGCACGCATCTGACGGCGGGCGAGGACATGTCCGGGGTGTGAAGCCAGACCCGGGTAGAGAACCTGCGAGACGGCCGGATGCTCAGCGAGGAAGTCGCTTATGACGGTGGCGTTCGAGCATTGACGCTCCATGCGGACCGCGAGGGTCTTGAGCCCACGCTGCACGAGATAGCAGTCGAAGGGACTTGGCACCGCCCCGGCCGAGTTCTGGATGAAGCCGAGCTGCTCGCAAAGCGCCGGGTCGCTCGTCAAGACAGCGCCACCGACGACATCGGAGTGGCCACCGAGGTACTTGGTCGCCGAGTGCACGACTGCGTCGGCGCCAAGCACCAGCGGCCGCTGCAGGTAGGGCGTGGCGAAGGTGTTGTCGACGATGCACCACCCGCCGTGTTCGTGCGCGATCTCGGCGATGGCGCCTATGTCGGCGACCTGCAGGAGCGGGTTGCTGGGTGACTCCACCCATACGAGCTTCGTCGAAGGCTGCCACTGGCTCGCGACCGCCTCGGCATTAGTGAGATCGACCGGGGTGGCGGAGATGCCCAGCGCTCCATAGACGCGGGTGATCAGGCGCCAAGTTCCTCCGTAGGCATCGTTCGGGATCAGGAGGTTGTCGCCAGGACGAAGGCCGCGCAGCACCGCATCCTCAGCCGCCATCCCGCTGGCGAAACAGAAGCCCCGCGTGGCACCCTCGAGAGCGGCCAGTGTTGCCTCGAGCACGGAACGGGTCGGGTTGCCCGTTCTGCTGTAGTCGAAGCCCTTGTGAACTCCGACGGCCTCCTGCGCGTAAGTGGTGGCCAGGTGAAGCGCCGGGATCACAGCGCCCGTGGAAGCATCGGGCGGCTGGGCGGCGTGAATCGCGAGCGTCTCGAAGCCAGGACCGCCGCTCATCGCACCGGCTCGGTGATTCGGCCCGTCAAAGCAAGAAACCCGAGCGCATCTGTTCGCGTGAGCACGCCTACCGGATGCCCGCGGTCGATCACCAGCACCGCCGATGACTCCTCGAGGCGATGAACCGCGAGCTCGACGCTCTCGCCGCTGCCGATAGTGGGTAGCGGCGGGCTCATGACCTCGCGCACCGGCCGATCCAAGAGCGAGGCGTCCTTGAACGCGCGCTGCATCAGGTCGCGCTCGTACACCGCCCCGACTACCTCGGCCTCGGCCAGCGGGGGCTCCGCCTGTACCACCGCCAGCTGGGAGACGTCGAACTCGCTCATGATCTCGATGGCGTCCCGGGCGCTGTCCTCAGGGTGCACATGGATCAGCTCGGGCAGCTTCGCCCCTTTTCGTTCGAGCAGGTCTGCCACGGTCTGGCCGAGTGCCCGGAGGAAGCCGTGGTCTGCCATCCACTCGTCGTTGTACAGCTTCGACAGGTATCCACGGCCTGAGTCGGGGATCAGGGTGACCACGACGTCGTCGCCGTGGAGCTCCGGACCGAGGTGAAGTGCTGCCCAAAGAGCCGTCCCGGCTGAACCGCCGACGAGAATGCCCTCTTCCACTCCGACGCGGCGCGCAGTCAGGAAGGAGTCGGTATCACGGACCATAACGACGCGATCGACGACGTCGGGATCGTAGGTGCTCGGCCAGAAGTCCTCGCCGATGCCCTCCACCAGATACGGCCTACCCGACCCGCCCGAGTACACCGAGCCCTCCGGGTCGGCTCCAATCACCTGCACGTGAGGATTCTGCATCTTCAGAAAGCGGCCAATGCCGGTAATCGTCCCACCCGTGCCGATACCCGCGACGAAATGCGTAACCCGTCCGGCCGTCTGCCGCCAGATCTCCGGGCCGGTTGACCGCATGTGCGAGTCCGGGTTTTCCGGGTTGTGGTACTGATCTGGGTGGTAGGCCCCTGGGATCTCCGAGGCAAGGCGGGCGGTCACCGAGTAGTAGGAGTCGGGGTGATCTGGCGGCACCGCGCTGGGGCACACGACCACCTCTGCGCCGTAGGCGCGAAGTAGAGCTATCTTCTCGGGGGCCATCTTGTCGGGCATCACGAAGATGCACTTGTAACGGCGGCGGGCCGCGATTACAGCCAGGCCCACCCCGGTGTTGCCGGAAGTGCCCTCGACGATCGTTCCGCCTGGCTTCAGAAGGCCGTCTCGTTCGGCTTTCTCGATCATGGCGACCGCGGGCCTGTCCTTGACGCTCCCGCCCGGGTTCAGAAATTCAAGCTTGGCGAGCAGCGGGCAGGGGAGGTCCCTGCCGATGCGATCGAGTCGAGCAAGCGGCGTATTGCCCACTAGCTCGAGGAGGGATCCGACCACCTCCATGGGCGCTCCCTTGTCTGTGAGAGGGAGGATCTCCACTCCCCCAAGCCCTGGACGCAGGCCCACGTCGTCGTCGGTGTGGAGCCTCACCGGCAGGCCGGCGCGGTGAAGGGATGTAGCGACCTCAGCCGAGAAGGGGCCGACCACTGTGACGCGCCGCGGGATGCGCGCTCGCAGGTCAGCGAGCACTTCCACCGAGACCTCCCTGCCGGCCAGCTCGACGATGCGGCCGCTGCGTGCCAGGAGGTAGTCGGGGACCTTCGTACTGCCGGCGACAACGAGCACGTCCATCCCACCATGTTGCCGCGCCTGGACGACCGTTGCCGCCATGATCGCCCGATGGAGGCTTTTGCTCGGCTCAGCCGGGTCTGACCACGACGATCCGGTCTCTTCCCATTGCCTTGGCCTGGTACATGGCGACGTCGGCCTTGCGCACCACGTCCTCGAGCGACGAGCCATGCGTGGGGAATGTCGCGATGCCGACCGATGCCGTGAGCGCGCTGATCCCCTCACACGAAGGAGGTAGGGCGCGTAGCATCTCGCACACCTTCTCTGCTACAAGCTGCGCGCCGTCGATACCGGTGCCGTGCAGAACGAGGAGAAACTCGTCGCCTCCGAATCTCACAGCCGCGTCGCCCGATCGCAGCGCACTTGCAAGCACGCGTGCGGTGTTACGCAACGTCAAGTCGCCGACCGCATGCCCGCAGTTGTCGTTGACCAGCTTGAAGTTGTCCAGATCCACGAGAAGAATCGCCAGCTCGGAGCCGTGGCGCAGAGCCTGGGCGGCCTCTCGCGGCGCCAGCTCGTCCCACCACCGCTTGTTGAGAAGGCCTGTCAGCTTGTCGGTGATGACGCGCTGCTCCAGCTCTTCGTACAGTCGAGCATTGCGCCAGGCTGCGGCGGCGAGATAGCCGATGAGAGCGCAGCGCTCCACGTCATCGTGGTTGAACCTGTCAAGGCCATCGCGCCATACGTCGAGCACCCCGAGCCGGTGATCACCCGCAACCAATGGGACCACCACCATCGACTCCTCTCGCCGTCCTCCGTCGCTTCCTGGAACATGGGCGGCCGCTTCGTGGGCAAAGGTGTCACCGCAGTTGTACGGCTCGCCGCGCAGGAAGGCCCAGCCCGTGATGCCGGCACCCATGAGGTCTTCGAGGTCTTTCAGGCCGTCGAGGCCGTCGCCCACGACGATGCGAGGGCGTAACGTATAGCTGTCCCATCGGGCCTCGAAGATCGCCAGACGGTCTACCGGCATGACGCGGGTCACAAGATCTGCAACTGTCTCGAGAATGTTGTGCGGATCATGCTCCGCTTGCATGGTGCGCGCGGCCTCGCCGAGAAAGCGGGCGAACTCGCGGTCCCCGGCGGGCCCGGTGCTTCGCGGAAGCGGCGCGAAGGACACCGGGATAGTATCTCGGTCCTGTCTCCCAATTACGCGGACCGTTCGCTGACGGAACCACGAGCCGTTGACGATCTCGTCTCCTGGCTCGGCCAGACTCGGCTCGAGAACTACGGGGGCTTGGAGAAAGCGACCCGTCCCGAACTGCAGGCCGAGCTCGAGCCAGAGCCGAGCAGTGTTCTCGTCGTCGACCCCCCGCGCGACGGTGCGCGTACCGAGCCTGCCGAAGTACGACATGAGAGCGGACACCTCTGCCCTGGCACGTGGCTCGATCGAGACTCGCTCTGCCAGCCCTTGCGCGAGCAGCGCGAAGCTAGGCGTGAGCTCAGCCACCTCAGCATCCGCGAGCGCCGCAAGCTCCATTCCGTCGAGAGCCAGCGCGAAGCCCATGTCCGTGAGCCAGCGCGCCCGCTCCATCACCCGGTCCCGCTCTGAGCCACCGAGCGGCAGGAGCCACACGAGCTCGCTCTGCATGACGCCCGCCGCCGCGGTCAGTTCTGCAAGCTGGTCGCCGATCTCGCTGAACAGTGCCTCTGTCGCGGGGACGACAAGTACCGCGGGGTTGACTACCGGCACCAGCTCGAGCGCCCGGGCGAAGCTCGCGGCCGGGCGCGCGGCCCCGATTGATCTGAACACCGTCTCGTATCCGACCGTGCTGCGATCGCCGATCCCGAGCAAGGGCTGGAGCGCGACTCCTGCTAATGCGCCCCCCGCTCCGCCGTCACACGGCTGCGGAGTGAGCCGCAGGGTGCCGGTTCGAAACTGCTCTCTCTCGTCTCCCGAGGCGGGGCTCGCGAGCGTGGGGTCGACCACGGCACTATAGCGTAGCCCTATCCAGGTCGTGCGGTCCGCCGCCGTGTTCACGCGACGAAAACTCACCGTCTCTGGTGCGGTACCGTGATCGTGGCGGGCACTGCGGCACCATGCGTGCTCTGACACCGGAAGGCGGTCAATATGTCGCTCAGCTCCATAGTCACCGACAGGCGATCCTCGGGGCGCGGCTTGCTCTGGACGGCAATCGTCGCGGGGATCGCGGGCTTGATGACGCCCGTGTTGCTCCAAGTGGCGCCGGCCGCCGCCTCAGCTCGGCCGGAGGCGGTTCGCTCGGTCCTCACCGGGCCGTACGGCTTCAACGCGCCCGATGCAGTCGCCGCCATCCGCAACGACCTGTTCATTGCCAACCGGGCCGGCAACTCGATCACCGAGGTGAACGCGGTCAACGGCGCCTTGGTTCGAATCTTCAGCGGTGCCCGGTACGAGCTGAACCAGCCGACGGCACTCCAGGCAATCGGCAAGGATCTCTATGTTGCCAACGCCCGCGCCGGAGTGACTGAGATCTCGCTCTCCCGGACAATCTCGGTGCGAACCTTCGCCGGGCGCGCGTACCGGTTCGCCGCTCCTGTCGCGCTCACCACTGCTGGGGCTTCCGCCCTTTACGTCCTAAGTGCCGGCGGTGTGGTGACGAAGATATCCGCGGCGACCGGTAGATCCCTCGGGACCGCCTCGGGCAGGGCGTTCGGCTTTGACCACCCCACAGCAATCACCTGCGTAGGCGACCACTTGTTCGTGAGCAACAGTGCATCCAACACAGTCACGGAGATCTACGCGACCACGATGAAGTGGGAGGCCACCCTTTCGGGTCAGAGCTACCAGTTCGCGACCCCGAGCGGGCTCGCCTCTCATGGCGCTGACTTATGGGTTACCAACACCACGGGACGGTCAATCACCGAGATCGCGGCTGCAACAGGCAATGTGGTGCAAGTGGTGCCCAACACCTCTGACTACCTTCCGACCCCCGGCCCGATCACCTACGGCAACGGCTACTTCTTCGCCGCCAGCCCGCCCGGATCGTCTCCGATGATCACCCAGATCATCCCTTCGAGGCCGGCCAAAATGCCCTGGATGATGTGCAACACGAACGGTCCCTACCTCTTCA
>CAZAMA010000061.1:0-16272 GCA_964485645.1 uncultured Acidimicrobiaceae bacterium | reverse complement strand
GCCGGCCGGATCACGGAAGGCGCAGTCGCGGATGCCGTACGGCTGCTCTACCGGCTCCTGGACGACCTCGGCGCCGGCTGCCTGCACCTGCTCGAAGGTACCGTCGAGGTCCTTGGTGGCCAGCATGATCCAGCCGTAGGTGCCCTTGGCCATCATCTCGGCGATGGTGCGGCGCTCGTCGTCGCTGATGCCGGGGTCGACGGCCGGCGGCGCCAGAAGGATCGACGTGCCCGGCTGGTCGACGGGGCCGACAGTGATCCAGCGCATCGTGCCGGATCCGACGTCGGTGCGGACTTCGAAGCCGAGGGTGTCGCGATAGAAAGCCAGAGAGGCCTCGGGATCTGCATGCGGCAGGGGGGTCGTGTGAATAACTAGGTCCATGGGGTCACACTAAGGCCGGTTTGGGAATCAGCGCTTCTCGATTCCTGATCGGTCTGGTCAGCTGTTTCGCCAGGCACGGAGGTATTCCCGCCGGCGCGCCGGCCGTGTGGCGCCGATAGACGCTGGGCGGCATGCCGACCAGCTCCATGAAGCGCGTACTGAAGGTGCCGAGCGACGTGCAGCCGACCGCGAAACAGACCCCGGTGACGCTGAGGTCGCTCCGACCCAACAGCGCCATCGCGCGCTCGATGCGCCGAGTCATTAGATAGCTGTACGGCGACTCGCCGTAGGCGAGTCGGAACTGGCGGCTGAAGTGCCCGGCCGACATGTGCGCGCCGCGGGCGAGCACCTCGACGTTGAGCGGCCGGGCGTACTCGCGGTCGATCCGGTCGCGAGCGCGCCGCAGCAACGCAAGGTCACCCAGGTGCTGCGCCGCGGCGGATCTGCTCGTCACCCGCGAGATCATGCCAGGTCGCGCCCGCCATGCCCAACGCCGCTTGCGTCCTATCCAGGTCCAGATTCGGTCTGCAGGTGACAGACGGTGATTAGTGTGACGGCCGGACCGGCTGCGGGCACGCCTCCAGATGTCAGGCAATGTCATGAGGGGCTACTGTCGGGACATGGCGCGCTGGAATCCCGACAGCCGGGGCAGACTAGAGTAGGCAGCCCTTGTCCTGTTCGGCGGGGCCGGGCACGCTGCAGGAGTTCCTCGTGGGCTCTGTTGCCAGCGCGCCCGACCACACCGCGCCAATCGACGCGGTTGGCGCCGCGCTCGAGGCCGCCGGCGCCCTACTCGAGGAGCGCCGCGGCTACGCGCGGCAGCGCCAGACCGTCATCGCCGCGAACGCCGGCGAGTGATCACGGGCGTCCGATCGCCAGGGCTGCAGGCAGTGAGATTGCACCCGCCGCCCAGCTAGCAGTTCGGACAGCTTTGCGCGGAGAGTCCAGGACCGCACTTCAGCGAGGCGCTCCCCCAGCCGAGCAGAGGTCAGGGCCGGCGGGCTCAGCGAGCGAGGGATCCCATCGGATCCCAGGCTGGCAGGACTGTCGGCTCGAGATCCAGCGCCGCCTGCAGCTCGGGCGGCAGCATCTCCCGGCGGGCGGCGATCTCGAACAGGTACTCGTCGAACCAGCTGTCGTTCATGGTGTAGAAACCCTCTCGGCCGCGGTCGGCGCCCCAGCTGTTCTCGACTCGCCACCGTCGTGGGACGCCGTCCAGCCGGTCCACGCCTGTGAAAAGCATCGCGTGCGTCATCTGCGACTCGTGCGCGAGGAGACGATCGGCCTTGTCGAGCTCGAGTGAGGTGCGATAGACGGCCTCGTAGTCGAAGAGCTTGGCGTCCCACAGGGCGTAGTCGTTGCTCATCATCTTGCCGACGTCGCAGCCGAACCAGACGGGCTCGCCTGATTCGATCACCCGGGCTGCTAGGTCTTTCATGACTGCGATCTCGACGTTCAGGTAGGTAACGGGCGGCGCGCCGACGACGTTGCCGAGGTATTCCACCGTGTAGGTCCTATTGAGCGGGCTGGACGGGCGCGGGTCATGCACGAGGGACACATAATCGTCGAGAGGCACCGTGACGTAGGAAGCGGCGAACTCCTTCGGGGACAGCAGGCCGTCTCGGTGAAATTGCTTGTCCTTGTCCTGCCACTGCCAGAGGAATTGCTGCGGCGGCGTACCGAGATGGATGGCAAGGATGCGGTAGACGGCCTGGAGAGCGTCGGCCTTTACCTCGCGAGCTGCGTCTGGGTCCTGCCGAGTGGCGGCTCTGAGCGAAAGCGCTCCCTTGCGCAGCACCCGACGAAGCAGGGAGTTCATCCGGGCCGTCTCCGAGGAGCTCTGCGTCTCTGGCATGAAGGCCTTGGGGACCAAGCCGTATTTGTCCACGAGAGCGACGAACATGTTCCACTGGCCGCCGTCGTTGGCCACGGAGTCGAGCAGGAACGCGACCGTCCGGTCGTCGATGTCGCGCGCAGCCGTCTCGATCATCGCCTGCAGGAAGTAGTTAGCTCGCTCGAGCTTGTCCCAGAACATCACGTAGCTCTGGGAGAACTCGAAGTCGCGAGCGTTGAGCTTGGTCATCGTCCCCGCCCGCAGAAGGTTGAGGCCCGCGAACAGCCAGCAGCGTCCGCTCTTTCCCTGGCTCGTCGCCTTCCAGTCGTCGAGCGAAGCCGACATCGAGTGGTCAGCCTCGTTGACGATCGTGCGGTCGATTGCCACGTCGTCGACGCTCACGCGAGTGACCGCGTTCTGCAGCAGCCGAAGCGACGGGTCAGCCTCGAACTCCTTGCGGAGCATCTCGAGGTCGTCTTCTTGTAGCCCTGCGGCCGTGCCGTGCGCCCTCGCCATGAGACACCCCAGTCGTATAGGCCGTCCGAAGAGTTGGAGCGGCTCCTAGTCGATTCTACGTGTGGCGACGGAGAGTCTCTCCTGAGGCGCGCCTAAATGAATGAACGGTGGTGATAGGGTAAACAACACATGAATCAGACCTTACCTAATGGTAAACAACAAGTGAACGCCGTGACCTGAAGCCGAGGAGCAAAGTGCCGATGAGGCCGTGAGGGATGCACTAGTCGTAGTGGCAGTCGTCTTCGCCGTCGTAGCCGGGACCAATGACGGGAGCTCCATCCTCTCGGCTGGCCTGAGGGTACCCGGCTTGCGACCACTGACCAGCTTGGCAGTGCTGATGGTGGCCGTATTGGTGGGGCCGCTCACTTTGTTCGGGACCGGCGTCGCGACAACACTGGCGCACCACCTTGTGCCGCTCAGCGGCGCCAGTGCGGACCGCCTTGTCCTCGTGGCGGCGCTGTCGGCGATGGCCGTGGTCTTCGGGCTTACGCGCTTCGGCCTGCCGACGAGCCTCACACTTGCCTTGATCGGCGGAATCACCGGAGCCGGACTTGGCGCGGGCCTGCCTTTGAGCGACTCGACACTGCTGACGGTACTTGCGTTTGGTGCAGCCGCGCCTCTCCTCTGCGTCGCTCTCGCGTTCGTCGCGGCCCGGGTGGCGCTTCGGGCAGTGGGAGGCTCGCAGGTCACGAGACGGGCTCGCCGCCTACATGGCCTGGCTTTCTCCTTGCAGTGCCTTGCTTACTCCGCGAATGGTGGGCAAAAGATGCTCGCCATCTTCGCCGTTGCGGCCGGAGCTGCGACCGGGAGCGCAGTGAGAGACCCTTTCTGGCTTGGTGTGCTCATGGCACTCCTGTTTGGCGGCGGAGCTCTCCTGGGCCTGCGACGAATCTCGGAGAGCCTCGGCAAGGACATACTCGCGGTTCACCTTCGTCATGCTCTCGTGGCCGAGTCGTGCTCCTTTGCCGTAGTCATGGGCGCCGGCCTCATGGGACTCCCGGTCACCATGAGCCAGTCCGTCACCGGAGCTTTGATCGGCGCAGGGGCGAGCGAGTCGCGGACCCGTGTCCGCTGGCCGGCGGCCACCCGCATCGCGGGCGCTTGGGCCATGACGCTTCCGGTGAGCATCGCGTTGGCTGCACTTGGCGGAGGAATCACGAGGCTGATATGAGATCTGTCAGACACGGTGTCATCGCGCGCTCGGTAACTCGTCTTGCACGAGACTTGACCGGTCGCTCCGCCGAGGAGCTCGTCGAGTTGCTCCGCATTCAGCTTGACTGCGCGTTGGGCGGTGCGAGGCTGGTCGAGTCCCTCGCGGCGGACGAGGTCGCTACATCGCTGGCGCGTGACACGATGCGTCGACTCGAGCACGACGGGGATGACGCGCGCGCCGAGCTGGTCGCCGAGCTCGGTCGAGTTCTAGCCACCCCCGTAGACGCAGAGGATCTCTTCCGCCTCTCGCGTTCGATCGACGACGTGCTCGACAACCTGAGGGACTTCGTGCGCGAGGTAGACTTGTACCAGCCCGAGCACCTGGGAAGCGCTCTTCCGCTCACGCACGCGATAGTGGCCGGGCTCGAAAGCCTCCGCCCGGCACTCGCCGAGCTCACCGGACCTCGGGATGCGGCGCGCCACGCGACGCTGACTACGAAAAAGGCTGCCGGTCAGACCCGGCGGCTCTACCAGCAGCAGCTCGCCGAGCTCTTCTCCGCTCCTTTCGACGGGGAAACCCTCAAGCAGCGGGAGCTCCTGCGGCGTCTCGACGTCGTCGCCCTGCGACTGAGCGAGGCCGCGGACGCGCTTGCTGACGGAGCCCTGAAACGTAGCAGGTGAGCCCGGGGCCGCCTCTCTGCTGCTTAAGGTCACACCGCACCGATTGTCTACCGGGACGGGTCAGCTCCGTGACCCCCTCCTCGCGGTGCGTCGCCCGAGCACCGGGTGAGAATGATTATTATTCTTACTATGAGATCTGCGAGTCGGGGATCACTAGGTGAAGTGCCTGGCTGGCCCGGCGACGGACCAGAGGGCCGCGACGAAGGCCGGCGCAAGCAGAGCTCGCTGCTGGGTCTGGCAGTCCTTGCCGGCCTCAGTCTCCTTGTGACGGCTTGCGGGAGCACTGGCACGACAGTCAAGTCGGGTGTCATACGGGTTGTCGGCGCCGAAAACGAGTACGCCAACGTTGCGTCCCAAATCGGTGGGCGTTTTGTCAGCGTCACCGCCGTCATGAGCAACCCGGACACCGATCCGCATAGCTTCGAGCCAAGCTCGCTCGTCGCCGAGGAGGTGAGCAGTGCATCAGTGGTGATCCAGAACGGGGCCGGCTACGACACTTTCATGAACAAGATCGAAGCCGCTTCGCCGAACGCCAAGCGCAAGGTCGTCGACGTGCAGAGCCTCCTGGGCCTTCCTGACAGCACTCCCAATCCTCACCTTTGGTACAAGCCAACTACGATGCCGCTCGTGGCACGTGCCATTGCGGCTGATCTCGCGGCAATAGAGCCTGACCACGCGGCCTTGTTCGAGAGCAACGCCCGGACTTTCATCGCATCGCTGCGAGGGTGGTACCAGGCTATTGCGAAGCTGAAGCACACATTTGCCGGAGCACCGGTTGCCGTGAGTGAGCCCGTGGGCGACTACATGCTGCAGGCTGCAGGCGTGGTGATCCGGACGCCGTGGTCGTTGCAGGAAGACATCATGAATGGCGTGGATCTGGCGCCGCAGAATGTCTCGTTCGAAGAAAGCCTCTTCAGCCACCATGAGGTGAAGGCTTTCTTGTACAACGAGCAGGTGACGGACTCGGTGACGCAAAGCTTTCTCGCAGACGCGAGGCACGCGAAGATTCCTGTGGTGGCTGTGTACGAGACCATGCCGACGCCCGGCTACGACTATCAGACCTGGATGCTCGCCGAGGTAAAGGCGCTGCTAAAGGCGCTGACGGAGAAGGTCTCGACTTACAGTCTGTGAATCTCACTGAGCCCCCCGAGCCCCCCGAGCCCACCCAGCCGGTCACAGCCCCGGAGCCGGTCGCGCCCCGATCTCGCGTCACGGCTGGAGCCGACGTGGCTCCTGATTCGCCACCTCCTGCCCGCGAAGAGGTCTTGGCGGTACGGGACGTCACGGTTCGCTTCGACGGGCGGGAGGTTCTGAGCGGCGTCACCTTTTCGCTTCGAAGTGGCGAGGTGACCGGCCTGATCGGTCCCAACGGATCCGGCAAGACCACTTTGCTCCGTGTCATCCTCGGCCTGCAGGCGACGACCAGTGGCTCGGTGGCTCTCGCAGGCGGAGAGCGAGACCGCCGCCACCCGGTGATCGGCTATGTCCCGCAGAAGTTCCTGCTGGATCCGGATCTGCCGCTTCGAGCCAGGGACGTCGTCGCGCTCGGCCTCGACGGGCACCGCCTCGGGGTGCCCCTCCCGTCGCGCCAGCGGGAGCGCCGCGTAGACGAGGTCCTCCTGGCGGTAGGGGCGGCATCCGTCGCACGCTCGAGGGTCGGCACGCTCTCAGGCGGTGAGCAGCAGCGCGTCCTCATAGCCCATGCCATCATCAGCCGCCCCAAGCTCCTCCTGCTCGACGAGCCTCTTGCAAACCTGGACATCGGGAGTGCGCACGAGGTCGTCGGCCTGCTTGCGACGGTCGCGCGCGAGTTCGGCATCGCCGTGTTCATCTCGGCCCATGAGATGAACACTCTGCTGCCTGTAATGGACAGGATCGTCTATATCGCCAACGGCAGCGCCGTGAGCGGTACGACGAACGAGGTGATCCGCGGCGAGGTGCTGAGCGCGTTGTACGGTCAGCACGTCGATGTCGTCCGGCTCCATGGTCGAGTTCTCGTTCTCCCCGTCACCGGAGTCGCGGTAGGCGGGACCACCCACGACGTCAACGTCTTGCCGGACGCGAACTGAGCAGGTGGGCACTTTCCTGGCACCGGTGTTCGAGCCGGGATTCTTCGACAGCTCGGCCGTTCACGTCGCGCTCGTCGTCGGGGCGGTTGTCGCCATCGTCTCGGCACCCGTAGGTGTCTTCACCGTCATCCGCGGGCAGGCATTTGCCGGGCACGCGTTCTCCGATGTGAGCACGACGGGGGGTTCGGGGGCGTTTCTTCTCGGTGTGAACCCGATCTGGGGTTTTGTTGTCATGGGACTGGCAGCGACCTCTGCGATGGAGATGATCGGGGTGCAGCGCGCGCGAAGTCGAGACGTCGCGACCGGTATCGTCCTTGGCGGCGCGCTCGGCCTCTCGGCGCTCTTTCTTTACTTAGACGCGACCAGCTCGAGCACCACAGGCGCTTCCATCACCGTCCTGTTCGGCTCGATCTTCGTCATCGACCACAGCACCGCCGTGATCACCGCCCTGTGCGGCCTCGCGGTGCTCGCCACGATCGTTCCGATCTACCGCATGCTCCTGCTCAGCTCGCTCGACCCGGACATGGCCGCGTCGCGCGGCGTCCCGGTCCGGGTAGTAGGAGTGTGCTATCTGGCGGCTACGTCCCTCGCGGTCGCGCTCTCGGCGATCACGATCGGGGCGATCCTCAGCACCGCCCTGCTCATCGGTCCGGCCGCGACGGCGCTGCGGTTGACGAGGCGGCCCGGCGCCGCCATCGTGACAGCAGGGCTCGTCGGGATCGGCGCAACCTGGCTCGGGATACTCCTTGCCTACGACAGCTTCTCCTGGCCGCCGGCGGGGCACGGCTGGCCGGTGAGCTTCTTCGTCGTGGTGCTCATATTCGTCTTCTACCTGATCTCAGGAGTGCATCGCCCGCGCCGCCGACGAGAGCCGGTGGTGCCTCGAGTCCGCGGCGGAGTCTGAGCGGTGTTCTCGAGTTTCATGATCGACACCTGGATAGCCGCTTCGATGGCAGCCGTGATCGCGGGGGTCGTCGGCTACTTCGCCGTCATGCGCTCTTCGGCCTTTGCGGCGCACGCGGTGCCGCTGGGCGCCTTCGCAGGAGCAGCTGGAGCAAGCCTCATCGGCGTGAGCACCATCTTCGGCTTGGGTGTGTTCGCGCTTGGCGGGGCTGTCGGCATCGGCTGGCTTGGTCGACGGGGCCACCGGGACGTCGCGACTGCGCTCGCGCTCGTCGTGCTGCTCGGTCTCGGATCGTTGTTCCTCTCCCTTAGCACCGAGTACGCGCCCGAGATCTACTCCCTGTTGTTCGGTGAGGTGCTGGGCGTGAGCACAAGTGAGCTGCTCCCCCTAGCTCTGCTCGGAGTCGTCACTATCGGCGGTGTGGCGCTGCTCTACCGGCCACTGCTGCTGACCTCGGTTCTCTCAGATGTCGCCGAAGCCCGGGGAGTTCGCACGTTTCGCGTAGAGATGGGCTTTCTCGTCATCTTGGCGCTCGCGACCACGATGACCGTACCCGTCGTCGGGGCCTTCCTCATGTTCAGCCTGATGATTGCACCCGCCGCCGCGGCTCGCCTGCTCACAGCGCGCCCGTCGTTGGCGATGGTGTTCTCCGTGCTCATCGCCCTCGCGATGGCCTGGGTGGCAGTGGCCGCCTCCTATGAGTCGCAGTGGCCGGTGGGGTTCTTTGTCGGCACGCTCGGAGTCGTGAGCTACGGCCTGGCCAAAGGCTGGGCCACGATCCGCTAAGACAGGCGGGACTGGGTGTCTCAGGCGAGCTCGTCTCGGACCGCGGCGAAGGCGTCGGCGGCGCGTTCGAGCTCGTCCATGCGGTGGGCAGCTGACACCTGGGTGCGGATGCGGGCCTTCCCGAGGGGCACGACGGGGTAGCTGAATCCGATCACGTACACACCGCGAACAAGGAGCGTTTCCGCCATGGTCGAAGCCAGCGCGGCGTCGCCGATCATGACAGGCACGATCGGGTGGTCCCCTTCGAGCACATCGAAACCCAGCTCGGTCATGCGGGCACGGAACCACGCCGTGTTGCGTCTTAGCTGTGAGCGCAGCTCGTCGTCGGTCGCGAGCAGCTCGAGAGCAGCAATCGACGCCGCAGCGATCGGGGGGGCCAGCGAGTTGGAGAAAAGGTATGGGCGGGACCGTTGCCGGAGCAGATCGACTATCTCCTGGCGCCCGCTCGTATAGCCGCCGCTCGCTCCTCCGAGCGCCTTTCCAAGCGTGCCGGTGACGATGTCGATCCTGTCCTGCACCTCATAAAGCTCCGGGGTTCCTCTCCCAGAGGGCCCGACGAAGCCCACGGCATGGGAGTCGTCGACCATCACCATGGCGTTGTAGCGCTCCGCCAGCTCGCAGATGTCGCCGAGGGGAGCGAGATAGCCGTCCATCGAGAAGACCCCGTCGGTGGCTATGAGCCTCCGCCGGGCCGACGAGGCCGCTTGCAGCTTCGACTCCAGATCAGCCATGTCGCGGTTGGCGTACCGCAGGCGCGAGGCACGACAGAGCCGGATGCCGTCGATGATGGAGGCGTGGTTGAGCTCGTCGGAGATGACCGCGTCACGCTCGTCAAGCAGAGTCTCGAAGAGACCGCCGTTCGCGTCGAAGCACGACGAGTACAAGACGGTGTCGTCCGTCGAGAGGTAGTCCGAGATCGCGTGCTCGAGCTGCTTGTGCACCGTCTGGGTCCCACAGATGAACCGGACGCTGGCAAGTCCGTAGCCCCAGGTGTCGAGGGCGGTCCTGGCAGCCGCCACGAGCCGCGGGTCGTCTGCGAGCCCGAGGTAGTTGTTGGCGCAGAGGTTCAGCACTTCGGCGTTGCCCGAGGGGGCCCCGGCGACGGTGATCCGCGCCGATTGCGGGCCGGCGAGCACGCGTTCGTGCTTGTACAGCCCCTGGGCGGCTATCTCTTCGAGCTCAGTCCTGAGCGCAACCCTCACCTCGCCGAGCATCGCCTCTCTCCTACCGCTCGGCCCAGGAGAGAACGACTTTTCCGCACTCGGCCGCCTGCACGACGCTGAAGGCGTTCTCGTACTCCTCGCAGCCAAAGCGGTGCGTGATAACGGGGGAGACGTCGAGTCCAGCGTTGACCAGCACCGACATCCAGTACCAGGTCTCGAACATCTCCCGACCATAGATCCCCTTCAGGGTGATCATGTTGGTGACGAGGTGGCCCCAGTCGATCGCGAACTGCTCGCTCGGCAGCCCGAGCATGGCTATCTTGGCTCCGTGGCACATCGCGGTCAGCATCGAGCGCAGAGCAGACGGCTTTCCTGACATCTCGAAACCAACGTCGAAACCCTCCCTCATCCCGAGCTCGCCCATCGCCTCGGACAGAGGCGTCTCGGCGGGGTCGATCGCGAGAGTGAGACCCACAGAGCCGGCGAGCCGGCGCCTGTACGAAGAGGGATCCGTGACAACCACGAAGCGGGCTCCGGCATGGCGGGCAACGAGAGCTGCCATGATTCCGATCGGGCCGGCGCCGGTGACGAGCACGTCCTCGCCCAGCACCGGGAAGGTGAGGGCCGTGTGCACGGCGTTGCCGAGAGGGTCGAAGATGGCCGCGACATCCAGATCCACGCCGTCTGAGTGGCGCCAGACGTTGCCCGACGGGATGGAGATGTACTCGGCGAAGGCGCCGGACCGGTTCACGCCGACACTCGCAGTTCGAGAGCACTGCACGCGGCGCCCGGCCATACAGTTGCGGCACCTGCCGCAGACGAGGTGTCCCTCCCCGCTCACGATCTCGCCGAGCGCGAGGTCCCTCACCTCGGAGCCGAGAGCGGAGATCTCGCCCACGAACTCGTGTCCGACGACCAGGGGTACCGGGATGTTCTGTCGAGCCCATTCGTCCCAGGCAAAGATGTGCAAGTCTGTTCCGCAGATGCCGGTCCGCAGCACCTTTATGAGGACGTCGTCGGGCCCGACCTCCGGTATGGGCACCTCCTCCAGCCACAGCCCTGGCTCTGCACGGGACTTCACCAGTGCCTTCACTTCGACGTCACGGCCATGCGCGGCAATGTAGCGCGGCTGTGCGAGAGTAACCACGGCCGTGGCCCGATACCAGCACTGCAAGGGAGACCTCGATGAGCAGTACCCGTAGCGACCACGAAAGCAGCACCGACGACGCAAGCCTCCCCGACTCCTGTGGTCGAGGCAACTCGGACCACACCCATCTCGCCAGCAACGGCAAGGCAGAGCTCACCCTCGACCAGCTCGCGGCGATCCAGCCAGGGATGGCGCGCCTCATGGTCGAGATCGCGGACCGAATGTGGAAGTGCTACCACGCTGGCCAGGCGCGCAACCGCCCGCTTGCCCGCTACCAGCTGTCCGAGGCGACGAAGATCATGAAGGCCTCCGTCGTGGTCCGGCCGAAGTACGGGGCTGCGATCGGTGCGTATGTCGCCGAGGAGATCGCGGCGCTGCGAGCGGTCGTCGAGGCAGAGGACTGGGCGCGTTTCGAGGGGACCTTCGCCGAGGTGGTGAAAGGCGCGAACAGATATCACGAGCAGTTCGACAAGGGGTTTCTTGTTTGGAGGGTGCCGCAGGATCCGCCTCGGGACCTCGATCTCACGCCGCGGCCGTAGCCCGGCGCCTCAGTCGGATCGGTTGTCGTCTCGCTCCCGATCGAGCTCGACGAGAGCCGTGAGGGCGATGTCGCGCGACGAGCGTCCTACCCGGATCTCGTAGCGTCCCGGAGAGGCGATCCACCCTCGGGCACCCTCGTCGTAGCGGGCGAAGTCCCGTGCGGTGAGGCCAAGCTCGAGTCTGCGGCTCTCCCCCGAAGCCAGGTGCAGCTTCTCGAAGGCTCTCAGCTGCTGGAACGGCTCACCGGGGCGACAGTCGAGAGCGTGCAGGTAGCACTGAACCACCTCTGTCCCTGCGCGGGCCCCGGTGTTGTGGACTGTGAGGCTGGCGCGCACGAGGGTCGGTCCCTCGAACCCCGGAGAAAGCCGGCCATCGGGCAGGGGCCCAAGGAGCATGGTGTCGAGCTCAGACAGCTGGAAAGTGGTGTAGGACAAGCCGTCTCCGAAGCAGAAGCGCGGCGCGACAGCTTTCGTGTCGTAGTGGCGGTAGCCGATCAGCAGTCCCTCGCCGTAGGCGGCGTGACCGTCGCTTCCCGGGTAGAACGGGAACGCCGGCGTGTCCTCTATCCGGCGCGGGATGCTCGTCGGGAGACGGCCGCCCGGGTCGAGATCGCCGAGCAGGACGTCGGCCACGCCCTCTCCGCCCTGCTCGCCCGGGAACCAGATCTGCGCGAGGGCTGCCACGTCGTCTGCCCAGTCCATCGTCACCGGGGATCCGGCGTTCACGAGAACGCAGGTTCGGGGGTTCGCGAGCAGCAGGCGGCGCACCAGGTGGTCCTGGAGGCCAGGGAGATCCATCGAGGATCGATCCCGGCCCTCAGTCTCGAAGCTCGCCGAGGTCCCTACGACGCAGACGACGGCGTCTGCCGTAGCGGCAAGGGCCTCGGCCCGCTCGAGCAGCTCGTCCGCGGTGCCGAGCGGCGGGAGAGCGCCAACGCTGACGCGGGCGAGGGGCAGGTCGGGCCGCTTGGCATAGTCCACGGTCACTTCGTAGGTGCGGCCCTTCTCGAGCTCGATCGTGGCGGGGAATTCCTTGGGAGCGACCCCGCGCATGCCCTCGCCTTGTTCGGGGGCACCGCGGGCATCGATGACGGTCGCACCGTCGATGCACAGCCTGGCGGTGCCAATCCGGCTGAGCGAGAACTGCCATGGCCCGCTCTTCTCTGGCACGAGTCGCGAACGTGCTCGCAGGACCCAGGGGATCCCGGCCGGCCACGCCCCCGAGGGCCCCGGGAGGACGTGCCAGCGAAACGAGCCGTTCGCCGCCGTCTCGGTGAGCCTGGCGACAGGGTCGAGGTCATCGCTGTCTATACCGGTACCGGCAAGGTACTCGAGCGCGAACTCGGTTTCCATGACAGGAGTGCCGTGCCAGGCGGTACATCCGAGCTCGTGGACGACGGTGACGCCCAGCGGGCTCAGCCGGTCTCGGAGCGACTGGAAGACCGAGCGGTTGTCCAAAGGGTTCACCGCTGCGCTGCCACCGCCCTGGGACTCGGTGGAGGAGGCGTTGGGACCGATGACAGCAAGGATCCCGCCGGCTTTGAGCTCGAGGGGGAGGATGGGCGGGTCGTTTCTCAAAAGGACGAAGCTCGACGAGGCCAGCTCCCGGGCGATCGCCTTGCGCGTAGCAATCGAGGAGGAGCTCAGGCGGGGTTGCCTGCCTGTCGACGACACCAGGGCACCGGTGCGGCCTGCAAGGACGAGGAGTCGCCGCACGTGCTCGTCGATGACCGCTTCGCTGAGCTCACCCTGTCGCACCGCGAGCTCGAGTGGTTTGCCGTAGTAGACCGGAGGGCCCGGCATCTCGAGGTCGAGGCCGCCGCGCGCCGACCCGAGCGTGCTCTGGGCGCCGAACCAGTCCGAGACGACGATCCCGTCAAAGCCCCAATCGCCGCGCAGCGTGTCTGCCAGCAAAGCTTCGTGCTCCGCCGCGTAGGTGCCGTTCACCTTGTTATAGGCGGACATCACCGCCCACGCGCCGGCGTCGCAGACGGCTGCCTCGAAGGGGACCTCGTAGAGCTCGCGAAGCACGCGCTCTTCGACGTCGGAGCTGATCGTGTGGCGCTCGAATTCGGTGTCGTTCGCGACGAGGTGCTTGACCGTCGCGGCAACGCCGCGATCCTGTAGCGCCCGGACATAGGCGACTGCGAGCTTGGCAGACACCACCGGATCCTCGGAGAAGGCTTCGAAGTGACGGCCCCCCAGTGGGTGACGGTGCAGGTTGACGGTAGGTCCGAGCAGGACGTGGATCTCCCGGTCGAGGCACTCGTCGGCGAGAGCCCCGGCGAGTCGGGCCGCGGCGCCGGGGTCGAATGTCGCCCCTATCGCGATGCCGCACGGGAACGAGATCGAAGTCGCACCGACCCAGGTGTCGCCACGCACCCCAGAGGGGCCGTCCGAAAGCTGCAGCGCGGGGATCTCCAGGCGTTCTACCGACGCCATATGCCAGTAGTCCGAGCCGCCCACGAGCGCGAGTTTTTCCGCGAGGTCAAGTTGGGCGAGCAGATGATCGACCCGGATTTCCGAAGGCTCTGTCATGGTCGTCTCTCTTCAAGCTCGCTGAGCACGCTGTCGGGCACTTCGAGGTCACCTCGTCCGATCCCGACGCGAAGGTCGGGCTTGTAGCTCCCGTGGAAGTCGGATCCCCCGGTCGCGACGAGGCCGTGCCGCGCGGCGAGCGCGGCGAGGTCGCGGCGCTGCTCAGGTGCGTACCGGCCGTACCAACACTCCAGACCAGCCAAACCAGAGCTGGCCAGATCACCGACCTCACGCTCGAGGGCGCGTGGGTCGAGGCCGAGCGAGAGAGGATGGGCGAGCACGGCAAGTGCGCCTGAAGCCTTCGCGGCTGCGATCAGGGTTGGTGCGTCGATCGAGGCTTTCGGGATGTATGCCGGGCCACCCTTGGCCAGAAGGGTCTCGAAGGCCTCCTGGTACGAGCTGACGGCACCGAGGTGCAAGAGCACCGCGGCGAAGTGTGGCCGCCCTACGGCCCCGCGTCCGGCCTCCTCCCCAAGCAGCTCGTGAGTGATAGGTATCCCCAACTCGTTCAGGCGGACGACGAGCCGGCGGTTTCTCTTCTCGCGTTCCGAGCGGAGGTGGGCGAGCTGGTCTTCGAGTGGGCCGTCGCCGGGTTCCGTGAAGTAACAGAGGATGTGTTGAGCACCGGGCTCGAAGCGGCACGATACTTCACAACCGGCAATCATCTCCAAGCCGACCTTCTCGGCGCGTACGCGAGCCTCCGCAATCCCGCTGAGCCCGTCATGATCGGTGAGCGCCATGGCAGTGCAGCCGGCCGCGTGCGCGAGGTCGACCACTCGGGTCGGCGACTCGGAGCCGTCGGAGCAGGTGGAGTGGGTGTGGAGATCGATCATCGTCCTCTTCCGCTTGGGCGCCGACCTGCCGCTCCGTGCGGCGAGCTTACTTACAGGAGCCGGGGGGTGGTCGAGCGCTCCCGGTGGCAGAATGATGCAGTGAGGGAAGCCTGCGGTGTCTTCGGCGTGTACGCGCCGGGCGCCAGTGTTGCAAGGCTCACCTTCGACGGGCTCTTTGCCCTCCAGCACAGGGGACAGGAGTCCGCCGGTATGGCGGTAAGCGACGGCGAGACGATGACCGTCGTCAAGGAGATGGGGCTCGTGACGGCCGTGTTCGACGAGCGGACCATCGCGTCCCTCGTGGGCGATCACGCTCTTGGCCACGTGCGCTACTCGACGACCGGCTGCAGCACATGGGACAACGCCCAGCCGGCGTACCGGTCGGTAGGAGCGACGGGCTTCTCCCTCGGCCACAACGGCAACCTCACCAATACCGCCCAGCTCACCGCTGGCCTCGGGATGCTTCCGGGCGTCGTCTCCTCCGACAGCGATCTCATCGCGGAGCTGCTGGCGCGGCGCTTCCTCGTCGGACCCGAGCCGAACTCGACCCGACTTGTCGATGCCCTCATGGACGTGCTCCCTCTGCTCGAGGGCGCGTTCTCCTTGGCGCTCATAGACGAGGCGCAGCTCGTGGCCGTGCGCGATCCGCATGGCTTCCGGCCGCTCTGCCTGGGCCAGCTGGCCTACTTCGTCGCCGGGCAAGAGCGTCGCGGGTGGGTCGTTGCCTCCGAGTCGCCGGCCTTGGAGGTGATCGGAGCCGAGTTCGTGCGCGAGATCGACCCGGGAGAGATGATCGTCGTCGGCGAGAACGGCGTTAAGTCGTTCCAACCCTTTGGTGCAGAGCAGGTCGAACCACGCCTGTGCGTGTTCGAGTTCGTCTACTTCGCGAGACCCGACAGTCGCCTCGAGGGTCGCGAGGTCTACGCGACCAGACGTCACATGGGGGAGCTGCTCGCAAAGCGCACGCCCGTCGCTGCCGACCTCGTGATCGGCGTGCCCGACTCGGGGATCGCTGCCGCGGAAGGATACGCACTCGCGAGCGGCGTGCCCTACGGCCAGGGACTCATCAAGAATCGCTACATCGGGCGCACCTTCATCGCCCCCACCCCAGAGGCCCGGCTGTCGGGCGTGCGACGCAAGCTGAACCCCTTGCGCGCGAGCATCGCCGGCAAGCGGCTCGTCGTCATCGACGACTCGATCGTCAGGGGCACGACGACAAGGGAGATCGTGAGGATGCTGCGAGAAGCCGGCGCGCGAGAGGTGCACCTGCGGATCTCCTCGCCGCCATTTGCCTGGCCGTGCTTCTACGGGATCGACACTCCGGTGCGCGAGGAGCTGATCGCATCTCGCATGCCAGTCGACGAGGTGTGCGCGCATGTCGGCGCGGACTCGCTCGGCTACCTGTCACTCGAAGATCTGATGACGGCCGTGGGGGCCGACGCAGATGGCACCGGCTTTTGCAGGGCGTGCCTCACCGGTATCTACCCCGCTCCGGTCCCCGTAGATCTCTGAGGGCGTCAGGATCTGAGCGTCGCACACGCGCAACAGCCGAAGAGGCGTAGCATCGGCCGATGGTCTTCGTCTTTCGCAAGCTCCTGCGCCTCCTGCGCACCAGGAAGCTGAGCAAGCAACGCAGACGCTAGCGCGCCCTGTTCTGTGTGGTCGGGACCGGCATCGATCCGGTGACCTCGCGCTTTTCAGGCGCGCGCTCTACCAACTGAGCTACCCG
>CAZAMA010000060.1:13608-16339 GCA_964485645.1 uncultured Acidimicrobiaceae bacterium | reverse complement strand
CCCAGGCCCGCTCGTACTGCGCGCGCTTCTTCGAGAGGACGAGCCGGCCCTCCTTGTCCTCCTTCTGGAGAACGAGAGCCTCGATCTGGTCGCCGACAGACACGATCTCGTGCGGGTCCAAGTCGTGGCGGATCGAGAGCGCAGGGATGACGCCCTCGGATTTGAAGCCGATGTCGAGAAGCACCTCATCACGGTCCACTTTCACGACCGTGCCCTTTACTATGTCGCCGTCGTCGAACTCGACAATCGTGCCGTCGATGGCATCCTCGAATGACATATCGCCAAGGTCGTCCTCGGTGATCTGAGCGGGGATGTAGGTCCCCATGGCATCGAAGGTACCGAAACGTCGAGGTTCTTCGGGAGTCTCGCTGGGCACTGCGGTCGTGAGGGACATCTGGTGTGATCGCTCTCTTCGGACTATTGGTCGGGGCCGGGGGCAAACTGCGACGCGCCACCGGCGACTCGGATGGGTTGTTGGTCTTAGCCCCGACGAGCCGTGCACGAAATCGCTCGGCCGGCACGCGAGACAACGACCCCTGATGCTATACCAGCGAGCCCAGCAGCCCGGCGCCGGCAGTTACCTGTATGCCTCAGTGCTCGAACGCCACCCCGAACTCGAGCACGTCGGCTGCATCGACTTCGAGATCCTTGTCCGCGGCGCCAGACGAACCCAGCTCTTTTGCCTGCGCCCAGCTGGTGCCGCGGGCGGCATGCACGGCCAGGGGCACGGAGAGATCGCAAGCCCCCTCCATCACGCGAACGGTGACCTCGCTCACCTCGTCAGCCTCCTCGAGCATGCTCTCGACGAGTATCTCGTCGTGGACCTGAAGCACGACCCTGCTGCGGAGCGAGCGCCCGACCAGCTCGGCGTCCAGGCGCACGAGCGCCACTTTGAAGATGTCAGCCGCGAGTCCCTGGATTCCGGCGTTCATCGCCTGGCGCTCTGCGGCCTGGCGGACCCGGAAGTTCGGCGAATCCAGCTCTGGCAGGTAACGGCGCCGGCCGAACAAGGTCTCCGTGTAGCCACGCAGGCGCGCCTCGGTCACAGTCCGAGACATGTACTCCTTGACCTTTGGGAACGCAGAGAAGTACTGGGCAAGGATGGCTGCTGCCTCGTCGACCGGAACCGCGAGGCGCTGCGCGAGCCCATATGCCTCCATCCCGTAGGCGAGCCCGTAGGAGATCATCTTCGCCTTCGAACGCTGGGCAGCAGTGACCGCCGCCGGCTCGACGCCGAACACGCGCGCCGCGGTTGCCGCGTGGATGTCGACTCCAGTGCGGAAAGCCTCGATGAGCCCCGGGTCCTGGGCCAGGTGCGCGATGACCCGAAGCTCGATCTGGTCGTAGTCGGCAACGAGCAGTTCGGCACCTGGACCGGGGATGAACACCTCTCGGAACCGCCGGCCGAGAGCACTGCGCACAGGGATGTTGTGGAGGTTCGGCTGATCCGACGACAAACGACCCGTTCTGGCCACGGTCTGGTTGAAGCTCGCGTGGATCCGTCCGTCAGGGGCGACTTCTGAGAGCAGCCCAGTGCCGTAGGTCGAGCGGAGCTTCTCGACCTCCCGAAATGCGAGAAGGGCTCCGATGATCTCATGGGTTCCCCGCAGCTTCGCGAGGCTCTGGGCGTCGGTCGAGTAACCGGTCTTGGTGCGCTTCTGCGTGGCCAGGCCGAGTTTCTCGAAAAGGATGTGGCGGAGCTGGGGCGTCGAGTTGACGTTGAACGGCTCGCCGGCCAGCAGCTGGACCTCCGCCTCCAGCGCGGCCACCTGCTCCGCCATGTCCCGGCCGATGGCTACGAGCCGCTCCACGTCGACGGCGATGCCTGCGATCTCCATCTTGGCGAGCACATGGATCAGCGGCTGTTCGATGTCCTCGTAGAGCCTCTCGGCACCGGCATCGACCAGAGCCCTGCGCAGCGGCTTCTCCAACGTCGCGATCAGGACTACCCGGCGAGCCGTGCGCTCTGCGCGCGCACCTGCCGATTCGGCACTTTCGCCATCCCGCTTTCCCGCGAGATCGAAACCCAGCTGCTCGGTTGGCCCCCTGCCGGTGCCGGCCCCTCGTTCGGTGCCGGCAGGAAAAGCCCCCGGGCCGCCGGCTCTCCCGAGCTCGCCTGCGACGCCGGCCAAGCGCTCGAGGCTCGCCTGGCCGATTCCCGGATCGGCGAGGTAGCCGGCGACTGCCACATCGAGCGACAGCCCGTCGAGCTCGATGCCCATCGGTCCCAGGCCGCGCATCAACTCTTTGGCCCTGTGCGCTACGACACCTCGCCGGGTCCTAGTGTGTCCTGCCCGAGCTCCTGCCGTGCTTTCCTCGTTCCGTCCGGCGCCGTCGTCCGCGCCGCCCTGCGCGCCGTCGTCCCCGGCGCCGTCCCCGGCGTCGTGAGCTGGCACCCCGTCTCGCCCGAGCACGGTACCGACAGCGCGGGCAACTTCACTCTCGCGCAGCAGGTGCCCAGGCAGCCACCCGACCTCCGCCCTTGGCTCCCGCCCGGCACTGGCATCCACCGCGAGCTCCTCGGGAGGAACACCGCAGAACGCCAGTCCGACTATCTCGGAGCGACCCGGAGTCCCGGCCCACTCAGGCTCGACCGCGACAAGACCGCCCCGAGCGGAAAGTGCCCCGAGGAATCCGACGGCCGCGCCGGCATCGTCGAGCACCAAGACGTCCGCGGCGGGCGCCGCTGTCAACCGAGTCGAGCCCGGCCCGCCAGACCCAGCCGGCCCGC
>CAZAMA010000060.1:0-13508 GCA_964485645.1 uncultured Acidimicrobiaceae bacterium | reverse complement strand
GACCCAGCCGGCCCGCTAATTGCGTCCGCGCCAGTGACACTTGCGTCGGCACCTGCCGGGGCTCGTGCGCCTTCGAGGCGGTCCAGCGCCTTGGCTATTCGCGCACGCGGCCCCCTTATCTCGAGGAGGTTGAAGAGCCCGTCCATGGCAGGGCGGTCCGATCGCCCGAAACGCAGCTGGTCCAGGTTGAGGTCGAGCGGCACGTTGCGGACGAGCGGCGTGAGGGCGAAGTTCTGGCGGACCCGCGCCTCGCTCGCGTCGAGGGAGGCGCGGAGCTTGGGTGTGAGCTCCTCGGTGTGGGCAAACAGCCTGTCGAGGTCGCCGTAGGTGTTCACGAGCTTGGCGGCCGTCTTCTCCCCGACGCCGGGAACTCCGGGAAGGTTGTCCGACGGATCCCCCCGAAGCGAGGCCAGCAGCGGGTAGAGCTCGGGACTCACGCCCGTGCGCTCTTCGATGCCGGCTTCGTCGTAGAGGACGTAGTCCGTCACGCCGCGGCGGTTGTAGAGCACTCTGACATGCGGGTCGTGTACGAGCTGGTAGGCATCGCGATCGCCCGTGACGATGATGACGTCCTCACCCGCCCGCTCGAGCAGGTCGGCAAGTGTGGCTATGACGTCGTCCGCTTCGTAACCCACGGCATCCACCACCGGTACGCCCATCGTCTCGACGAGCTGCCGGATGATTTCCAGCTGCTCGCGCAGCGGCTCGGGCGTCTCCGGCCTGCCGGCCTTGTAGTCGTCCGCGATGGCGTCACGAAACGTCGGCTCGGCTCGGTCGAAGGCGACCGCCATGCCCGTTGGAGAATGATCTTCGAGCAGGCGCGTGAGCATGCCGACGAAGCCGTAGACCGCAGCCGTGCTCTGGCCCGATGCCGACTTCATGTCCGCGTCCTTGAGAGCGAACCATGCCCGGAACGCAAGGGAGTGCCCATCTAGGAGGAGATAGGTCGCCATCGGGCACATGCTACGGGCAGGAGCCGACCGAGCGGGATGGATGCACCCTTTCAGGCGCCAAGCCTCAGGTCCGTGCTCAGGGAGCGGTCGTGCCCTCCACGACCCGCTTGGCGATGTCGCGCATAGTCGTGCGCTCGTTCATCGCGCTTTGCTGGATGAAGGAGAAGGCTTGCGACTCTGACATGGCGGACTGGTCCATCAGCTTGCCCTTGGCCCGATCCACCCAGCGGCGAGTCTCGAGCTGTTCCTCCAGGCTCCGCTTGTCGTCGGCGAGCGCGGCATTCTCGGCCTCGAGCGCCTGCATCTCGGCAAATCGCCCGAGAGCCACTTCGATCGCAGGCAGGAGCTCCTCCTGCTGGAACGGCTTCACCAGATATGCGAGGGCACCGGCGTCACGCGCCTCCTCGATGAGGTTGCGCTGGGAGAAAGCGGTGAGGATGAGGACCGCTGACTTGCGCTCGACATTTATGTCCCGCGCAGCAGAGAGACCGTCTAGACCGGGCATCTTGATGTCCAAGATCACGAGATCGGGCTGGTGCTCCTTCGCGAGGGCTACGGCCTCGTCACCACGACCGGTCTCGCCGACCACGTCGAAACCCTGCTCCTGCAGGATCTCGCGCAGGTCGAGGCGCACGATCGCTTCATCCTCGGCGATGACCACGGTCCTGCCCACGTTCGTGCTCCTTTGGTCAAAGGGGGCGCCGTCGCTCGGGTCCCCGGATGGTCCCGCCACCTGTCAGGAGGTGACGGTGATCACACTACGAGCTTCGCGAGCAGCTCGTCCTGGGTGCGCTCGAGCTCGGAAACGTGTGCGAGCGCCAGGTCCCGTCCACGCCGGTAGGCGTCGGCATGACGCTGGGCCTCGCTCCAGTCGTGGTTGGCAAGCGGAGTCTCCGAGACGAGCGATCGAATGCGGGCGTCGTCGGCCGAGTCGGCGAACACCGCCAACTGCTCCTCCACGATCGCGAGCTCCTGGCGCGCTCTCACGAGGCGCTCGTGCACCTCGGTCAGACGCTTCTGCACGGCCTTCTGCTCCACGGGTGAAAGTGTAGGCCGGGCATCGCAGGGCTGAGCAGCACAAGGCCTGCCGGTCCGGAAACCGTGCCACGAAGCGGCTGCACCGGGCTCAAGGGCCGTCACTGGAGGAGCGCCATCGCCGCCGCGCCGGCAAGAGTGAGAGCGATGAGCACCGCGTCTCGCCGCGCGACGCCGTGCGTCTCGGGAGCCGTCGTCGGCACTCCACCACGAGCTTCGATCGCCTCGGCGATCTCTCCCGCCCGGCGCAGAGCATTGGACAGCGCCGCCCAGATGAGATCCTCCAAACCCTGGGCCAGCTCCCGCGCGGACTGCTTGGCCGCCGATCGCCGGGCCCGGCGGGCAGCCGAGAGCACCCTGCCCTCCTCGAGCAGCAACGGCAGGCAGCGAATGGAGAGCGCTATGGCTCCTATGACCTCGTCCACCGGCAGGCCGAGCTTTCGCAGCGGGCGCGCGAGTCGCCCCAGGGCGGGCGCGAGATCAGCGAGCGGCGTCGTCCAGCTCACGAGCATCGCGAGCGCCAGCACCTCGATCGTGATCATCCAGAACAGGGCGAACTCGTCGAGACCACCGAAACCCAATCGGAGCCGACCAAGGTGGGCATAGGGAGCACCCCCGGCTGACAGCGCGACGGCGAGCCCGACGAGCACGAGAACCCAGATGACGCGCGGCAGGCGTGGGGCAACCCCGCGTGGCAGCCTCGCCACGAGAAATCCCCCCAGCACCATCACGGCACCCACACCCGCGGCTTTCCAGGTGGGCCACAGGAGCAAGCCGATCGAGACGAGCGCGAACCATACGAGCTTGGTTCCCGCCCACATGCGGTGGAGCGAGCTGTCGCCTCGCACGTAGCGCAGCACGTGGAAATCGCTCATCTCCCGTGCAGACACGTGGCGCCGCCATCTCGACGCGCGAGCTTCAGCAGCCTCGGTCACAGCCCCCCCACCAGAGCCTCTTCGTGTGTTATGCGGCCCGCGTCCAGGAAGATCAGGCGCTCGCCGAGCATCTCGGCGTTGTCGAGATCGTGAGTCACGACGACGACTGCTACTCCCGAGAGGCGGCGAAGGCCGGTCAGCGTTCTCGCGAGCGACACCCGCGCCTCGTAGTCGAGGCCCGCATACGGCTCGTCGAGCACGATCAGATCGGGTTGACGGACGAGCATGCCCGCGAGGGCAACCCGGCGCTGCTCGCCACCGGAGAGATCGTCGACGCGCCGCGGTCCCATCGAGTCGGGGTCGAGCCCGACGGCCAGAAGCGCCCGTCGAGCCCGGTCCTCGTCCGCTCCGAGTTGGACATCTACCAGCACCGTCGGTCGCAGGAGCTGGAGGCGGGCGTGCTGGAAGGTTATGCCGACGCGGCCCGGCTGGGCCGCGATCGGCTCGCCCTCGAGGAGTGCAGTGCCCTCTGTAGGCGTCGTCAAGCCGGCGAGCAGCCACGCGAGACTCGACTTCCCCGATCCGTTCGGACCCGACAGCACGACTCCCTCACCTTGGTAGAGGTCGAGATCGATACCATCGAGAGCCCGATGAGCCCAGGGGGATCCGAGAGCGTAGACATAGCCCACCCCGGCAAGGGTGACAAGTGGCCGGCGGTGCCGTTGGGGGCCATCGTCGGCGGCTCGGTGGGGCGTGGCGACAGGCGAGCGAGACATGTGAGACGCGGGCGGTTCGGGCCCCGCGGGCTCTTCGATCCGGGGCGACCCTCCAGGCCCCGCTGGCTGTTCGGGCCGAGTTGTCTCTTCGGGCACCGGGGGACGCAGGGACCGGGACCCCAACGCGGGTCGTGGGAGGAAGCGCAAGGTGGGTTTCGGCGAGAGTGCCAGCGGCAGTGCAACCGAGCCGGCCGGAGTTGGCGGTTGTCCAGCTGCGACCTCGCTCGCCCTCGTCATGTCGAGCACCTCGTCGGCGACCTCGGCCTCTTCGACCCGGTGCGTCACGTGCACGACGGCGATGCCGCTCGAGGCGAGGTCTCTGAGCAGTCTCACCATCTCCTCACGGCCCTGACGGTCGATCATCGCGGTCGCCTCGTCGGAGACGAGAAGGTTTGGAGAGCGCGCCAGCGCCGAGGCGATCGCCAGGCGCTGCAGCTCGCCTCCCGACATCGTGGACGTCTCTCGGTCCTCGAATCCACCGAGACCGACCCGCCGGAGGAGCCCGGTTACGTCCGGGTCGGCTCCTGGAGGAAGCCCCCAGACGATGTCGTCGCGCACGCGCACGCCGAGCACCTGGCTCTCGGGCCGCTGGAACACGATCGCCGTTCCGCCGACGAGCCCGAGACCGGCCGGGCCTGCACGCTCTACGACGCCCGCGCTGGGCTGGAGCCGCCCGGCGAGCACTCGAACCAAGGTCGACTTCCCGCACCCGTTCGGACCGACTACGGCTAGCAGGCGACCGGCTTCGAGACGCAGGGTGACGTCACCTATGGCGTCTCGGGCCGCGCCGGGGTAGCGATAAGTGACGTGCTCGAGACTGACGGGTACCGGGCGCGGAGGTGGAGCCTCCCCTGCGCCGCGTCCCATGCCGGTGCGAGTCACCCGGCGGGTACGGCGTTCGACGGCCTCGTCCGCGACCGGCGCCGGAACGTTGCGACCCACTTCGACGAGAAACAGCCGGAGGCGGATGCAACCGATCGCGATAACGAGGATGACGAGTATCTCGGCCAGGGGAAGCGACGCCCACCAGTGAGCTATCGACCAACTGAGCAGGGCGTTTCCTCGGGTCGTGACGGTGCGCAGGCCGAACGAGCCAAGGATACGACCCACGAGCTTCCAGGCGATCTTTATCTGCGCGAACGAGAGCTTGCGGTATCCGCTCGATGCCGCGTCGAGCCCGTCGGTGAGCACCGCGAGGGGCACGCCCACGACAAGGGTCGTGAACGCCACCCCTATGAGGGACGACCACCGGCGGCGGAAGGCGATCCCGACTGACAACCCGAGACCGCTCGCGATCGCAACCGGGACCATGATCCCGATCCCACCCACGAGCGAGGCGACGGTCGAAGCCGCGACGGCCGAGACGAGAGCGGCCCTGAGGCGGTGCCTCGCCGCGAGCACCGCGAAGGGGATGACCGCGAGGGCTTGGAAGATACCGGCGATGCCGATCGGGGCAAACCACCCGATCACTTCCATCACGAGGGCCAGGTCGCCGAGCACGGCGGCCTCGGCCAGCTCGCTCGGACGAAGGGGTCCGTGCCTGACCGGAGGCCGGCGGTCGGCGGTGTCGCCGGCCGTCAAGGTGTCGCTTTTCACCCCATCAGGCTTGCAGATCGATCGAGCCGATCGGGACCAGCCTCCAGCACCCGCTCCGGCGAGCTACGATCCGGACAGGCCCGGATGGCGGAATGGTAGACGCGGCGGCCTCAAAAGCCGCTGTCTGAAAGGGCGTGCGGGTTCGAGTCCCGCTCCGGGCACGGTGTCGCTCCTGGTCAGCGCCGTGCCGAGAGCGCCGAGAGACTAGCCACCATTGAGGACCAGGATCGCCTTGCCGAGTAGCTCCTCTTCGAGCGCGGCCCGATCGTCCTCGTCGATACCGAAGCCGACGCGCAGCTCGGCTGGATTCTCACCGACAAAGGTGGTCGCCATCCCCGTGGCACCCAGCTTGGGGCCACTATGGCGGCGATCTCGGCCTGGATCCTCGCTCGACTTTCGGGTCTTGCCCCGAAAAAGGAGAGCCTCGAGCTCTGCGAGCGGCCGCTGCATTTCATCTCGTCGGACTCTGCCTCGTGTTGAAGCCGGTCGCAGCAAGCTCCTTGAGCAAGTGATGTAGTACTACCGTGTAGCGCTACCTGCTGGGAACGTCACCAGGCCGTCACGGGACCGTCCCCCGCGACCGTCCCCGCGGTCCACTCAGTCGCCACCGACGGGTCGTGACGGCATTGCCGCACCCTGCTCGACTACCCTCCCGCGGTGCCCGAGCTGAGTCTCGCGACCTTCAACGTCCACGCCGGCATGGACGGCTGGGGGCGTCGCTATGACCTCGTAGGGGCCTGCCGGCGTCTTTCTGCCGACGTCATCGTCCTCCAGGAGACCTTTGCGCCCTCCGGTGGCCGCAGCCAGGCTGACGAGATCGCTGAGCAGCTCGGCCTAACCGCCGTCTCGCTCCCCCTGGCGCGGGCGTGGCGGCGGCGCGAGCCCGCAGCCAACCCAAGGGGCTGGGAGCCGCGCAAGGTCCTTCCGAGCACGCTCCGGGCTCTGCGGGTCGGCGGGCGCGTCGACTCTCCTGGCCGTGCCGATCTCGCCGGCTACGAGGAGGGAACCTGGGGGCTGGCGGTTCTCACCGCCCTGCCGGTGCTCAGCTCCGAGGTGCTCGGGCTCGGTCGCCTGGCGCGTGACTTCACGGACCGCTGTGCCCTCGTCGTCGAGCTCGACGCCGGGTCGTCCGCCCACCGACCGGGGGCGCCCGCCAGAGCCCCCCGGTCAGATACTGTGCTCAAAGTGATCGGGACTCACAGTGCGCACGTCACTGCCGGTTCACCGGTCCAGATCCGGCGACTCTGCCGCATGCTCGAAAGCTCGGGAACGCCGAGCGCTCTTGCGGGAGACATGAACCTCTGGGGTCCGCCGTTACTCCTCTTGATGCCTGGATGGAGGAGAGCTGTGCGAGCCCGCACCTGGCCGGCTTGGCGCCCGCACAGCCAGCCGGACCACATACTGGTCAACAGACGCCTCCGTGTGCTCGGCGGCGAAGCCGTCAGAACAGGCAACTCCGATCACCTGGCAGTACGGGCACGGATCTGCTGGTAGGTAGCCCCGGTAACCATTCCGGCCCAGCAACAGTCCAACAGACAGACCCGAAGCCGGATGCTTGGGCGCGGCTGCTGATCAGAAGCTGGGGAGGTGTAGTGCTGGCGTTCACGTTTCCTGGCCAAGGATCCCAGCGACCCGGTATGGGCACGCCCTGGAAAGACCACCCGTCCTTCGAGTTGGTCGAGCAGGCGTCGGACGTCACCGGTCGTGACGTGGCCGCCCTGCTCTGTGACGCCGACCAGGACACCTTGAAACAGACTGACAACGCGCAGCTCGCGACATTCGTGCTCAGCCTCATCGTCCTCGACAGCGCCGAACGAGTCGGGCTCGAGCCCTCGGTCTGTGCCGGCCACAGCCTCGGCGAATACACCGCGCTCGTAGCCGCGGGAGCCATCGACTACGAGGACGCTCTCCGGCTCGTGTCCGAGCGAGGAGCCGCCATGCAGCATGCGGCCGAGGTCAACCCGGGCACGATGGCAGCTGTGCTCGGAATGGACGACGACGCGATCGAGTCGGCTTGCACGCTCGCCGAGGGCGACGTCTGGGTAGCCAACTACAACGCCCCGGGCCAGGTCGTCATAGCCGGCACGGTGGAGGCGGTAACCGAGGCCGGCCACGTCGCAAAGCAGATGGGTGGCAAGAAGGTTCTCCCCATACCCGTCGGCGGCGCCTTTCATACACCCTTGATGAACCCCGCCCGCGACCGGCTCCGAAAGGCGCTTGCGGCCGTGACCTTCCACCCTCCTGAACCTGCGGTCGTGGCCAACGTGGACGCTCGACTGCACCCGGACGCCGAGGACTGGCAGAGACTGCTCTCTGCCCAGCTCACGAGCCCGGTGCGCTGGCGCCAGACGCTCGATGCCCTCGTGGCAAGCGGGACCCAGACCTTCCTGGAGCTCGGTCCAGGCGGCGTGCTCACCTCGCTCGCACGCCGCATGCTGCCGACGGCGGAGGCCATCGCGGTATCGGTCGCCACTCCCGAAGCGCTGGACCGGCTCCTCGAGTCACTGGCCGGGCGGAGCACAGCTCAGCAGGAAGCGATCGAGTCCAGGGTGGGCGAGCGTTTCCACATGTCGGAGCGGCTCGTCGTCTCGCCGGCCGCGGGCATCTTCGAACCGGACGCGGCTGTCACGCGCCTCACGCCGGGCAGGCGCGAAGCTGGGTCGGATCCAGTTCATATCGACATCGGCAGCCGGGTCGGCACGGTCGGCAACGCCGAGATCAGATCCGCCTTCGCCGGCTCGCTCGAAGGAATTCTCGTGCTGGCGGGCGAACGTGTGAGCATTGGTCAACCGGTGGCCTGGCTTCGGGCTCCGCTGAAGGAGGATGGGTGACAGCCAGACGCCCCGGCAGGTACCCCGGAGCTGCGATCACCGGCTGGGGCGTCGCGCTGCCGGACAAGATCGTGACAAATGCCGACTTCGCGGCCCGTCTCGACACGAGCGACGACTGGATCGTCGAGCGAACCGGGATCAGGGAGCGCCGTTTCGGAGGCACCACCCGCGGCCTTGCCGTCGGTGCGGCAAGGGCAGCGCTAGCGAGATCGGGGCACGAGGCAAGCGAGATTGATCTTCTCGTCCTCTCGACGACGACGCCGGACCAGGCGGTGCCTGCAGCTTCCTCCGCAGTGCACGCCGACCTTGGGTGCTCTGGAGCTGCCTTCGACCTGAACGCCGCCTGTGCAGGCTTCGTGTACTCACTCGTCACCGCACTGTCAATGCTCGGAATGGGCTACCGGCGGGCGCTCGTGATCGGCTCCGACACCCTCTCACGCATCACCGACCAGACCGACCGTAGCACCGCCGTGCTGTTTGCCGATGGGGCAGGCGCCGTCGTGTTGGAGGCGCGAGCGGACCGTGAGATCCTCTTGTCCTATGACCTAGGGCTCGACGGCTCGCTGGCCTCCATCCTGTGCTGCGACCACGGCGGGTACATAACGATGGAGGGCCGCGAAGTCTTCCGGCGCGCAGTACGTGCCTCGGTCGAGTCGGCCCAAAAGGTGATGGCAGACGCCGGGGTGACGGCGGCCGACATAGCGCTGTATGTTCCCCACCAAGCAAACCTGCGCATCATCGACGCAGCCGTCCAGCGACTCGGCATCGACGCTGCGCGCACCTCTATCGTGCTGGACCGCACCGGCAACACCTCGAGCGCGTCCATGGCCATCGCCCTCAACGAAGCCGCGGAGCTCGGCCGGCTGAAGGACGGCGACATCGTGCTTCTCTCTGGCTTTGGAGCCGGGATGACGTGGGCGAGCGCGGTACTGCGCTGGGGCTCGTGAGCGGCTCCGAGGAGCTCGCGGCAGGACCGCCGGACGATGCCGGACGGGTGGCGTTCGTGACGGGAGGCTCGAGGGGGATCGGGCTCGCCTGTGCCCGCCGGCTGCAGGCCGACGGCTACAAGGTGGCGGTGGCTTGGCGGACAGAGCCACCGGCCCCGCTCGAAGGATCCGATCGTACCCATCCCCTTCTCCCCGTTGCCTGTGACGTCACCGAGCCATCCGAGATCGAGGCGGCCTTCGGGCAGATCGAGGCCGAGCTCGGTCCTGTGGAAGTGCTCGTCTGCGCGGCGGGTATCACCGACGACACCCTCGTGCTGCGCATGGGCGAGGAGCGCTGGGCTCGCGTGATCGACACGAACCTGACGGCGGCGTTTCGTGTCTGCAAGAGAGCGAGCGCCAAGATGGTGCGCGCGCGCTTCGGGCGCATCGTCCTCGTCTCGTCCGTCGTCGCACTGTCGGGCGCCGCCGGCCAAACCAATTACGGGGCGTCGAAGGCGGGACTCATCGGCTTTGCCCGCTCTCTTGCCCGCGAGCTCGCAGGGCGCGGCATCACCTGCAACGTCGTTGCTCCCGGTCTCGTGTCCACCGATATGATCAAGACGCTGAGCGCTGAGCGCTTGGACGCCCTAACTGCAGCGGTCCCACTCGGTCGTGCGGCGGTGCCGGAAGAGGTGGCGGCGGCGGTGGCGTTTCTCGTCTCCGACGAGGCGGCCTACGTCACCGGAGCCGTGCTCCCGGTGGACGGCGGCCTCGGTATGGGCCACTGACAACACACTTACAAAAGAGGAGATGCCCGACGTGGACAACGAAGCCGCCTTCGACAAGTTCAAGTCCTGCGCCGTCGAGGTGCTGCAGGTTCCGGCGGAGAAGATCACCCTCGAAGCGAACTTCTCTGACGACCTCGAGGCCGACAGTCTCGAGGTAGTGGAGCTCGTCATGGCGCTCGAGGAGGCCTTCGACATCACGGTCGAAGAGAGCGAGCTCGACGGTGTGGCCACGATCGGCCAGGCTTTCGACCTCGTGACATCCAAGCTCTGATGGCACTGCCCGGCCGGCGGCGCGTCGCCGTCACCGGATTGGGCGTGGTGTCGTGCTGCGGCATCGGCAACGACGCCTTCTTCGCGGGCTTGAGCGCTCCGGCGCCTGTAGGTGAGCACCGGGTTCACGACTTCGACCCGAGCCCCTTCTTCGACGTCAAGCAGGCGCGCCGAGCCGACCGCTTTCAGCAGTTCTCCGTCGCCAGTGCTCAGATGGCACTCGATGACGCCGGCGACGTCGGCGTCGACCCCGGACGGGCCGGGGTCATCTTCGGCACCGGCGTCGGAGGTCTCGAGACACTCCAGGAGCAGATCACCGTGCTCGTCCAGAAGGGCGCGCGCCGGGTGTCGCCGTTTCTCGTGCCGATGATGATGGCCAACGCTGGGGCGGCGGCGATCTCCATGCGCCTCGGCTGGCGCGGACCGTGTGAGACTGTCGTCACGGCGTGCGCGGCCGGCACCCAGGCGATCGGCAACGCGGCCCGGCTCATCCAGTACGGCCGGTGCGATGCGGTGATCACCGGTGGAGCCGAGGCGGCCATGGTCGATGTCGGCATCGCGGCCTTCGGGAACATGACCGCCCTTTCGAGCTCGGGCATCTCCAGACCCTTCGACCGGCGACGCGACGGCTTTGTGATCGCGGAGGGCGGCGCAGCACTCGTGCTCGAGGACCTCGAAAGGGCCCTCGAGCGCGGCGCCCACATCTATGCCGAAGTGCTGGGAAGCGCCTCCACGGCAGATGCTCATCACATCACTGCGCCGGCTCCCGGCGGCACAGGAGCTCTTGCGTGCATGGAGCTGGCCCTCGAGGATGCGGGCGTCTCGACTGCCGACGTCGCTTACGTGAACGCCCATGGGACCTCGACGCCGCTCAATGACCTCGCCGAGGCCGAAGCTCTCGAGAAGCTGTTCGAGAGACCCGGGCCTCTCGTGAGCTCTGTGAAGGGGGTGACCGGTCACTCCCTCGGCGCTGCCGGCGCGATCGAGGCGGCATGCTGCGCGCTCACCATCGAGCGAGGCATGATCCCGCCGACCGTCGGCCTCGAGGAGCTCGACCCCGACATCCACATCAACGTCGTGACCGGTGCGCCCGTGCCCTTGCCGAAGGGCGTCCTGCTCTCGAACAGCTTCGGGTTCGGCGGCCACAATGGCTGCCTCGTCCTCGCACCGATCGGTTTCTCATCGCCCCGCTCCCCAGCCTGAGACCGATGCCCTCGCCAGGCTCGCCACTACCTAGTGACCTGGAGCTCTACTCCTTCTCCGACACCGCACCTTGGATCGTCGATCCCGAAGACCTCCCCTGGCTCCGCCATGTGGCGGCGATAAGGGCTCGCACGCGAGGAGAGGTGCCCCGTCTCGTCCGTCGGCGCTACGTCCCGCCGTCCCGGCGGATCGCACGCGTGGCAGGAATCCTTGGATCTGCCCTCGCCATTTGGTACCTCCGCGAGCGTCGGCTCGACCGCCCGGGCTCACGTCTCGGCCTGTCTCGGCGGCTGCGAGTCGGGTTCGGCAAGCTCGGTCCCACCTACATCAAGCTCGGCCAGATACTCTCCTCCGGTGACGGCATCTTCCCCGAGGAGGTCGTCTCGCAGTTCAAGCTACTGCGCGACCGGGTCCCGGCCGAGTCGTTCGAGACCGTGCGGGCGACGCTCGAGTCCGAGCTGGCCGGACCGCTCTCAGACACCTTCTCCGAGTTCGAGCCGGCTCCGATCGCCGCGGCATCGATCGCGCAGGTGCACCGGGCTGTGCTGTGCTCGGGCGAGGCGGTCGTGGTCAAGGTGCAAAGACCTCGAGTTGCGCAACTGGTCCGCCACGACCTCGCCGTCATGAGCTTCATCGCACCTTTCCTCGTGGGCCGCATGGCCGTGTCGGCTCTGGCCAACCCGCCTGCTCTCATCGAGCTGTTCGCCGAGACGATCGTCGAGGAGCTCGACTTCCGGCTCGAGGCCGCGAACATGCTCGATATCGGCCGGGTGCTGGCTCTTACGGGCCAACGGTCGATCATCGTGCCGCGCCCACACCCTCGCTTGGTGACCAGGCGGATGCTCGTGATGGAGGAGCTGTCGGGTTACGCCTGGGACGACGTCGCCGGCATGCGCGACGCCGGTATCGACACCCCGGCAGTGCTGCGCAGCGAAATGATCAGCTTTCTCGAGGGCATGCTCTTGTACGGCGTCTTTCACGGGGATCTGCACGGAGGCAACTTGTTCGTGCAGAATTCTGGAACCGTGGCTCTCCTCGACCACGGCATCGTCGGCCGCCTGGACGAGCCGCAAAGGCTCGGGTTTCTTCGCCTTCTCGTTGGGGGCACCACCAACGACGTTGCCAGCCAGATCGACGCGCTACGCACCCTTGGAGCCCTGCCGGTCGGCGCCCGGACCGAAGACGTCATCCGCGACCTAGGTCTCGACAAGCCGGCCCAGGACATCGTCACCCTTTCGGCCGAGGAGCTGACCTCCCAGATCAGAGATCTCACGAAGCAACTCCTCTCCTACGGAGTTCGCATGCCGAAAGAGCTCATGTTGTTCGTCAAGGACATGCTGTTCCTCGACGGTGCCGTCGCCACGATGGCGCCCGAGATCGACCTCCTCGGTGAGATCGCCGTGATCGCCGCGTACTTCGCGCAGCATCACGGTGACCGCATCGCGGCCGAGGTGGGCGTCGACGTTCGCTCGACTCCGATCGACCTCGACGGCATCCGAGCTTCGATCGGGCTGTCCACCGACACGCGCCAGATCACCTACCGCGAGATCCAGCATCGGCGCGAGATCCTCCGCGAGAAGTTCGAGAAACGCCGCTCCGGCTCCTGACCAGCCAGTCGATGGGCGCGGCGCCCTTGCCGGCAGAGCCTCGGCGGTGTCGAAGTGCGGTCTGTGCGGTCTGGGCGGTCTGGGCGGTCTGTGCGGTCTGGGCGGTCTGCACTGACTTGCAGCTGGCTGGATGTCTTTTATATACTTTCAGCTCATATAGGTGAATCTTCTCACCTTCCACGGCGGAGTGCCCCTCGTCACAGACGTCAACCGGGCACCGTTACAAGGAGGAGCGGCCATGCGCCCACCGATCGACGACACCGCCATCACGGCGTTGCGTTCTGAGCTGCCGGAGTTCGAGGATCACTATCTGGACCTCCTCGACATCTACGAAGAGGACCTGACACCGGAGATCGTCCTCATGGAGCTGGCCGACTTCGTCGCCAACCTCGTCGTCACCGGCGACAGGGAGGCGATGCTCGAGCGTTGCATGGCGGCGGTGGAGAACCTTGCGGCTGGCACCGAGGAGGGGCCCGAGGTCGTCGCCTTCGCGTTCTTGAACGAGATCCCCCTCGGCTCGCGCGAGGTTGTGCGGGGCTACCTCGGCCCCGTCTCGACGCTTCTCGCGCGGCTCGTCTACCGTGGCGAGAGCCTGGACGACATGACCCCTCCTGACGGCGGGAGCCCAGCACGGGCGGAGCCAGCCGG
>CAZAMA010000059.1:0-16503 GCA_964485645.1 uncultured Acidimicrobiaceae bacterium | reverse complement strand
CGCGCCGACGGCAGCTCCTAGTGGGCGAAGCTCACTTTTGGCAGTATCCTGCCGAGCCACTTGGGCAGGTGCCAGCTGTGCCTCATCCCGATACGGAGGAGGACCGGCAGCAGTACCAACCTCACCACGAGGCCGTCGAGCGCGACCGCGATCGCGAGGATGACGCCCATCTCTTTTGGCGCAAGGGGACCCGAGAGGGCGAAGGTGAGAAACACCGCGACCATGACGGTCGCCGCCGACAGCACGACGCGACCTGAGGTGCGCACGGATCCCACCATCGCGTGCTCGGGGTCGGGGTGAGTCTCGAACCGTTCCTTGGCGGCCGAAAGCATGAACAGCGTGTAGTCCATGGCCACGCCGAACACCATCGCGCCGAAGAAGAGGGGCGCCCAGGCGTCTATGAAGCCCTGGGGTCGAAACGACAGGAACCCGGACAAGAAGCCGTCTTGGAAGATGAGCCGCCCGATGCCGAAGGCTCCCGCGACCGACAGCGAGGTGATGGCGACTCCGAGCGCGGCGATGAGTGGAGCCTGCAGGGCGATGAGGAGAAGGAGGAAGCCCAGGATCCCGAGAAGGCCGAGCACGAGGGGAGTGTGCGACGCGAGGGTCGCCTGCAGGTCGTGGTTCTCCGCCGCGGCGCCGCCGACGAGGGTGCCGCGCGGGAGGATCTTGCGCAGGTTGTCGATGGTCGTACCGGTGGCCGCCGTCGACGGGCCGGTCGTCGGGACGACCTCGTCGAGAGTCCAGAGCGCGGCCGACGGGCCTGGCACGGCGGCCTCTACCCCGGGCGCGTGGGCAAGGACAGCCATTGCACGGGCCTGCTCCGCTCTGGGCACGAGCACCTGCAAGGTGCCTGGCGCACCCGGCCCGAAGGCGCTCACGACCTCGTTGTAGCCGACGCGAGCGTTTGCGCTTGCCGGGATGATCGTGATGGAGGGCATGTTGGTCCGCATGCCGATTACCGGGGCGGCCGCGAGCAGGAGCACGACGAGGGCGGCCGCGCCCGAGGGGACCGGGTGGCGCCACAAGAAACGGCCCCAGGCGTGCAGGACTCGGTCAAGGGATGCCTCCCCTTCGGAACGAGGCGTGCGCCGAAGCCGGATGGCCCCCTTGTTGACCCTCTCGCCCAGGCGACCAAGGACTGCGGGGAGCAAGGTGAGCGTTGCCGCGAGCACGGCTATGACCGACAACATGATGCCGAGCGCCATGCTGCGAAACGCCGGGCTCGGCACCAGCAGGATGGCCGCCAACGACGCGAGCACTGTGAGAGCGCTGAAGGCGACTGCCTTACCGGCAGTGTCGAGAGTCTCGGCGACCGAGGCCACCGCTGCGGCCGAGCGATCAGGCTCGGCGCGCCGCCGCTCCAGAGCCGAGCGAAAGCGCATGACGAGAAACAACGCGTAGTCGATGCCGAGAGCGAGAGCGAACATGAGGGCGAAGTTGAGGGCCCAGATCGAGACGGGCGTCAGGTGCGTGGTGAGGACGAGCGCGCCCGCGGCCACGAGCAGCCCCGCCATCGTGAGGAGAAGGGGCAGGCCCGCCGCCACGAGGCTGCCGAAGGCGAGGACCAGGATCACGATCGTGACCGGCCACGAGAGCAGTTCGGAGCGGAGCATCGCGGAGCGGTTGGCGCTGTTGAAGTCGGCCCAGAGCGCGCTGTCCCCGGTGAGGGTCACCGAGATGCCCGGCCGGGACAGTGCAGCAAGCGGGGCGCCAAGGGAGTTGGCGGCTGCGACCATGGCGTTGGAGTTGGCGGCCGCGCCGGCGGTGATGACCGCCGTGCGACCGTTGTGTGACACCGAGACGCCCGCCTGGGGAGCCTGCACCGAAGAAACCCGGGGGTTGCTCTGCAGAAGGTGCGTGACAGCCCCTTCCACGGCGCGAGCGCTCGGATCCGAGGAGATGGGGCCGTGCGCGTCGACGATCACGACCTGCAGGGCAGTCGCCCCGAGACCGGAGAAGTCCTTGTCGATGATGGCGCGCGCCTTCACCGACTGGCTGTTGGTGGCTTGCCATCCCGCGCCCGCGAGCGCGCCTTCGACGCGAACAGCGAAGAACCCGAACAGGACGAGAACGACTGCCCAGCCTATGAGGACGTGGCGAAAGTGCGTGGCTGCCCAGGTGCCCAGCCGTGCGAACGGGCCGGGGCGGCCAGGCGTCTCTCGGTGGCTCTCTCGGCTCGGACTTGGGCCCGAGTCGTCGGTGCCGAGGAGCGTGGCTGGGGTCGCTGTCATGGGATCGTTTCCTTCGGAGCTCGAAAATGCCGCGACGACGCTGGCGCGAGATGGGCGGTGTCGTATACCCGGGTGGGTATATGCAGAGTAGCAGAGTGTGAACGCGCTCACTTGCACACACGTTGACGTGAACGTACACTGCGGCATGAGCAGCAACGGAGTCGTCGCAGAGCACCCCCACGGCGTCAACTACAAGTGGGTGGCCCTCTCGAACACGACTCTCGGCATCTTGATGGCGGTTCTCAACTCCTCGATCGTCCTGATCGCCCTGCCTGACATCTTCCGCGGGATCGGGCTCAACCCGCTGTCTCCGGGCAACACGAGCTACCTGCTTTGGATGCTGATGGGCTTCATGGTGGTGACCGCCGTTCTCGTCGTGAGCCTCGGGCGGCTCGGCGACATGTACGGCCGGGTCCGCATGTACAACCTCGGCTTCGCGGTCTTCACCTTGTTCTCCATCCTCTTGTCGATCTGCTGGCTGCACGGCGCGCCAGCGGCGCTCTACCTGATCGGGATGCGGGTGGGCCAGGGAGTCGGTGGCGCCCTCCTCATGGCCAACTCGAGCGCGATCATCACCGATGCGTTCCCATCCGACCAGCGTGGCCTTGCCATGGGGATCAACAATGTCGCGCTCATATCGGGCTCGTTCATCGGCCTCATCCTCGGAGGCCTGCTGGCTCCGGTCGAGTGGCGACTGGTGTTCCTCGTGTCTGTGCCCCTTGGCCTGTTCGGCACCGTGTGGGCCTATCTCAAGCTTCGCGACACGGGGATCCGGCGCAAGACGCACATCGACTGGTGGGGCAACCTCACGTTTGCCGTCGGCCTCGTGGCGATCCTCGTCGGCATCACCTACGGCCTGTTGCCGTACGGGGGCCACACGATGGGCTGGACGAGCCCGTTCGTGCTGGCGATGATCTTTGGTGGCATCGCCGTGCTTCTCCTGTTCGGGGTCATCGAGGCAAAAGTCGCCGAGCCGATGTTTCGACTCAGCCTGTTCCGGATCCGGGCCTTCGCGGCCGGCAACGCTGCCAGCCTGCTCGCGGCGCTCAGCCGGGGCGGGATGATGTTCATCCTCATCATCTGGTTGCAGGGGATCTGGCTTCCCCAGCACGGCTACGACTTCAACGTGACGCCGCTCTGGGCGGGTATCTACTTGCTTCCACTGACGGCCGGGTTTCTTGTGTCGGGGCCGATAAGCGGTGTGCTGGCCGATCGCTACGGGGCTCGTCCCTTCGCGACCGGGGGGCTCCTGATCGCTGCCGCGGCCTTCGGCCTGCTGCAGGTGCTTCCGGTGAACTTCACCTACCTGGCCTTTGCCGCCGTCATCTTCCTCTCGGGCCTCGGGATGGGCATGTTCGGCGCACCCAACCAGACCGGGATCATGAACAGCCTGCCGCCCGACCAGCGAGGGGCCGGGGCGGGGATGACCGTGACTTTCATGTCGTCAGCCCAGGTGCTCTCGATCGGGGTGTTCTTCACCCTCATGATCCTCGGCCTCGCCGCGAGCCTGCCGGGGGCGCTGCTCCACGGTCTCACGGCCCAGGGCGTCGGTGTCGCTGTCGCCACCCGCATCTCGCACCTTCCGCCTGTCGGCAGCCTCTTTGCCGCCTTCCTCGGCTACAACCCGATGGCCCAGCTCTTAGGGCCCGCTGGGAGCCACCTGTCGCATCACAGCTTTGTCTACCTCACGGGGCGGTCCTTCTTCCCACGGCTCATCAGCGGTCCGTTCGACAAGGGCCTGCACGAGGCGTTCGACTTTGCTTTCGGAGCCTGCCTGATCGGCGCCATCGCCTCGGTCATGCGTGGCGGCAAGTACATCCACGGCCACCTGCAGCAGGTGGAGCCGCACGAGTCGGCCCAGCAGGCCATGGCCGAGACCGTGATGGAAGCACTCGTCGACTGAGCCGGGAAGCGGCGCCTCGCCGCCCCTTGCGGGAGAGCGCCTAGGATGATATTTATTGCGAGCAGCTCGCAATACATCCCGAGCCGAGTGGGAGGGTCAGCCCGGCTATAGCCGGTCGTCCCCGAGGAGCCGAGCGTGGCCTCAACCGATCTGCAAGGCGCTGCCGGTCCTCCTGACGCGGCCACGCCCGGTGGCCCGCTCGGCGCGCCGGGCGGTGAGCGCAGGCTCGTGCAGGTCTTCCATCTCTGGGATCTCGTGCCGCTTTCGGTCTCGAGCGTCGGACCGCTGTTCTCAGTGGCGGCGACCGGCGGGGTGATGGCCGCGCAGGCGGGCTGGTGGACGCTTCCGGCCATCGCGGTGCTCGCCGTGCCGTTCGTCGTCTCCAGCTTCGTGTTCCGCCTCCTCAACCGGCATTTCCCGCACGCAGGGGCGTCCTATCACTGGTCGGCGCGCGTCATCGGGCGGAGCGCGTCGCGCTACCAGGCGTGGATCTTGATCCTCGCGTACTTCCTGTCGATCCCCCCGATCGCCATCCCTGCTGGTTCCTACACTCTCGCGCTGGTCGCTCCCCACTACCGCGCTCCGGCCATAGTCCAGCTGGCCGTCACGCTCTTTTGGATCACCTTTGCCGCCGTGCCGCTGCTGCTCGGAGGCCGGCCCACGGCGCGCCTTACCCAGGTGTTCTTCGCCGTCGAGATGGTGTCGCTCGCAGCCTTCGGCGTAGTGGGAGCGCTCAGCTGGCACCGACTTGCCGTGCCGATCCACTTCGGCCCGCCACCGATTGGCGGGATCCTCGTTGTCGCCGTGGTGGCCGCCACGATCCTCGATGGCTGGGAGATCGACAGCTACGCCGCGGAGGAGGCGCGAAAGCCACGCGACGACCCGGGCCTCGGCGGGATCATCGGCGCGATCGGCGCGCTGCTGTTCTACGCCATCCTCTACCCGCTCATGTTGGGCGAGACGCCGCTGCACTCCCTCGCCAACTCGGTCGACCCGCTCGCCGTCTGGGCGCACAGGCTCGTGCCAGGAGCACCGTGGATGATGCTCATCCCGATCCTGCTCTCGACAGCAGGCGGTCTGTGGCTCACAAGCTTCATCCTCACCCGAGCGCTCTACGCCATGGGCCGGGAACGCCTGATTCCGGGGGGTTTTGCCAGGCTGAACAGGCGTCGTGTTCCCGACGTGGCCATCTTCGTCACACTCGGCAGCGCCCTGGTCGTCGTCGCCGTGCAGCTGTTCGTCTCGTCGCTCAGCTCCTTTTTCGACCTCGTGCTCTCGGGGGCAGGCTTCTTCCTCCTGGCCGAGTTCTTCCTCGACTCGGTCACTGCGGGAGTGTTTCTCACTGTGGGGCACCGACGACTTCCCGACGTCCAGCTCAACCCCCACCGTCACCGGCTCCTGCTGCTCGGCTCGCTCTTCTCGAGCGCGGTCATGGGGGCACTGCTCGTAGCCTTCTTCTTCTACGGGCCGAAGGCCATCGGCGGGGGAGTGGACGAGATCTTCGCCGTACTGCTCGCACTCGGCGTCGTGTTTGCGTGGGTGACGAGGAAGCGCACGACTCCCTCCTTCGTCTTCACGGGCAAGGATGAAGCCGGAGTGGCCGGCCCCTAGCTACGACCTAGGACCGCCCCAGACTGGCGGTGCGGATCGTGGTGGGCGACGTGAGCCTGCAACTGTCGCCCGCCTACTGCTGCTCGCTCTTTCGTCGGGGCGCGAGAGGCGACTCAGCCCCTCAGCCGAGCCCTTTAGCGGGCCTGTTCCTCGGGCGCCGGCTCCACCGATGCCTCGTCCTCGCCCTTGGGGTAGAGGAACTGGTAGGCGAACGCGGAGATGGTCCCCCCGATGAGGGGAGCCACGATGAACACCCACAGCTGGCTGAGGGCCGATCCCCCGACGAACAGCGCCGGGCCGAGGCTCCGGGCCGGGTTGACCGAGGTCCCGTCGATCGGGATCCCAATGATATGCACGAGCATGAGCGCGAGGCCGATGACGACTCCTGCCACGGTGGCGTTGCTCGCCCGTCTCGTCACCGCCAGGATCACGAAGACGAAGACGAAAGTGAGGACCACCTCGGCGGCAAACGCGCCCGCGGCGTTGGCGCCGATCATCGACGACTTGCCGTAGCCATCGGCGCCGAGGCCCATGCTGGCGTTGTAGCTCGACGCGGTGTGGACGATGCCGTAGAGCCCCGCGGCGCCGACGATGCCACCGACGAGCTGGGCGACCCAGTAGCCGAGCGCGTCGACAAGGCTGATCCGACGCGCGGCGAGGAAGCCGAGAGTGACCGCGGGGTTGACGTGGCAGCCCGAGATCGGCCCGATCCCGTAGACGAGCACGAGCAGCACCAGACCGAACGCGAGCGCGGTGGCGACTACCCCCGCTGACAGGCTCGTCCCGGCGATCTTGAACCCGAAGGTCAGCGTCGCGGTCCCGGCACCGAAGAACACAAGTAACGCGGTGCCGAGCCCTTCTGCGAACAGCTTCCGTGCTTTCATGTGCAGCTCCCTTCCCCCGACCGACTTGTTGACAGTAGGTGTGAACATCTTCGCAGCTTCGTCCATCGCAACGGGTGATCATCAGCCGCCGTCGTCCCCCCCAGGTGGCGAAAGGACAGCTCCCTCAAGGACCGAGTCCAGAGTCACGTGCCCGCCTGGCAGGAGGTCGCTCAGCTCCCTTTTCGACCTGGTGCCCGGTATCGCCTTTGCGTGGGTGACGAGAGAGCTCGCGCCACGAGATCGCTGTGGGGCACATGCGACAGAGCCGGTATGGTCTAACGGCCCGAGATGGCTGGTGTTGGAGCAGACACCGGCCATCCAGCTAGTCCCGGCCGGCGTGGCGTGACGTTGCCGTGCCGATGGCGGGTTTCGCTCACGGCCTGCTCGCGCGCCCAGCGCAGCATCTCGCGGCGCGGGTCCTTCGCCACGGGGGTGTCGTCGACCCAAAGGCCGGCGTCGATTGCCGCGAGCCGCACTTGGTCACCGACTTCGCCGAGGAACCTGACTTTGACGAACTGCGGCCGTTCGGCTGCACGGGCAGCGAGCTCGGCTGGCCGCACCAGGACTACTTCAGTACCGGCGACTCCCGCGGCATCAAGCGCGAGATCAAGCGTGGACTTTGGCACACCATCGCCAACACAGATGGCCGCCGTGCGAAGGGGTCGGTAGCGAAACACATTGGACTGCGCGACAAGGCGGCTCCAGTCGACGGTCTCGCCCATCTCCGCCCAAGCTCTACGGCAGCCTGCGACAAAGGCGGGCCGGTCGTCGTCCTCCCCTGCAGTCTCCCACTGCCCAAGGCTCGCCACGTAGTTCGGGCCGCCGGCCTTGGCCCCCGGGCCCACCACCGATCGCTTCCAGCCGCCGAAAGCCTGCCGCCGGACGATGGCTCCCGTGATCCCTCTGTTCACGTACAGGTTCCCGGCTTCGACTTTCTCGCGCCATCGATCGATCTCGGCAGGATCGAGCGCGTGGATTCCTGCCGTCAGCCCAAAACCCGTCGAGTTCTGCCAGGCGATCGCCTCGTCGAGGTCTCTCGCGCGCATGAGGCCGAGCACGGGACCGAAACACTCGGTCTGGTGGTACCACGACTCTGGGCGCACGCCGAGACGGACGCCCGGCCGCCACAGGTAACGCTTCTCGTCGAGCGGGACAGGTTCGACGAGCCATTCCTCTCCAGGAGCGAGCTCGACGAGGCCTCTCGCCAAGACGGCATCAGGCGGCCGGATCAGCGGGCCCATCGAGGTCGAGAGGTCCCAGCCTGGTCCGGGCCTAAGTGTCCGCACCGCGTCGGCCAAGCGGCGACGGAACCTCTCGTCGTCGTAGACAGACGCCTCGATGATGCCCAAGCTCGCGGCGGAGCATTTCTGCCCGGCATGACCGAAGGCAGACTTCACCAGCTCGGCGATCGCCTCGTCGATGTCGGCGGTAGCCGTGACAACGATGGCGTTCTTGCCACTCGTCTCGGCATGCAGATGCAGGGTTGGTCGCCACCGGAGGAACATCCGGGCTGTCTCGAATGATCCTGTGAGCACAACGGCGCCAACATCGGGGTGGGTGATAAGCCGCCGGCCCGCCGCGCGGTCCCGGCTCGGCACGAAGTGAAGCGCCGAGTGCGGGATACCGCCCTCCCACAACGCCTGGGAAAGCTCGGCTGCGACGGCAACGGTGTCAGAGGACGGCTTGAGGATGACCGTGTTGCCCGCGGCGAGGGCAGCGAGCACTCCCCCCGCAGGGATGGACAGCGGAAAGTTCCACGGCGAAGCCACGACCACGGTGCCAAGGGGTCGGTAGCCCGGATCGCTCGGCACCATCTCGGCGTAGTAGCGGGCGAAGTCGATTGCCTCCGAGACTTCTGGGTCGCCCTCGCGCACGGTCTTGCCCGCGTCGTACGCCATCACAGCAAGGAGGCGGCCGCGCCTGCGGGCGAGCGAGTCGGCCGCGCGCAGCAGGGCATGGCGACGCGCGTCCGGAGCAGCAGCCCAGCTCTCGCGGCCGGCTCTTGCGGCCGCCAGTGCCGCTTCAACCGCGGACGTGTCAGCCGAGAGCCAGTGATACAGGGGGACCTCTGGACGACCGGGATCTATACCCAGGTCCGCCGGCGTGCCTTCCAGCCGTCGCCCGTCGATGACGGGCCGGTAGTCGGGAAGGCCTTGCCGAGCGATCTCGGCGAGGTGCTCTTCGGCCCAGCGGCGGTTCGCGGGAATGACGAAGTCGGTGTCGGGCTCGTTCTCGTAACCCATTGCGCCCACGGGCACCTCGCTGCTTCGACACTGCGTGCGCCTCGTAGCGATGGGGTCTCGCCGGCGATCGACCACCGAGCGACGGAACCTCGCGGCCTCTTGTTCCCACACGGTCGATCCGGCAGTCATGGCAAACTGGTGGGCGAGGAAGTTCTCAGGCGAACTGTTCTCGTCAAGACGCCGAACGAGGTATGCGATCGCCGACTCGAGCTCTGCCGGCTCCACGATCGGCGCATAGAGGCGCAGCCCTCCGAGACGCGCCGCGACGGCTGCCGCGGTCGCCGGTGTCATGCCCTCCAGCATCTCGAACTCCACCCGTTCGGTCTGGCCCCGCGCGGCGGCGACGGTGGCCGCCCACGCGAGCTCGAAGAGGTTGTGGGTGGCGACACCGACTCTTACTGCGCCAGAGTTCGCTGGGTCGAGGGCAATGTCGAGCAGCCGCTTGTACTGCGCGTCGGCCTCTTCCTTGGACGCGAAGGGCGCCGACGGCCAACCACGGGTCTCCGCCTCCACGTGCTCCATCGCGAGGTTGGCGCCCTTCACCAGCCGGACTTTGATCCAACCGGCGGTCCTCTCGTAGCGAATCCTGGCAAACTCGCAGAGCTCTTCGAGCGCGGCGAGCGAGTCGGGCAGGTAGGCCTGCAGCACGATGCCGGCGGGCAACCGCTCGTACGGCTCTTCGTCGAGCACCTTCTTGAAGACTGCCAGCGTCAACTCGAGATCACGGAACTCCTCCATGTCGAGGTTGACGAACTTCGGCGGCTCGAAGCTGAGCGCCTTGTCGAACAGTGTGCGCAGCTGAGCAGCGATGCGCTCGACCTCGTAGTCAAAGCGCACGACGTCGATCTGCGCACAGACCGACGACACCTTGACCGACACGTAGTCGATCCCAGGATGGTCGAGTGTCGCCATTATGCGGCCGAGTCGCCGCTTGGCCTCGTCGTCGCCAAGGATCGCTTCGCCGAGCGCGTTCACGTTCAGGCGAATGCCCTGCGCAGCACGCTTCGCCGCGTGCCTGCCGAGCTTGTTGGCGCCGGCGGGCAGGATCACCCCGCCCATCTCGGCTCGCACGCGGCGCCTTGCGAGGGTGACGACAATGCCCGGGAGCAAGGATGCCAGCGCACCACCCATCCGGAGTGACAGCTGGTCGAGTGGGCCTAGTACAGAAATCCCGGCGCCCTCGCGCACGAGCTCCGCGAGCAGTCTGGCGGCCCGGCGCGGATCGCGGATGCGGAGGACCTCGTCGGTGAGGGCCAGGATCAGCGTCCGCCCGTCGGGCGCAGCCAGGATACGGGTCAGGCGGGCCGACTGCCGGCGCTCGTGGCTGGTGCGCCGCCGCTCCGCGTCTTCGAGCAGCGAGGCGGCAAGTTCCTCCGCACGAGCGACCAGCAACTCCTCATCAGGCACGGGTAGCTGCTCGGTCATAGACGGACCTGGCTGAGTGGGCTGAGTGGGCTGAGTGGGCTGGGGCCCAGCATATCGATCCCCGGACTGTTTCGAGGCGTCACGATCTGGCGCGCCCGACGCTGACTTAGCCTTTACGTAAAGGTAGCAGCGAGGGCAACCTGCTTGCTGTCGGTGACCTCGATGACGGGTATCGCAGGCGCGTTGTGGCTCACCATCAGGCGGATCCTTCAGTGCGTCGCGTGCAGGTCAGGGAGCATCGGAAAGTGCCGGACGTTGCGGGTGAGCAACCGAGTCACGGTGCGGAGGGCCGTGACTGCGATGGCGAGGTCGGCGCTGTCGATCGTGTGGTGGCTGGCGAGCCACCGTCGGCCGAGCGTTCTCAGCGATGTCGGCGTCAACCAGATGCCATACGAGGGCCGAGAGCCGGAGCGCAGCTGATCGACCCAGGCGGCGCCAAATATCCTCGTGCTTCGCGGCCGGCGACGAAGGTATACAGCTCGGCCCCTGGCTACGATCTAGGAGTGGCCGCAGCGTCCTGGGCGTCCGGGCTCGGGTTGGCAGTCAGGCGAGGAATCGAGACCGTCGTTGGTGAGTGCGAGGTGGAGTCTCTGCCGATGAAGGATCTGACCCGCCGAGGAGCTCGGGGAAGCCTCGGCAAGGCCGCCTTTCTCGGCGTGACCGTTGCTGTCGGAGCGGTTCTGTCGGCGTGCGGCGGATCGGGCTCCGCATCTGGGATCCCCACCCAGCCGACGAAATCCACGCGACCGACGACCTCGACCACGGCACCTGCCAGCAGAACTTCGACGAAGCTCGACCTCTCGAGGCTCGGATCGCTCAGTGACTACACCTTTACCTTTCGCGACAATGGCTTGGTGATTACCGGCGCAGTGCATTCACCGACCGACTGGCGTACCGACCAGCCGCTCGTCGTCTTGCATATCGGCGGGTTCACCTACGGAAAGCTCGGGCCCTACTGGTACAAGAACAAGGACAATTCCGCCAGTTACGAGGAGTCCGCGTACCCAGGAACCGTCACCGGTTTCGAGAGCTTCCTCGCCATCGCCGGGGCGACCATGGCGCGAGGGGTGCAGTGCCGTGAGGCAGGGCTCGTCGGCCACACCTGGACGATAAAGACTCCCAAAGCCGCGAAGGGCATCCTCAGTGAGACGGCCTCCGCCTGCGTGAGTGACAAGAGCGGTGCCCTGTTGGCTGCGAGCTTTGGCGCCAGCGGTAGCGCACTTCCTAGGGCTTCGCAAGGCATTGCCTATTCATTCACGGTGGATTCGATCGGCACCGTCGCCCCGATAGACGTCCCGTCGCCCGTGCATTCCTCCTGATCGTCACTGCGCTCGACGATGTCGAGAAGGGCTGCCAACCTCGGGCCGAGGTGGGCTCGGCCGAGGTGGGCTCGGCCAAGGTGGGCCCGGCCGAGGTGGGCTCGGCCAAGGTGGGCCGCCCGTTTCGGATGGTCGCTCTGCTGGCTCAGAGTCGATACCGCCGAACCCCCTTCGGTGGCGGATTCCTCGCCTCGACCGGTTCTTCGGTACGGTCCTTCGCCATGAGCGAAGACGCCAAGGAGAACCAAGCCACAGCCACTGCCGCCCCGCCGACCGACGACGTGGTCGTGACCGAGCACGAGCTTTCGACCGGGCCCGGGCTGCTTGCCTATGTAGCTGAAGCCGGCCGGATCGTCCTCAAGGAGGAGGTCACAGAGGACGGCGTCTTCCAGGGCCTTCGCCCGAAGGCTGAGATCTTTCTTACCTCCTACGTCGCGAAGGACCAGCCCGCGTCGAGGCCGGTCACCTTCGCTTTCAACGGCGGACCGGGCTCTTCCAGCGTCTGGCTCCACATGGGCCTCCTGGGGCCGCGTCGCGTCCTCATGGGAGACGCCGGGGAGCTGCTACCGCCCCCGTACGGCCTTTCTGACAATGCCGAGTCGCTCCTCTCCCACTCTGATCTGGTCTTCATCGACCCGGTCTCGACCGGCTACTCGCGGGTGGCCGAGGGCGACAAGGCCGGTGAGTACCACGGCTACCTGCGTGACGTAGAGTCGGTCGGCGAGGTGATCAGACTCTGGACCTCCCGGCACGGCCGTTGGCTCTCTCCGAAGTACCTCATCGGGGAGTCATACGGCACAACCAGGGCCGCTGCCCTCGCCGATCACCTCTCTTCCCGCTACGGCTTCTCGTTGAACGGCGTCATGTTGATCTCGAGCGTCCTCGACTTCACCACCGGTTCAGACGAGCAGGAGAACAACGACGTCGCTTTCGTTCTGGGCCTTCCGACTTTCGCCTGCCTCGCCCACTACCACGGTCTTCACCCGGGCCGGAGCCTCGAGGAGGTGAGAGGCGAGGCCGAGACCTTCGCCTTGGGCGACTATGCCCACGCCCTTCTTTTGGGATCGCGCCTATCGCGCGAGGAACGAGACCGGGTGGTGGCGAAGACGGCCGAGCTGAGCGGCCTCGAGCCTTCCTACGTCGAGCGCTCGGAGCTTCGCATCGAGTCCCACCGATTCTTCCGCCAGTTGCTTCGAGAACGGGGCCAGGTGATCGGCCGGCTCGACGGCCGCTTCGTCGGATACGAGTCCGAGGCGGTGGGGGAGCGGCCGACGGCCGACCCGAGCTACTCGGCCATCCACGGCCCGTACTCAGCAGCCTTCAACCACTACGTGCGAGTGGAGCTCCGCTACGAGAACGACCTTCCCTACGAGATCCTCACGAGCCGGGTGCAGCCTTGGTCCTACAAGGAGTTCGAGAACAAGCACGTGAACGTCGCCGACCGGCTGGCTGTCGCCATGCGCCACAACCCCCACATGAGGGTGCACGTGGCAGCCGGCTACTTCGACGGGGCAACGCCGTATTTTGCCGCCGACCACACGTTCAACCACCTCCGGATCCCAGCAGAACTGCGAGAAAGGATCGAGTTCTCCTACTTCGAGGCCGGACACATGATGTATGTAAACGAGGAGAGCCGCCTTCGTCAGTCGGCCGCCCTAGCTGCCTTCGTCACGCCTTGATTCATCAGGGACGTACACCTGTTCGTCGAGACGGCGACGCCGGAGCTCGACCCCCGATCGGGTCAGCGGATGGCCGACATAGATGGCCTTCGGTCCACGCCTGGGGTGGACCCTGGCCAAGGCGAAGAAGTACGCCCGCGATTAGGCGCCATCATGAGATATCAACCTGGAGGTGACGACGTGACCGATGTTCTGGTCCGTGATGTACCCGAAGATGTGGTTGCGGCGCTGGACGCACGCGCGTCTCGACTCGGTCTCTCCCGCAGTGAGTACCTGCGTCGGAGATTGGCTCAAGAGGCCGTGCCCATCCCGCAGCCGGTCACCGTCGAGCACCTCAGGGCCCGAGCTTCGCTCTGCCACGCGTCGGCCGCCGCTCTCCGCGATGCCGGTCGAGTATCAAACCCCAGCGAGCGAGGAGCGCGCCGTCGAAGTGCAGAAGCTGCTCGCCGATAGAGGGCACCATCGTGCACCGCCAGTGCCGGATCTCGTTGTTGCCGCCACAGCGGAGCTGGCCGGACTCACGGTCTTGCACGTCGACAAGGACTTCGGGCTCATCGCCGAGGTCACGGGACAACCGCCGGACCGCCTCAGGCTGGGATGACAGGGGAGCCGCCATTCCCGCAAGTCGACCGCTAACCGACACGACTCTCGATGAGCGAGGTTCCTGCCCCTTGCTTTCGCTGCGGCGCGGGCGTCCCGCAGATCGTGCTCGGTGACTTCGCAGTCTGGACACGAAAGCTCATGCACGAGCTGCACTGTCGGCTCACAGACAGGGCAGCCAGCCGTACAAACTTCAACCTGGCGTTTCGCCATGTTCATCACCTCCAGCGACCAGCAGCCTCGGTCTTGCATTAGGTATCGCAGAACGATATAATCGGTGTACGAGTCGTCGGAGGAGGTGTTCGCATGGTAGTCGTCGAAGTCATCGTCGGCGTGTTGGTGACGGCGCTCCTGGTCGTCACGGGCGGGTCACGCATCCGCTCGTCACCCTCCACCACGCCCACGACCTCCACGTCGTCGGTCGTCATCAGGCAGCTGAGTACTGGGCGAAGCCGTCGCAGTCGCTCAGCTGCCGCCAAGCACTGCTTGCAACACGGCTGCGCCGGAATGTTCGAGGTCCTTGGTGGCGGTGAGGAGCACCACATCGTCCGTCCCGGCGTGCTTGCGTAACGCTTCCAGCCCTCCGAGTGCTGGCGACGCGGTGAGCTCATCCCGATAGCGACGGGCGAATTCCTCGAAGCGGTCGGGAACGTGACCGTACCACGTGCGGAGCTTCGAGCTTGGGGCGACATCCTTCGCCCACGTCGCAAATGGTGCCTTGGATCGGGAGAGTCCTCGGGGCCAGAGCCGATCCACGAGCACCCGATGAGCGGAGTCCATACCGATCTCGTCGTACACACGGGCGATGCCGACCTTCACGGATGGCGGCGCTGCCGCTTCTTGCGATGCACGTGCGCCAGGGAAGCCATGCGTCCGTTGCACCGGCGCAAGACCCTCCCATGCACCGGGGAGCTGTGGAGCCAGTCGTTTGAGCTCTTCGAGGTGCAGCGCTGACAACGCTTCAAGGCGCTTGGCGCCGTCCTCGGTGAGGTGCAGCCGGACGACTCGATGGTCGTCCTCGGTCCGTGTGCGTGTGACGAGTCTTGCTGCCTCGGCACGGTCGATGAGTCCAACCGTGCTGTGGTGCTGGAGCAGCAAGTAGTCGGCGACTTCACCAACCTTTGGCCCCCTCGGGTCAGCGTGCCCCCGGATAGCGAGCAACAACTGATGCTGCGCAGGGGTCAGGCCGGCGGCACGAGCTTGCTGTTCGCTCCACCGCTCGAAGTGGCGAAGGCCGGTGCGCAGAGCAAGCAGGCGGGTGTAGATCGAGTCGGTGAGTGTCACTCTCTCTACGATATCATCTTGCTACGATGCAACTCTTCCCGTGTGATGCTTCACGCCCGGTCCTGACCTGGGGAGCTGGCCCCATCCTCACCGACGCCATCGGCTCGGGTGGAAGGGCGTGACCGAATCATCCGAATCTGCGCCCAAGCCGACCATGGAGTCCAGCGGCGATCTCGCCGGTGATCCGAGCGGTACCCCGATGGAACCAGAGCAGGAGCAGGTACCCCCGCCCCCGCCAACCGCATCCGGGGATGCCAACGGGACTGCTCGGGCGACGACCGAAGGGGCGCTCGGGGATTTCACCACGGCACCAGCTAGGAACGCTGGCCCGACTTGGCCCCCTCGAAGCGACCTTCGTGCGTGAGGTTATGGACACCGCCAACAGTGGTAACGATCACCGATGTCTCCCCAGTCTCGATCACTGAAATTCGCCACCGTTGGGCGGTGGGGTGGGCCCGAAACAGGGTCCGCCAATTTGGCGGAGGGCTCCCCGATGCTGACGGTGTCCAAGCCGATCAGCACGGTCACGGTCCATGCGGGCAACCCGCCCCGAACGCGCCACCGGTTCCCGCCCATCAGGAGGACGCCGGTTGGCTTTGATGGCAAAGCGGGGAGATGGTGCCACCCGATACGAACCGGAATCGAGTCGTGCTTCCCGGCTCTCCCATTGAGCTCCGAGTTCGTCTGCGCCCAGAGGCTGGGAGAGCTACGGCGCTCAGGGCACGAGCCTGAACGCCGACCTATGACGTGGTCGCACGACGGAGAAGTGGCGATGATCAAGCGTTGCGATCGCATCGGCACGGTGTCGCTCTGCGAGCGCGACCACGGAGGCGTCCACGATCCCGAGCGGAAGGTCGAGATACTGCTCGGTGAGGTCGGCGATCCGCTCCCACTCCGCCTCGAGCACCGGCTCGACGACGACTTCCCCGTCGGCGATCGAACGGCCAAACGCCAGTTCGGCATGGGCACCGATCCGGTCTGCCAGTAGATAGCTGACCTCAGTCACCACCAGCGCGGGAACTTAGGAGAGGTCGCTCGGCTTTGGAGAGCAAGTCGATGCTACGACGGTGGTTGCGATCAGCCGTGGCTGCTTCGGCATAGAGCGGTCCCGCGTCGACGATGAGCACTACGCCGAGGGCCGGCGGCGGCGAGCGATCGCCTTGCCGACGAGCTCGCCTGGCAACACGACCGTCGTCCGCTTTATGAGGACAGCATAACGCTTCACGCTTCATGATGCGACGACGGCCCCTCGATGCCGCTGGTCGGCTCGCCGCATTGTCTCGCCTGTGTTGAGGACCTAGCGTGGCCGGATGCGTTTGGG
>CAZAMA010000058.1:2118-16616 GCA_964485645.1 uncultured Acidimicrobiaceae bacterium | reverse complement strand
TAGCTGATAGGTCTTCCCCAGTTGAACGGCTTACTGTGAGCTCAGCGTCATACAAGAGTTAGGGCTTTGTGATGACAGAGCACCGGCAAAACATCGCCGGCGGAATCCGGCCAAAGGTAGAGCTCCCAAGTCGGAGGGCGTCTGCACCGGGATAAAGCCTTGGAAGTCACTGCGCGACCCACTCGGGATGTAGGTGCCAGGCCGGAGGGCTGCGCCGCCGGTGCGGATCGGTCTCGACAAACAGCACGAGGAGGAGAAGCCCCGAGACGCCGAGGAGCGCGACGCCGGTCCAGAGGGCGGCTGCGATCCCGCCGGCTAGGGCAATGCCGCCGAGGACAAGGGGCCCGACGGCGTAGCCGCCGTCACGCCACAGCCGGTAGACACCGAGTGCCCCGCCACGCCAGGCGGGGTCGGCGACGTCGCCGACGGTGGTGATGAGGTTCGGGTACACGAGCGCCATGCCGGTGCCCATGAGCGCGACGCCGGCGAACCACGCTGCATGCGAAGGAGCAGCGACGAAGAGGGCGAGGCCACCGGCGAGGAGAAAGGTACCGGTCGTGATGGGAACCTTGCGCCCGACGCGGTCGGCCAACGCCCCGGCGGCGACCTGGCCGAGTCCCCACACCCAGGCGTAGACGCCGACGAGCAAGCCCACCTCGGCAAGTGGGACGCCGCGCCGGGTCAAGTAGAGGGGGAAGAACGCGGCGACGAGGCTGTCGGCGAACTTGTTGAAGAACCCGGCCTGGCACACCGCCAGCATCGACCGATCGTGCCAGCTCATATAGGCGACCAGGCGACGGAGCTGCGGCGCCGGCGCGCGCGCAGTCGCAGCCTCCGGCTCGGTGCCCGTGACAGGGACCGGCTCGGTGCCGGTGCGCGCCTGATCTGCGGTGCGCGCCTGAGGGCTGCTCGCCGCCCTGGTGGCCGCTTCCGCGCGGGCAAAGTGAAGAGTCTCTTTCGCCGGACCGACGGTGAGCAGCGCTCCGAGCGCGACGACGCCGAGGACAAGCACGTAGGGGGTTGGACGCAGCCCGTAAGAAGACACGAGCAGCCCCGCGGCGAAGCCGCCGAGCCCGACCCCGATGTAGCCGGCGGACTCGTCCACACCCACCGCGAGGCCCCGGTTGACTGGTCCAACGAGGTCGATCTTGGCGGTGACCGACATCGTCCAGGTGAGCGCCTGGTTCACCCCTAGGAACAGGTTGGCGACAATCACCTGCCACCAGGCGGTGGCGAAGATGATGATGAGCGCGTAGGGGACGGCGAACGCCCAGCCGACCAGCAGTATCGCCTTGCGGCCCCGGCGGTCGGACAGCCGCCCGGCGACGAGGTTCATCGCAGACTTCACCGCCCCGAAGGCCGAGATGAAGCTGACCGTGTAGAGCACCGACGTGATCCCGAACCTGTGGTGGGCAAGGGGGGGCAGCGCCACGCGCTCGACTCCGATGGTCATCCCGATCAGCAACGTGATGGCCGTGAACAAGGAGAACTGCCACCAGTTCTCCCGCAGTCCCAACCGATGAGGCAGACCGGGCACCGCAGAGCGCCGCGCGCCCTTCGGCCAGGTCACCCGACAGCGTCGTCGAGGACAGCCCAGCCGTCCCAGCCGTCGTCAACCACGACGAGCTGGTGGTATCCGGCCCGTTCGAGGAGGCTCGCGCCGAGAGTCGCCCGGTAGTCGTGGCCGCAGTGCACTGCGAGCGGGATCCCCCTTGGGAGCTCGACAGGTGCCGCAGGGATGTCGTGCACCGGAACGTTCACGCTTCCCGGAATGTGGCCGGCATGCCACTCGGCGGCCTCGCGCACGTCGACGACGACGATCGCCTCATCGTCGTCGAGCCGCTTGGCCAGTGCCGCCGCCGGCATCGTCTCGTAGGACACGAGCTGTCGCCCTGCCGCCGTCCAGCTCTCGATCCCGCCCTCGAGGGAGCCGACGACTCGGTCGTAGCCGATCCGCGCTAGCTGCCGGGTGGCCCCTGCCGCTTGCTCTCTGCCCGCCGGGCCGGGCTCTGCGACGAGCACCAAGGGCCGCTCGGGACCGACCAGCCAACCTACCCAGCCGGAGACGTTGCCGTCGGCGCCAACGGCGATGCTGCGCGGAACATGCCCGTCTCGAAACGCCGCGGCGGGGCGCACGTCGACCACCAAGGCGCTTTGCGCCGACCACATATCGACCTCGTCAAGGGTGAGTGACCGCGGCACCCGCGGCTCGGGCCCGAGGAGAGGCGCGCCGGCCTGGTTGAGAGTGCGCATGCGGGCGTAGTAGGCGGGATAGGTCCCAGCGCTCAGGGACCGGGCGACGAACTGGCGCGATCCGCGAGCAGTGGCGAGCGGGTTGCTCGCCCGCTCCGCGCCGATAGTGGTGGAGAGCGCAGTGCCTGCCCCGACCGCGCAGAACGAGCCACCGCCATGGGTCGGGTAGACGACCACGCGGTCAGGAAGCCCCAGGATCCTCTCCTGCAAAGAGCGCTGCAGGTCATGGGCGAACCGCCAGGAGAGCGCAGGTCCGAAAAGATCCGTACGGGCCGCGGTGCCCACCATCAGCGCCCCACCGGAGAACAGCACCTGAGGCTCACCGGCGGGGTCGACGAGGACATAGGCGACATGCTCGGGGGTGTGGCCCGGCGTCGCGAGCACCCGCAGGCGCCACGAGCCCACCTCGATCTCGTCACCGTCACCGAGGCTCTCGTAGGGGTAGCCCAGCTCGGCTTCGCGGCTCGCCCCGATGCGGGCTCCAGTCGCAGCCGCGAGCTCCCGGGCTCCGGAAACGAAGTCGTTGTGCACATGGGTCTCGAGCGCCCACGACAGCGTCACGCCCTTCCTTGCGGCTTCGTCTATGTACTGACCGACGTCGCGCACCGGATCGACCAGCACCGCGGCACCGCTGTCGCGCTCGACCACGAGATGGGCGGCGTTACCGAGCTCGGGGCTGTGCAGGGAACGAACCTCAATGGCCACCTTGATCTCCCCATTAGTCAAGTCTTCGTATGATGACTTGACTAGAGGATACAGCCCGGTCCCGGGCGACCTGGTCCTTCGGCGTCTAGGTGGGCCGGTGCGACCCTCGCCCTTGCCCCCGGTGGCGTTTCGGCTCGTCGTCGAGACGACCGGTCTCGGCACCGACCGCGACTGGAAGGCCGGCACGGCGCCACTCGGGGAACCCGTCCTCGAGCCGTTGCGCTTCGAAGCCTGCGGTCTTGAGCGCCCGAAGAGCCGCCGGTGCGAACACACAAAACGGACCCCGGCAGTAAGCGACGACCGCCAGGTCAGCCGGCAGCTCGGCGAGCACGGAGCCCAACTCGGCGAGCGGCACGGAGCAGGCCCCCGGAATGTGCCCGGCGCGGTACTCGGCGACCGGGCGCACGTCGATCACTCGGACCGCGCCGGCTCGGAGCCGTTCCAGCAACTCGGCGCGGCTCACCATCTCCAGATCCTGCACCGGGCCGAGGTAGGCAGCCGCCAGCCGCTCGGTGTCGTCGCGGTCACTCACTGCCACGGTGCGAAGGGCCCCCCACAGCTCCTCCACCTCTGTGCCGGCCAGCCGGTAGTAGATGCGCGTGCCGTCCCGCCTGGAACGCACCAAGCCGGCGCGCGCCAGGGTCCGGAGGTGATGCGAAGCGTTGGCGAGGCTCTGGTCGATCTCACCGGCGACCTCGTCCACCGAGCGCTCGCCCTGGGCCAGCAGATCGACGATCTCGACCCGGCGGCCCGCGGCGAGAGCACCCGCCACCGCGGCGAGGCTGTCATAGAGCGCCATCTTTGCCTCGTGGGATCCAGCATCTGCCTCGGCGCCCTCAACTGCTCGCATCATCACTTGAATTTAGCGGCAGACCCACCGATGTCGCCATGGCACTGCAGCGCGCGTCGATGATCGTCTGGCATCTCGCGGCGCGCGCCAGGACGACTCGTCACTCATCGAGGCGTGACGACGTCGATCGATGCCCCTCGCGCTGCCGCGATGAGGCGGTCGTCGTAGACGACCATTGCCTCAAGGTCACCACCGATCTCGAGTGCAGTCGCGAGATGCAGCGCGTCCAGCGATCGAAGCGTCGGGGGGTGCAGTCGACCTGCTGCGTAGAAGGTCGCGGCACTGGGAAGGACAGTTGAGACAGTCTCCAGTGCGGCTTCGACTGCCTCGCTCGCGACCCCGAGCCGGACGCCCGCTCGCAGCGCCTCGGTGTGCAGGAGCTGTGACGACCAGATCGGGCCGTGAGCTCCAAACCAAGCGCGCAACGCCGCTGAGCCGTCTTCTACCGTGAGCAGCTTCAGAAACGCCGAAGTGTCCAGGTAATAGACCGTGCTCCTCAGGGTTCGTCTCGAAGCTCGTTGAGCACCTCTGCCGTGCCCTTGGCAGTCGATACCGGATCGGGAAGTCCAGTAGACGACCGACGAGCAGCTTGGACTCGCCCCGCAGCGACCAGCGCGCCCGCACCAGTTGCGGTCGAGGGAGCACTGAGGATCGCGACGAGGCCCCCTCGTTCAGTAATTCCGATGGTCTCACCTCGTTGCACCCGTCGCAGTGCCGCTGACACGTGCTGCTGCAGGTCGCGAACACCGATGGTCTCCATGTACGGCAATTGTAGTAGCGGCTAGGCCCGGTTGCGATCCCTTCCCCGGTGTTCGATGGACCCTTCAACGTTGCAACGCACGTTGCCCACCGGTACAGGCTCACCCCCGAGGAGCCAGGTCGATACGGCACACCCATGTTCGCTGCCAGGCCAGGCCCGGACACCCAACACTTCGAACACTCCCCGATCAAGGCGTGGCTGTGCGAAACTCTCTCCATGAGACGACTCCTGCTCGCCGTCGTGCTGGCTGTCACCGCGGGAACCATCGGTATCGGTGCGCTTTGGGGCGCTCCGGGGAGGGTGGCTGACGCGGCGCCGCGCGCGACGGTCCCGCTGCTGAAGCCTCCCGTCATCGTCGAGCCGTTCACGCTGCTGCCCTGCAATGCCGGCACAACTATCGGGATGGAAGGATGCGCGGAACACCGGATCATCGCGGCCGACAAGCGCATCGACCGCGAGATCCGCATCTTGTTCACCGTCCTTCACGACAACGCGGCGAGACGACGACTCGCCGAAGCCCAGACTGCGTGGTTCCTCTACCGCCAGGCCGATTGCCGCAGCCAGGCTGACATCAACGAGGGGGGCTCACAGTCTGTTGTCGACGCGGCGATATGCGCGGTGACCGACGACAAGTCACGCAGCACGGATCTCCGCGGCTTTTACCGCGCGCTCGAGCAGGGACGACAGTCGATCCCGGCATTCCCCTAGTCGAGCGCCAGGTGGCGTCTCGCGAGCGCAATCGCGTCAAGCTTCGCCGGACGGCCGAGGTAGAAGCCCTGGGCATAACGCAGGCCGAGCTGCCGCAACACCATGAGCTCGTCCTTGGTCTCGACTCCCTCGGCCACGATCTGTGCTCCGGTCTCGGCGGCAAAGGTGACGAGGGCCGCTGCAAGCGCGCGGCGGACCGGGTCGACGTCGATACCGCTCACGAGACCCCGGTCCAGCTTGATGAAGTCAGGCGCAAGCTTGAGTATGTGGGTGAGGCTCGAGTAGCCAGAGCCGGTGTCGTCGATGCTGATGCGGTTACCCCTTTCGCGAAGCACCCGCAAGGAGTCCACCAGCTCGGGGTAGTCGTCGATGGCGCTGTGCTCGGTGAGCTCGACGATGACGCTCGAGTCGCCAAGGCGGAGCATCGCTTCGCGGAACTGCGGCGCCATTACGGTCCTTGGCCCCGCGTTGAGGCTCAGCGCGACGCCGTCCGGCATCGCCGGCACCTCGGCAAGAGCGCGGGTGACCGCGAGCAGTTCCAGCTCCAGACCGAGACCGCTCTCGGCTGCTTCCTTGAACCACAGGTCGGGAGACCGATACGGCGCGACGTCAAAGCGTGCGAGAGCCTCGACGGCGATGACCTCGTCGTTGACAAGATCGACGATCGGTTGGAAGACCATCGAGACGACCGTGGGATTGCCAAGGATTGCCCGGATGCGGTCGCCGGCATCGATGCGGGCGACCATGTCAGGGTCGAGCACGCTCATCACGTAACGGCTGGCCGGGTCGGCCGAAGCCGTCGGCGCCGAAGCTGCCGGCGACAACCCGGGCAGCGTCGGCTCAGACGAGGGCGCGACTTCCAAAAGGCGCCCACGGACGCGGTCGAGATCGCACGCTGATCCGATGACGACGCTCACGAACTCGGCCAGGCGCATCAGCACTTCGACGTCGCGATCGCTGAAGGCCCGGGCTCGCCTCGCGTTCACCGCCAACACGCCGAGGGTGTCGGAGCCCCGCGAGAGCGGCACGCAGACGAGCGACACCACCGAAAGCCGTCGGCAGGCGGCCCCGTCTACGCGCGGGTCTACGCGGGTGTCGTCTGATCGCTGCAGCCGTCCCGTCCGGACTGCCAGCCCGCTCAGACTGGTCTCAGACCCGACCCACGTGCCCCGGTGTGAGGGCTCGTGGCCGGCACCGCAGACATAGGTCACACCCTCGCGATCGGCCAAGCCGACCATGACACCGTCGGCGGCCTCGATCAGATCCAAGGTGCGGTCTGCGACCCGCTGCATGAGGCGCATCGGATCGACCTTCTGGTCCATGGCAGCTTTGAGGGTCGCCGACGACAGCGCCTCTTCCGGCCGCGGTTGGCTCCCCGGTATCACAAGGTGCCCTGGTGGCATCGCCCGTCGCCTCTAGGGACTACGATCACTCGCGCGTCATCGAGACCCGTCATCACCCCTTGTATCGGCAGCTTGCGGCCGGAGCTTTACGAGGTCACGAGCTGCCCCGAAGTACCCCTACATCGCTTCGAGGCGCAGGCCGCTCGAGGCGGCAGGGATCGCGACCTCGGGCTCGCTCTCCCCGGCAGCCGATTCGAGGGTCTGCCCGTTGGGCTCCGGCAGTGCCACCAAGGTAAGGGCGACGCCGGCAATCGACACCGCTGCCATGACCCCCATGACCCCGCCGATGCCGAGCGACGCGAGCAGGTGTGGCACCAAGAGCGCGCCGAGGAACCCACCGATCTTGCCCGCCGCGGCCGAGATGCCGTCCGCGGTGCCGCGTACCGAGGTGGGGAAGATCTCTGACGGGTAGACGAATGTGGTCATGTTCGGACCGAACTCGGTGAAGAAGTAGCTGACGGCGAACAGCGGGAGAAACACGCCGACTGCGGTGGCACCATCGGGGAGAAGCCAGATGAGCGCGAAGGCCGCTGCCATCACCATGAAACCCTGCCACTGGATGCGCTTGCGGCCGATCCGGTCCATCAAGAACACCGCCAACCAGTAGCCGGGGAACGCGGCGACCGAGAAGATGGCAAGGGAGATCAAAGTATGGTCGAGCAGGGTCCCCTTCGGCTGCAGCAGCTTCAGGATCAACGGGCTCGATACCGAGTTACCGTAGAAGGCGACGTCCAGCAAGAACCAGCTGCCGGCCGTGCCGAGAAGGCGCAAGAGGTAGGGCCTGGACGTCAGCTTGGTCAGAAAGCCCTGGCCGTTGTCCACCGCGCCGACCGACCCGCGCCCACTGACTGGGGCAATTACCGCCTCCGGGGTCCGAGCGCGTGCAAGCTCTGGCGATTCCTGGCCGGTCACCCAGGCCACGGTCTCCGCCGTGAAGATCTCGTCTCGCTTGACGCTCAGGGAGTAGCGTGGCGTCTCGCGGATCTTGCGGCGCAGGTAGATGACCGAAGCGGCCGGGACGGCACCGAGACCGAGCATGAGGCGCCACGCCAGGGCGTCGGGCACCCCGGCACCGAGAAAGATCGAGGCGATCGCCGGCCCAGCGAGCAGGCCGAGCCCCTGCATGGCGAACACCGAGCCCACCAGCTTGCCGCGCGACTTCCGGTTTGCATACTCCGAGGTGATCACGGCCGAGGTGGCATAGTCACCGCCGACCCCGTACCCCACGATCATACGGAAGACGAGAAGCGAGTCGAAGTTCCACGCGAACGCCGTCAGGATCGCTCCGACGACGAGGATCGACACCTCGACGCCGTACATCTTCTTGCGGCCCCACTTGTCCATCAGCCGGCCGAAGGTGAGAGCGCCTGCCACCGAGGCCAGCAGCGAGATCGAGTTGAGCAACGACGTCTGGTTCGTGCTCAGGTGGAAGATCGGGGTCAGCAGCACCGTGACCGTTCCGATGATGAACAGGTCGTACGCGTCGGTAAAGAAACCCATGCCGGCGGTGAACACCGTCAGCCAGTGCTTGCGACCGATCTCCGCCTCGTCGAGCGAGCGGTACGACGCGCCCGGGGGCGCCGGCCATTCGCTCACCTCACTCCTCTCCTCCCTCATCGCGACGGGAGCTCTCCGCACGTTCTTCGCTTACACCTCCCAGCGTTATCGGCGCGGGTGACAGGCAAGCAAATACGACATGGCGCGGAGGCAATCAGAGAATGAATTCTCGGTGACGAACGAGCGGCGCGGACAGGAGCGCTACCACTCCAGAGCGAGACGTCCCTCTCGAAAGAGACTCAGGCAGGCATCGACGACCGCCAGATCGAACAGCCGGCCCCGCCCCTTGACGATCTCGTCAAGCGCGGTACCGACTTCCTTCGCGGGGCGATACGGACGGTGCGAGGTCATGGCGTCGACGGTGTCGGCGACGGCGACGATGAGCGCGCCAAGCTCGATCTCATCGCTCCGGAGACCCCGTGGGTAGCCGCTCCCATCCAGGCGCTCGTGATGCTGCTCGACGATGGCGGCTACCGGCCAGGGGAACTCGACGCCGCGCAGGATTCCGGCTCCGGTGCTCGCGTGGAGCTTCATGAGCTCCCACGATGGGGCGTTCAGCCGACCCGGATAGTTGAGGATCTCGCTCGGGATCGCGATCTTGCCGATGTCATGGAAGCGCGCCGCGAGCTCGACACCCTCGATCGTGTCTCGCTCCAGACCGAGCTCGGCCGCGACGGCCGCGGCTATGACTGCGACCCGGTTCTGGTGGCCGGCAGTATGCGGGTCGCGGGACTCGACGGTCGCCGCGAGGGCGCCGACAGCGGCGCGGGCGAGGCTGACGTGGGCATCCTCGACCTTCTTGCGCGCGGTGATGTCGAGAGCGATGACGCCGACGCCGACGATCTCGCCTTCGATCAAGACCGGGTAGTAGCTGGCGAGCCAGTAGGCGGCCCCACCCCGCGCCGGCGATCTCTCGACATACAGCTCTGTGTTGACGATGGCTTCCCCGGTCTCTGTCACGCGCCTGAACAAGGGCTCGACTTGAGGCCACATCGTCGGGATGACCTCTGCTGCCAGCAGGCCAATGTGGTCGCGCACCGGCGACGGGTCGAGGGCGGCGAGCATGTGATTGAGCCGGACGATCCGGTACTCCCGGTCCAGGAAGCCGATACCAATAGGCGCGTTCTCCTGGAGGGTTTCGAGGAGGGTAAGTGCCTCGACGGCGGAGCGCTCCGAGCGACGGAGGCTCGCAGCCGCATGGACCTGCCCGGTCACGTCGCGGCACCTCACAGACATACCGAGCAGCGCTCCACCAGGCTCGGTCACCGGGGAGAGGGTGAGCGAGACCGCGACTCGCGTCCCGTTCCTTCGCATCCATTCTGTCAGGACGTTCTGGACCGTCTCGCCGTTCCTCACTCGCTCGAGTAGCCCGGACAGCTCGCCGCGCCGGTCCGGGGGGCACAGCAGCTCTGTGTCGCGCCCGCGCATCTCCTCGGCCCGATAGCCAAAGAGGTCTTCGGCCGCGCTGTTCCAGGATGCCACCGTCCCCTGCGGTGCGAGGCCGACGATCGCGTCGTCCGACGACGCCACGAGCGACGAGAGGAACTCTTCGGCTCCCCAAAGCGAGCCGCTTGGCGTCGTAGTGCCACTCATGGTAACCCGGCTTGTCGTGATGGCCCGCGACCAGCTTAGAGCGAAGCGACCAAGGTAAATCGGCGCCCGACCGTCACTAGCCGCAGGGCGCTACCGAGACGACCGTGCCAGTGCCCCCATGACCCGGGTCGGCCGCGTAGCCCGCGTCAGGAGTGACGGTGGCAACCGCGACGACGTCGCCGGAGATCGCGGGGCCCGACTGGGTGACCGCGCTCGTCACGATCACCGTGATCGAGCCGGCGAGGGAGGCCGGCGGATCCGAGCTGTTGCCAGGATTGGCCGTCCAGGTGCTTGACGTGCCTGACGAGGCGACGGTGTCGGCGTAACCCTTGAAGGCGTCGGGTGCCGGACCACCGCTCAAAGTGTTGTCCTTTGCCCACTTCGCGCCCCAGAACTCGACCGTTGCCCCGGGACTCACGCTGAGGTCGCCGACGACGAACCCGTTCGAGAGCGAGGAGCAGCTTGGGGTGCCTCCACCGCCTCCTGTCGAGACGGCTCTGACAGCGGCCTGCGACCCTTGCGCGGGGGCCAGGACCGCGCCAAGCGTGATACAGCTGACAGCGGCGAACACGCGACCTAGAAAACGTGCCACTTCTTCCTCCTGGGATCGTGTCGAGGATCGCCTCACGAAAAGGCGACCGCCCAAGCAAGAAGCACCACCTTGCTCAAGGCGCAAAAGTCACCCTTAGGTATTGTCGGCAGGCGGTCCGCAAACCTTTAGGGGTTACTTGTGCTGCTGCCACGGCGCTTCGATGATCGCGACCGCGGCGGGAACGGACTTTTAGGAAGTGAAGTACCACGTCGAGGGGCGGTAGTTCGCATACGGGCTGAGCGGGTACCAGCCACCGAGACTGTCCTTCGCGACGACGATCTCGTAGTCGGCGACCGGCCACCACAGTCCGGCCACCTGCCGTTGCTGGTAATCCTGGACGTCGTAGAGATAGCTCAGCCCGGGGCGATCGTATGCGACGTTCAACAGGTGCTGCTCTGTGGTCGAGTTGTAGCCCCCGCCCCAGTAGTTGCCCTTGGCAAACTCCACCCCGGCGGTCGGGACGACGACGTACTGGCCAAAGTCCTCCTGCGCGGTGTAGAGCGCGAGCCCGTAGTCACACGGTCCCGGAGGACAGACCCCGGCGCTCGAGTACATCGTCGACTCGGTCTCGCCGGCGAGGGTGATCCCGATGCCGGCGCTCGCAGCTGCCGTCGCGAAGGCCTCGACCTGTTGGAGGAGGCTCTGGACTCCGGTCGAGTACACGAGGCGAAGCTCGAGGATCCTGTTGCGCGAGATTCCGGGCCCGCAGTCATGGGCGGCAACGCCCGGCCGCTCGCAGCGGTCGACGCCGCTGGCGCCACGGACCCAGCCGTGGGCCGCGAGAAGTCGGTTCGCGGCCGCGATCGAGTAGGGGTACGGGTCGTGGCGAAGCGCCGGACTGACGTAGCTCGACCCCGGGTAGTCGGGCGCGGCGCCGTAGTCGAGGAGACCGTTGCCATGGAGCGTCGCCGAGAGGTAGAGCGGCTCGTCGACAAGATGCTGGAGCGCCTGGCGGAGGTAGAGCTGAGCTACGAGCGCCCGCTCCGGTCCGGTGTAGCCGAACTCCGCCATGTTGTCGTAGAAGACCCGCCACGGTTTGACAGTAAAGCCCCCTCGCTGGAGGACCGATGTGAGCCGGAGCTCGCCAGGCGACAGGTAGCCGAAGTCCACGAGTCCGGACCGGACGGCGTCGAGCTCGGCTGTGTCCGAGGCAAAGCTGTAGACGTCGTAGCCGGCGAGATACGGCTTTTGTGGACCGCTGTAGCGACGGTTCGCCACGAAGGCGGCGTAGTAGGTCGTCTGGTTGTAGGCCTTGATCCTCCAAGGTCCGTCCACGATCTGCCAGAGCGGGCTCGTCGCGTAGGTGGACAGATCGCTCGACTGACCGTAGAGGAAGTTGTACACGGCAGTGGCCCCCTGTGGCGTGGCGGCGTCGTTGCCGACGCGGCAGATGGGACAGGTTTTGTCCCAGGCCTGGCGCGGCAGGGGGTAGATCCACGTGAGCTGGTTGCCGGTGAACCAGACAGGGTTGTAGGAGTGCTTGAGCTCGAGGCTGAACCGGTACAGGCCCAGATAGGAGATGCGCGAGATGTCGTCGGGCATCCTGCCGGGGATATAGGGAGCGTACCGGCCGCTTTTCGCCCCGGCCGCCTCGAGCTCGAAGAAGAACCGGACATCGCTCGTCGTGACTGGCCTGCCGTCGGACCAGCGGTAGCCGCGCTTGAGGACAATTGTCACCACCGTGTCGTGGGCGGAGAAGACGGGGGGATAGGCGAGTGAGACTCCCTGGTTGATTCCCGTCGTTCCGGCTCCGCCCGCGAAGTAGAGCGGCCGCCACATCCCGCTCTCGATGTTCGAGTCGTAGTTCTCGTAGTTCGCCTCGTTCTGCAGCGGGAAGATCCAGCTGAAGTTGTCGCCGACTGGCAGCGCGTAGCTGGCGACGCCGCCGCGGACGCGCCCGCCGCCTTTTTTGTGAGCCGTCGGAGTGCTGGCCCCACAAGCGGAGAGCAGCACCGTGCCCGCCACGACGCACGTGGCCCAAGCGACGGTCCGCGATCGCACGCTCCCGGACGCATTTCTGGGACGTGCGCTGCTGAAGAAGAGGCGATGCCGGCCTGTCTTTGGAGGCCTCGCGCGGGGCGGCCCTCCAGCTTGCAGTCGAATGAGCGCGGGTGTGGCAGTGGTGCCACGACAAGACTCGGTTCTCATGGGTGACGTCCCTCCGCTAGTACTAGCTAGATCAGGTTCGACAGGTCTTTCTCAGCCCGGACAAGCCGGGCACCCTGCGTCACTGCTGCGATCGTACCATCTGCTCCGGCGGCGACGGGTCTGCGGCCACTTTCAGCGCTTATAGTGGTCCTCTGATCACTGATAGTGGTCGTGACCTCTGCCAGCGGTGCTACTGTCCTTGGAAACGGCGGACGACGGGAGATGTGACGTGAAGGCTCACCGAGGAATAGTTAGATCAGCGTGGGCATGGAGAGCCGGCATCGGTGCGTGTGCCCTCGCGGCCGTCCTTGCGGTTCCTGCAACTGCGGGAGCTCAGTCGCTGCACTCAGCCAGTAAGCACGGGGGCTCGTCCCCGGTAGTGGCGGGCCGTCGCCATGGAGGTGGACAGAAGAATGTCCACTTCTCGCTTAACGGGCTGGTCCAGTCCGACAGCAACGGAGTGATCGGCGTGTATGTAGCGCGTGGCGAGATAGGTGGCGGGCAGGTTCGCAACGTGGTTGAGCACGTGATCGTGGACAAAGCCAGCCACAAGGCCAAGCAGGCTAGGTCGAAGCACGCGTCAAGCGCGACCGTTTTCGCCCGTGCGGGCAACGGCGCCAAGGCCATCGTCGTCGGCGACATCGTTCACCTGAGCGGTCGCGTCGATCAGAGCGGTGGCAGCCAGACGCTCGAGGCCACGCACGAGAACATCGTGAACACCCGCTCGACTGGCATCTCCGGCGCGATCGTCTCTATATCGGGCACCACGATCGACATCTCTCCCACCGCTGCAGGAACAGGTGGGGACAACAGCCAAGGTGACGGCATTGCCGTCGATGCGAGCCAGGCGACGGTGCTTCTCGATGGCGTGTCGTCCTCGGTAGCGTTGCTCGTCAGCGGCGAGACGGTCGCTGTGATAGGCGAGAAGAACGACGGGACCATGGTGGCGACGACGGTCCTCGCATATGACAATGCTCCCGCGGTCGCAGTTGGCCACATCACCGCGGTAAGCGGCAGTGTGATCACCCTGTCGGGTCGCGGGGACTCGGGCGCGGTGACATCGGTGGATTCGAGCGCGGCGAGCATCTATTTGAACGGCGTCGTCGGAAGTGCCGTGAGCCAGCTGCAGGTGGGCGATCGAGTGATCGCGCTCGGCACTGCCGGGAGCAACCCGCTTGCAGCCAGCGCCATCCTTGCTTTCAACAGCGGCGACCAGCACCCAACGGGCGACAACAACGGCAATCAAGGCAACCAGTTCCAGGTCGTTACCGGCACGGTCGCGTCGATCTCCGCCACCACGATCACAATCACTCCCACCCCTTCCAGCGCGAGCAGCGGCGGCAGCAACGGCAATGGCGGCAGCGACGGCAACGGCAATGGCAGCGGCAATGACATAGTCAAGGCGAACGACCACGGCAGCGACACGGTAACCGTCGATGCGAGCCAGGCGACCGTCCTGCTCGACGGCAGCGCTTCGTCGGTTGGGAGCCTTGCCCCAGGCGACACCATTGTGGTGATCGGCACACGAGGCGACGGCGCAATGACTGCCGCGACTGTGCTCGCATACGGAGCCACCTCGGCGGTCAGCATTGGCACTCTCACCTCAGTGACCGGAGTAACGCTCACACTCCGGACTCGTGACAATCAGTCCACGGTCCCGAGATCAGTCAACGCTGGTACCGCCGAGATCTACCTTGACGGCATCGCCGGCGCAACAGTTGGTCAACTACAGACTGGCGATCTCGTCATAGCCGTTGGGGCAACTCTTACTGGCACGCTCGACGCCGTCGCGATTGTCGCCTTTGATCAACAAGGAGATAACTGAGCTACTTGCTCCGGCTGGGCTGCGCGGCGGTGACGCCAGCAGTCCAGCCCTGGCAGCTGGCCATGGTTTACGGCGCGTTTACTGACAGTGATCACCCGGTGTCG
>CAZAMA010000058.1:0-2018 GCA_964485645.1 uncultured Acidimicrobiaceae bacterium | reverse complement strand
CGGCCGCCTCCATCTCGAGGGCCTCCTCTCGCGTCGTAGGCATGTCGTTGCCGTGGCTCACCGACGTGTTCGAACGCGAAGGTCGGGACCTGGAGGCGTCACCGCAGGAGTGTCGCGTGCTCTGGCCCCATATGCTACCATATTGTTTGTGGCAAGAACCCAGACCCTCGTGCAGCTCGACCCTGGGATGGTGGCGCTGCTGGACGAGCGCGCAGGTATGCGAGGTACCTCCCGGTCAGCGTTGATACGCGAAGCGGTCGAGGCGTACCTGAGAAGCGATGCGAGCGCTCATGTCGACGCCGCGATTGTGGAGGGCTACCGGCGGGTGCCCCCGGGCGAACCTGACTCAGCGGTGATGGCGATCGCTCTCGCCTCGATCGAAGAGGAACCCTGGTGAACCGCGGCGAGGTCTGGTGGGCCGAGGCGCCCAACGAGAAACGCAGGCCGTATCTCGTGCTCACCCGTCAGGCAGCCATCCCGGTCCTCCGCAGTGTCCTCGCGGTCCCAGCGACAAGGACACTACGCGGCATCCCGACTGAAGTCGTGCTCGACAAAGAGGACGGCATGCCGCAGCGCTGCTGTCTCAGCTTCGACAATCTGGTGACTATGCCGAAGTCGCTCTGCGTCGAGCACATCTGTCGGTTAGATGCCAACCGCATGAACGAAGTCTGCCGTGCCCTCGGGGTCGCCACGGGCTGTTCGCTCTAGCATTGCCCTGATTTTGGGGACCAACGCACTTTGCTGTCCGTTGGCTCGGGTTCTGGATAGCCTGGTTCGGGGAGGGATCAACGGCATGATGCGCGAGTGGCGACTTAGGACTTCGTGGCGGTGTGCTCCCTGGTGTCGAGCGGCGGGTTTGGGCGCGTCGTTGGCCGGCCTTGAGTCCACAGACGTCTGATGCTTGCTCACCTGCTTCGCGATCTGCTCGGTGACGATCTGTCCGTTGCCGTCTCCACCTGGGACGGGGAGCGCGCCGGGCCGGCCGACGCGTCGGCGACGGTGGTGATCCGCTCACCCAAGGCGGTTGCCCGAATGGTGCAGGCCCCCGGTCAGCTCGGCTTGGCCCGGGCGTACGTGGCCGGGGACATCGAAGTGGAGGGCGATATCTTCGCCGTTGTCGAGGCCGTCGACGCGCTGGAGGCGTTCCGTCTCACGCCGGCCCAGTGGATCCAGCTGGCCCGAATCGTCGGTCCAGGGGTGTTGCGTCGCCTCCCGGCGCCGGCCGAGGAGGCCCACCTGCGGGGACGACGCCATAGCCGCGCGCGGGACCGGGCCGCGATCGCCTACCACTACGACGTGTCCAACGAGTTCTTCCGGAGCATCCTCGGCCCGTCGATGACCTACTCGTGCGCCTTGTTCGCCGACCAGGGGGTTTCGTTGGAGGAGGCCCAGGGCGCCAAGCACGAGCTCATCTGCCAGAAGCTGGCCTTGAAGACACGGGATCGCCTCCTTGACATCGGCTGCGGGTGGGGCGCCCTTGTCAGTCATGCCGCCCGGCACCACGACGTCCACGCGCTCGGCGTGACCTTGTCGGCCGCCCAGGTGGAGTGGGCGGCCAAGGCCATCGTTGAAAACGACCTCACCGACCGGGCCACGGTCCGCTTCCAGGACTACCGGGAGGTCACCGACGGGCCCTTTGACGCCGTCAGCTCGGTGGGCATGTCCGAGCACGTCGGCCGGGCCCAGCTGCACACCTACTTCGAAAAGCTCTTCCGGTTGTTGCGCCCTGGCGGACGTCTTGTCAACCACGCCATCAGCGACCTCCCTCGGCCCCAGGCTCGTTGGCCCGGGCCGCTCCCCGACGGACTCCGCCACCTCCGGCCAGGTGTCGACCGTGACGACTTCATCGACCGCTACGTGTTCCCCGACGGTGAGCTGGTCGAGGTCGGCGCGGTCATCTCTGCCATGCAAATGGTCGGCTTCGAGGTCCGCCACGTCGAAAGCTTGCGGGAGCACTACGACCTCACCTTGCGCCGCTGGGTGGCCAACCTCGAGGACAACTGGGACGCTGCAGTAGC
>CAZAMA010000057.1:0-16762 GCA_964485645.1 uncultured Acidimicrobiaceae bacterium | reverse complement strand
CGCCTCCTCGGGCCCGATGCTGTCGGTAACGACGACCGCGAACTCGTCCCCGCCGAGGCGGGCGACGGTCGCGCGCCCGTGGGCGGCGCGGACGAGGCACTCCGCCACCTCGCACAAGAGCTTGTCGCCCGTCGCGTGCCCGAGGGTGTCGTTGACCTCCTTGAAGCGGTCGAGGTCCAAGAGCGCGACGGCCGCCCTCCCGGTCTCTGCCAGCGCGGCCGAGGCCCGCTCGAGGAACAGCGCCCGATTGGGCAAGCCGGTGAGGGTGTCGTGCAGCGCCAGGTGGGACTTGCTCTCGGCCTCGAGGCGCAACTCCTCGACGAGCCGTGCCCGCTCGAGGGTGGTGCCGGCGTGGGCCGCGAGCGCCTCGAAGAGCCGGAGGTCGTCCTCGTCGAATGGGTGTAACTCCTCCTGGCGGTCGATCGCAAGGAGCGCCCCGAACACCCGCTCCCCGTTTGCGAGCGGCGCCACCAGCGCCTCGCGGAACTCCCCGAGCACCGGATCGTGGGTCTGCGTGGCGCCCTGATCGGCAGGTCGAACATGGAGAGCCGCACGTCCTTCCAACATGATCTCTGCGATCAGGGGAGATATCTCGAGGAGCACGTCCTCGGCCGTCGAGCGCCTGTCGTCTCTGAGTGCCGCGCACCGGCCGTAGGGCCAGTCGTCAGAGATGACCACTTCGGCTCGGCTCGCGCGCATCACCGACTGGACGCGCTCGAGCACCTCCCATGTGGTCTCTCCGGTCTCAGTCTGCGAACCGCCGAGAGCGTGGCCGAAGTCGTAGAGCTGCTCGAGGGCACCGAAGCGCTGGCTGAGGCGAAGGTAACTCCGGTAGGCAAAGACGATCAGCCCACCGACGACGACGAGAGGGAGGACCGCCCAGGGGTCTGTCCAGGCAGAGTCGAGGACGACGAAGGCGAGGCCGATGCTCGCGACCAGGAGCAGGCCGAATGTGAGGAAATCGAAGCGAGCTGAGCGCTCTCCGCTCTGTCCGGAGATGCGCACGACGAGTGCCACCGTGACTTGGGACGTAAGCGCTGACACGGCGAGTGCGACCGCGCCCGCGGTCCAACCGACCGCGCCCACTGCCGGGTGCGATCCGATGATCTCCCGGTAGACAGTGTCGGCCAGAGCCGCAGTGAAGACTCCGGTGGCGAGATTGAATGCCAATTTGACAGGTACTTGGCGCCGCACAGCGCCCAATCCCACCGCCAGGCCGATGACCCGGCCGACGACAAGTGCCCCGGGGGGGGCAAACGCCAAGCCGAGGAGCAGTGGGACCTCGCCGAGGTTGAACTGGTAGGTGTTGCCCCGGTGGTGGAAGGACACCGGCGCCAGCACCGCGGCCGCGGAGAGGACTGCGAGGACTGCGACGACGCCGAACTGGGGCATGACAGCGCGGACGGGCCCCAGACCGCGAAGAGGACCCCAGACGAGAAGGGCGACCGAGGCAAAGGTAAGGCAAAGCGACAGCACCACGACGCGGATGCCGGCGGACGACGTGGCCGTCGAAGACGATTTGGCCGGACGCGGCGGCGCGCGGTTGGGCCGCGCCGGAGGCGAAGCCGCTGGCAGCGCGGTTGTCGAACGGGGGGGAGGATCTCCGGCCGGAGTACCGGCGGCGTGGTGACGTCCGGTGTCGGCAGCTGGGTCCGCGGCCTGCTGGCTCCCTTTCGGCAAGCCCTTGCAGGCGCGATCGACCGAGTGGTCATGCAGTGACACCGAATGATGTATCGGCCGGCGGCCACTAGTACTTGAGGAGATTTTCTCCCGGGGCGGGCCGCTGCCAAGATCCGGGGCGGGCCGCCGGTTGGGGGGCTCAGGCTGGTGGCGGGGCTCCGACCGTATAGGAAGTCATCGAGAGCGATCCGAAGGCGTATCCGTCTATGAGCACTTCGGGGGCCTCGGTCGCGGCAGCCGCCATACCCGCTATATAGACGAGGGGCAGGAAGTGGTCTGGAGTCGGGACGGCTAGGGGTGCGTCCCGGTGCTCGATGAGGCGAGCGATGGCGCCAGGGTCTTGCTGTACGACCAGCCGAGTCGCGTCGTCGAAACGCTCCGCCCAGTCGAAGCCTGCCTCCGGCCGGCTCCAATCGATGCCTCGAAGGTTATGAACGATATTGCCGCTCCCGATCACGAGCACACCCTGCTCCCGTAGCGGTGCAAGCCGCCGCCCCAGCTCCAGGTGGTAGTCCACAGGCTCGTTGGCATTGATCGACAGCTGCACGACGGGGATGTCGGCAGCGGGAAAGGCGTGCGCGAGCACCGACCAAGTCCCGTGGTCGAGGCCCCAGCTGTCGTTGTCGAGACCTACCCAGGTGGGCTTCGCGATCTCGGCGATCTCGGCGGCGACCTCTGGAGCTCCGGGTGCCGGGTAGTCAAAGCGGAACAGCTCGTCAGGGAAGCCGTAGAAGTCATGGATCACTCTGGGTACCGCCATAGCGGTGACGGCAGTGGCGTTGATGTACCAGTGTGCGGAGATGACGAGGATGGCGCGGGGCCGCCCGACAAAGGCGCCGAAGGATCGCCAGGCGTCGGTGTAGCGGTTGCGCTCCAGGGCGTTCATCGGACTTCCGTGACCGAGGAAGGCCACCGGCATGGTCACTTCGACCGTACCCTCACGCCGAGCTCATGGATGGGTGTCACCGTCTCAGCTTAGGGGAGACGGCCCGGGACCGACCGGGGTGCTCGGCTCATCGCCCGCCTCGGCTTCCTCCGAAGCATTGTGGTGCACCGCCGGACTAAAGTGCCTGCTGATGTACCTGCCGTCTCATTTCCGTGCCGGCGAGGCAGCCGAGCGCGCATTCTTGGAGGGCATCGCTGCCGCAGACCTGGTGACCGTGACCGGCGACGGGCTCCTCGCGACCTTCCTGCCGCTTCTGTACGACCCAGTCGCCGGACAGGCCGGGGCCCTCCTCGGACACGTCGCCCGGGCGAACCCGCAGTGGCGCACCCCCGCGCTCGGCGAGGCGCTCGTCGTAGTGCATGGACCAGATGCCTACGTGTCGCCGTCGTTCTACCCGTCCAAGGCCGAGCACGGCGAAGTGGTGCCCACTTGGGACTACCTCGTTGCGCACGTATACGGGCAACTCGTGGTTCACGATGACTCGGCCTGGGTCGAGTCCCTTGTGCGCCGGCTGACAGAGCATCACGAGTCGGTGAGGGCGAGGCCGTGGTCGGTGGACGACGCGCCTTTCGACTACATTGCGCGGCAGGTCCGCGCGATCGTCGGGCTGGAGCTCTCCATCACCCGCGTCGAGACCAAGGCGAAGTGGAGTCAGAACCGGCCCGCCGCCGACATCGAAGGCGTTGCCGCAGGGCTCGAGGCCGATGGGCATCTCGCGGCCGCCGAGGCGGTCCGCCACGCGGCGCCCTCGTCGTGAGCTCGCGTAAGTCCAGTTGCCGCAGTGCAGGGCCGGCCCCAGCCACGATGGCCCAGGGCGAGATGCCGGAGAGATCTGCCCTACGACGCCGCTCCGCACCAGACAGACACCAGCCAGATACGAGGCAGAGAGGTCACTCGTCGGCGACGATCGAGCCCACCCGTTCGGCCAGTGTGGGATCCCGGCGCGTGAGCGAGATCGCGTAGAGGATCGACAGGACGAGGATCACGAGTGCCACGTAGGGGTACCAGTTGTAAGGGGATACCTGGCCTGGCTTCGATAGGTAGTAGAGCGGGACGACGATGGAAGCCGCTCCGAGAATTGGTAGGACACCGTGCTTCACCGCATTGAACGAGCCGGGCCTGTTCTTATGGATGAAGAACGGCAAGGCCAGGTTCGCCGCCAGGTAGACGAGCAGGACGAGGATCGTCCCCAGCGTGGATGACTCGGCGAAGAAGTTGACGGGGTTGAGCTGGGGATGCTTTCCCTGCGCGACGTCGAAGACCGCCCATCCACCGATGATCGCGAGCGAGGTGCCGATAAAGGTCAAGATCGCGTGCACGGGCGTGCGGCGCTTCGGGTCGACTTTGCCAACCCAGCTCGGCAGCAGGCCCTCACGCCCGGAGTTGAAGACGAGCCGCGCCTGCGAGTTCGTCCCGGCGATGAGCGCACCGAGGGTCGAGGTCATGCCTGCCAGGTAGGCGAACAAGACGAACAGCCCGATCGTGCTGTGGGCAACCGAGATGAAGGGAATCGCCGCGCCCGAAAGCGCCTTGACGTTGTAGCCGAAACCCACGACCGTCGAGTAGGCGAAGAGGAGGTAGCTCACGACCATGACACCGACCGAGAGGAAGACTGCTCTCGGCACGTTACGCCGAGGGTTGTCCGTCTCCTCGGCGAGAGCGGCCGAATTCTCCCATCCGATGAAGAGGTAGATCGCGAGCGGGAAACCGGCGGCGAGCCCACTGAAGCCGTTCGTGATGTGGCTCGGCTCGAACGGCATGGCGGACAGGTGGTTGGCGTGCTTCACGATCGAGGCAATCGCCACTATCACGAGCACGACGAGCTCGAACCCGAAGAACGTGCCCGCCACCTTGGTCGAGATCGACACGCCACGGATCATCATGGCGACCGCGGCCCCACAGAGCAGCACCGTGAAGATCCCCCACGGGACGTTCCAGCCGAAGTAGTAGTTCAAGATGATCGTGAGGAAGCCACCGGAGATGGCGATGACGGACGCCATCGCGGTGATGTAGCCGAGCCCCGCGAGCAGGGCTGTGGTCACGGCGCTCGTCGGACCGAACGTCTTTCCGACAAAGGTTATGAAACCACCGGTGGAGGGGATCACCTTGGCGAACTCAGACAAGGTGTTGGCGAGGAACGCGATGGCCACCCCGGCCGCCAGTATCGTAAGAGGCGAGGCCACTCCGGCGGTGAAGGCGAGAAAGCCGAAGCCGAAGTAAAAGCTCATAGCGGGAGCGACGTTCGCCATCGTCGCCGCCGAGATGTCTATGAGTCCGAGGGCGCCTTGGGGCAAACGGTGCTCACGACCAGCTTCGCCGACGGGAGGGCTTTTCGACTCGGCCACGGGCATCGGTGTGACGTCGGACATGGCAGCTCCCCCCATCCCTTGCAGCCAAAGCTACCACTGCCGTTTCGAGCCGACAACGGGCAAAGTCGTGCGACACCGGCCATGTTGCCCGCTACGCGGATGGTCCATCTCCGCGGCTCCTGCACCACTCTGACGGACCCGGATCATCGGGGCCCCGGTGGCGGCAAGGGTTCGGGAAGTGGCAGGATGGCTGTCGTGGAAGACATCGCATGGGGAGAGGTGGCCGTGCTCTTGGCGCCGGCTCGCAATTACTGGCTCGCGAGCGTGAAGCCTGACGGCTCTCCGCACGCCACGCCGATCTGGGGAGTGGTAGCAGGGGAGGCCTTCTTCTTCTACAGCCAACGTTCGACCGTGAAGGCTCATAACATCGCGGCTGACCCACGGGTGGTCGTGCACCTCGAGAGCGGGGAAGAGGTTCTCATCGTGAGGGGGACCGCCGAGGACTCTGGTCGTCCGGGCGAGTCCCCAGCTGTCATGGCTGCGCTGCAGGAGAAGTACGACGACCCGGAAGACCAGGCCTACCTTCCCACCGGCGACCCGGCCTACGACGTCCTCTACCGCCTGCGGCCCAACTCGGCGAGACGCTGGATACTTTCTGACTTCGACGACTCTCAGCGGGCTTGGAGTCTCGGCGAAGCCTGAGGTGATCTCCCCCGGGGCCTTAAGCTCCACAGCTCCCGGCCGGCCCCAGACCTAGAGGTCCGGGTGAGCCACCTCCACTGCCGGCAGGTCCTGAACCTGCTGCTTTGTGATGTTGAGGTGGATTCCACCTTCGACCCCGGTCACGGCGCCTATCGGGATGGCTACCTCCTTGCGGCCCCAGATGTGGCCCTCCTGGAGGAGCACGTGGGTGACGTGGTGGCTTTTGGCGTCGATGACGAGTCCTTGCACTCTCCCGATCTCGCCGTCAGTGGCCCGAACGTGCTCACCCCGGCGTACCGCTACCTCGCCGAGGGGAACCGCGTCGTAGGTGACCGTCGTCGGGATGCTCTCCCCGCCCATGCCCAGTCCCATCCCACCGCCCAGTCCCATCCCACCGCCCAGGCAGAAGTAGGGCCAAGCGAGCACCTCCCTCGTGGCGTAGCGGTACGACGGCCAGGTGGGTGACAGCACGGGCAATCGGATCGACGACCACACGGCTTACGGCGCCGCAGACGCCGTCTTGGCACCGGGCTTCGGCCCCGATCGTGAACTGCATGCTCTCTGCCATTGCGGTCCCTCTCCGATGCGCGGACTCGACCGACTCTAAGGCGCGATCGTGACTTATCGCTCGGCGCGCCATGTGTGACCATTGGCCCTATCGAAGCGGACGTGGGTTGAGCACGCTGGAGCGGTGGCTACCGGGTTGCCCCGGGGGTATGTCGGACGGAGCGCCAAGTGACAGAAGAGAGATTTGACCACCAGCCGCGGCTTGTCTTTTGGGAGACGACCAAGGCCTGCCCGCTCGCGTGTGTCCACTGCAGGGCCGTCGCACAGAGCGCTCCACTTCCTGGGGAGCTGACGACCAGAGAGGGGATGAATCTGATTGACGAGCTCGCAACCGGTCCCGCGCCCCATCCGATTCTCGTACTTACCGGAGGAGACTGTCTCACGAGGTCAGACATCGTCGAGCTGGTGGCCTACGCCAAGCACCGTGCCGTCGCCGTGGCAATAGCTCCGTCTGTGTCCGCGCGCCTCGCCGACCCCTTGCTGGCGCGACTGCATGAGCAGGGCGTCAGTCACGTCTCGCTCAGTCTAGACGGGGCAACGGCCACGACTCATGAGGAGATTCGCCAGGTCCCCGGACATTTCCAGGCCACCCTCGACGCGATAGGGCGACTTCGCGAGAGTGGTTTTCGGGTGCAGGTCAACACCGCGGTCATGAAGCACAACGTCCGTGAGCTTGCCGACATCGCCGTGCTGCTGCATGGAGCCGGGGTCCGCGTCTGGGAGGTCTTTTTCCTCGTGAACGTGGGCAGAGGCGACAAGATCGACGACATCGGCCCGGCGGAGGCAGAAGACGTCTGTCATTTCCTGGTCGATGCCGCGCGCTACGGGATGGTCGTGCGCACGGTCGAGGCACCTTTCTTCCGCCGCGTCACGCGTCAGCGGGCAGCGCTCGAACGCCCGGGAAGTCCGCCTCAGGTGAGCCAGGGAGAGTTGTACCGGGAGCTGGCAGCCAAGTTGGTGGAGAACCTAGGGGCGCCGAAGACCCCTGTCCTGGCTCCGACACTCTCCACGCGTGACGGCAAGGGGGTCATATTCGTGGGATACGACGGAGCTGTCCACCCGTCTGGGTTTCTTCCCCTCGAGCTCGGCAACGTGAGAGACACTGGCCTACTCACCATCTACAGAAACGACAAGCTGCTGCGTGACATCCGGGCTGCGCAGTTCACGGGCCGTTGCGGAGCCTGTGACTACAAGGACCTCTGCGGTGGCTCTCGGGCACGTGCCTTTGCCACGACGGGCGATCCTCTCGGTGACGACCCGGCGTGCATCGTCGTCGCGGGTGGCTCCGCGGCATAGGCGATGGAAGATGCCAAGGCTGCGCTCGAGCGGTCACGAGCAAAGATCCTCGCCCTCGTGGCCGACCTCGAGAGAGACCTCGCGGCGATCGCCGAGTCGACTTCGGATGGCCCAGACGACGAACATGACGCCGAAGGCTCGACTGTCGGCTACGAGCGAGCCCGGGTGAGCGCGCTGCTCGACCGTGCATCGAGAGCCGCCGCTGAGCTCTCGGCTGGCCTCGAACGCCTAGAAGCGGGGAAGTTCGGTCGCTGCGAGCGGTGTGGAGGAGAGATCAACCCTTCGCGGCTCGAGGCGCTGCCTGCGGCCCGCCTGTGCATCGCCTGCGCGGCTCGGCAGTAGCAGGGAGCGGCGGGGCCCCGGCCACTGCCCGGATGGCGGCCGGCGCTAGGGTTCCGAAAGTGGGCTTCTATAGGGAGCATGTCCTCCCCCGGCTAATTGATCGGGCCTGCGGCACCGCCGAGTTGGACAAGTGGCGCTCCGACGTGGTGGCCGGCCTCTCCGGCCGGGTCGTCGAGATCGGTTTCGGCTCCGGTCTCAACCTCCGGCACTACCCGCGCGAAGTCGAGCAGGTGCTCGCCGTCGAGCCAGCAGCTGTTGCCAGGAGGCTCGCGGACAGGCGCATCGCGCGAAGTCCCATCCCAGTCGACCACGTTGGGCTCGACGGGCAGGCACTTCCTCTCGAGGACGACAGCTGCGACCACGCCCTCTCGACTTTCACTCTTTGCACAGTGCCTGATCCGGAAAGGGTACTTTCGGAGCTTTGTCGGGTGCTCCGGTCAGGGGGCAGCTTCCACTTCCTCGAGCACGGCATCGCGCCGGATCCATCGGTGGCGAAGTGGCAGCACAGGCTCGACCCCTGGCAACGGCGTCTGGCAGACGGCTGCCACCTCACCCGTGACCCGGCAAAGATCGTGAGCGACGCTGGTCTGGTGCTCGAACGAAACGACCAGCGTTACGCCAAGGGCCCGAGACCCTGGAGCTGGTTCACGCTCGGTGTCGCCGTCAAAGCCGAGCGCGCCGAGCCGGGCTCTCCGTAGCGCGTTGCCTTGGCCCGACAGTCGCGTCTCGACTATCAGGCCGTGCCGGCGCTCAGGTGGTACTCAGAGGCAAAGGGCCACTTGACCGTGACGCTCTTGCCCGATGTCGTCGTGTGCTGGACCCTCTTCACGGCCCCCGTAGCCGTCTCGTAGACCTTTGTAGCCACGACATAGTGGGCGCGCGCAGCGTTCGCCCGGCTGCTCAGCATCGCGAGCCACGGTACGCCGAGTTGCGCGTTCGTACAGGCGAAACCCACTCCCTCGTTCTCCCCGGCGTCGCTCTCGTAGAGGGCGTTCTGCGACTCTTGCAGCGCAAGTGGCTCTGTCCACAGGTTGGCGCTGCCGATGACGCCGACGTCGAGGTTGGCTGGGATCGTTCCTTTCGCACTCGCGCCGGTCGAGCCGGTCGCGTCGGCGCGCGATGTCGTGCCCAGTTGGCTGGCATATCTCCTGGCGATCGCCACCAGGGAGGCGTTGGCTGCCAGGTTTTCGACATAGACGTACTGCTTGGTGGTACCGCTGGGCCCGTAACCGTACTTGGCCGCATCTGCTGGAGTCGGAGCGGACCTCGACCACGTTTTGCCTGGCGGTCGTTCCCAGGTAGAAGCGGTACCCGTCGTAGATTGTGCTCCCCGTGACGTGCATGGCGGCAAGGACTGGCGCCTGCTCCATCGCCAGGGCGTTGACTATGCCTACGGGTGCCGTCGCCCTCGGTGCCGCAGTGAGAGCAGCCAGCCCCTCTCCCCTGTAGATGGCCAGCGCTGCACCCACTCGAGGACTGAGCTGATTGTGACTCCTGTGCCAGGCTCTCGCCAGGGCCAAAGGTCCGGGGGCCGTCTCGCGGGCGGCGTAGTATCGGCTCTCTCTCGGCTAGGAGGCACAGGTGGGCCAAGAACTGTGGTCAGACGTGGACGGGTACATCTGCGACCTGCTCGTCGTGCCGGACCAGGCGCTGGACGCCGCGCTCGAGAGCAGCAATGCCGCGGGGCTGCCGCAGATCAACGTCGCGCCGAACCAGGGGAAGCTCTTGCACTTGATCGCTCGCATTCATGGCGCGCGAAAGATCCTCGAGATCGGGACACTGGGCGGCTACAGCACGATATGGCTCGCGCGCGCCCTTCCTCCAGACGGGCAGATGGTCACTCTCGAGATAGAGCAGAAGCACGCCGATGTGGCTCGCTCCAACATTGCGCGAGCGGAGCTCACGGGAGTTGTCACCGTCCGGGTCGGGCGTGCCGCTGACACGCTCGCCGAGCTCAAGGCAGAAGGAGCCGGCCCTTTCGACCTCGTGTTCATCGACGCCGACAAGACGAGCAGCGCCGACTACTTCTCCTCTGCGCTCGATCTGACCAGGCCGGGGGGCGTGATAATCGTCGACAACGTCGTGCGGGCGGGCGCGGTCATAGATGCCACGAGCGATGACCCTGCTGTACAGGGCACCCGTCGCCTGAACGACGCGATGGCGGCAGAGCGGCGAGTGAGCGTCACGGAGGTCCAGACAGTGGGGATCAAAGGCTATGACGGCTTCGCCCTGGCTCTCGTGCTCTAGTTGTGCTCAGCGCTCCACGAAGGCGTACACCTGGTTGTTCGAGATTGCCAGCAGGTGGCCGTCTCCGAACGACGGAGTCGGGAAGTCGGTCGCCGCGCGCCCGATAGGGAGTCTCTGAAGCGCCTGCCCATTGCGCGGGCTCAGCGCGAGCAGGTCTCCATTCGAGATCGTCCACAAGAGCCCCCCGGCGAGGATCGGCGGGCCACCGGTTCCCGTCGGGGACTGCCACAGCACTTTCAGTCTCAGCGTCTTGGAATTCGTCGCGACTGCCATCACGCCGTTCTCGCACGGCAGGTAAGCAGTGCTGCCGCTGAAGGCGACGCCCCCGTCTACGTCGTTACCGCAGATATGGGTCTTCTCGTCGACTTGCCCGCCGATGCCTCCGAGCCGCGCGGCTCGGAGCAGGTAGAGAGTCTGGGACTTCCCCGCCTGCAGCACGAGGCCGTTGGGCAGGACGGCGGGTACGGCGGAACCGAGGTCGCGGTCGTTGGCGTTGTCGTCATACCAGTCCGACGGCGCGAAGAACTGGAGGAGGTGCAACGAAGGTGACAGCTCGATCACCGAGTCGCTGCCGTCGTAGCGGCCGGGGGATCGCACCGACCCGTTGCCGACCGCCACCCATATGTCGCCCGCTCGGTCGAGGACCGGAGCGCCTCCCCCCATCCAGATGGCGCCCTGCGAGTCGCCTGCATGGGCATCGACCTCGAAGTAGCGGGCTCGGCCGCCCGTGGCAGGCACAGCTTCAACCCAGCCGTGATAGCTGGAGCAGTCGCCGTAGTTTCCCCCGAACCCGAACACCACCTCTTGGCGGTCGAGCGTCAAAGACGCGCGCTGCAGGATTGCGGCAGTGTCGGCACCGGGCGGATCGACGCGCTGTTCGAGCTCGACTGCCCCGTCCGAGGTGCGAAGGCCATAGAGCACGTGGCGGGGATGACCGTTGACGAGCTCGTCTGCTACCGCGAAGATCTCGTTTCTGGCCGTGTCGATGACCGGCGTCGAGGTGATACCCACCGTGGGTCCGATATTGCCGCACGGAAGATCGCCCGACGGCACTGGAGTGGCGAGATGCCGACTCCATGCGACGTGCCCGTTCGCGCTCGTAAGGGCGTAGACGGTGTCGTTCTCGGTCGCGACGTACACCCTCTTGTTCCAGACCAGGGGCTCCCCGTAGAGGTTCCCGTCGAGGGTGGGCGACGTCCAGGCCCTGGTGACAGAGGAGAGCTTGATTCCCGCCGGCGCGGCGCCGGACCCGTTGGCGTTGCCGTGGTACACGGTCCAGTTGGAGCCCGCCGGGCCGCTCGAGAGGGAACCTTCCGCTGCCGCGACGCCGGTCGACACCCCGACGGCGAGGATCACGCTCGAGACTCCGAGGGCGGTGCGTCTGCCTGGCCGCCATGGACGAGCTCTGATCGGTCGTTTCGATCTATTGAAACCCATGAGCCAGTCTGCCTCGCCGGCGCGGGGGTGTTCGGTTTTCACACAGGCGACGCGAAGGCGCGCGCAAGCGAGCCCCGCAACTCCTCGGCAAGTCGACCACTTCTCGACGTGCTTGCTCGAGAGCACCGATGATGGAGGCGTTGCGTCGCCATCTGAGGCAGACTGGCGACCGTGGCGTTTGCTCAGCAGTCAGGCCCACCTGCCTCGGCCAGGCAGGTAAATGAGCTGCTGTCGCTCATCCACGACGCCGGCCACACCGACTTTCGCGACGCGCGGGGGCCTATGGGCTTCACGCAGCGCCAGGCTGGCGGCAAGTTCACCCGCGACGAAGCGACAGCCTTCATCGAGCGCTTGCGGGACGCAGATCCCGACGGGGCTGCTCCGGCCGCCGAAGCGCCGAGGCAGGCCGGCCTCGAGCGGCTACTGCGCCATATGCCGACCGAGCAGCTAGTCGCTGAGCTCAGGCGTCGTGGCTTTGGGACTGCACCTTTCCCGGGTCACACAGGGAGCCGCAAAGTGTGACCGCGACGCCGCGTCGTAGAGGTCCGGAGCGCGTGAATGGACCTGAGAAGTCCGAAGTGCGCGGCCTGACGCTGTAGCGCCGCCGCGGAGCGCCATGATGCCGGTGTGATGCCTCGACTCCAAGTGGTGCCGCGGACGTTGGCCGTTCTTGCCTTCGCGCCCGTTCTCGCCGCCGGCACCGGAATCACCGCCCTCGGCTGGTCGCGTGACGGTCGGTCTCTCGCCTTCGAGACAACGTCGGGGAGGACGACGTCGCTCTGGCGTGTCGGAGTCGGAGGGACGGAGCTGCGACGCGTCTCTATGTCGGTCAACGGATCGCTCCCGTTCGCCTGGTCGCCAACAGGTGACACCCTCTACTTCGCCTCGTCACCGCCGTTCGCCAAGCAGTCGAGTGTCTCGGCTCTCGGTCCCACGGGAGTGGCGCACGTCCTGAGGCGTGTCGCAGGTTCTGCCACCGGCCTCGCGTCCGGAGGCGCGTACCTCGCAGTCGCGACGACGACTTACGAGCACCCGAGCGGTTGTGCTGCCAGTCTGCTGGAGCTTGTCCCCACCGGTGGCGGCGTGAGCCGTGTCATCTCGCAGTCGAAGCTCGATGCCTTCGACCTCGTCGGATTCTCACCTGACAGACGGTGGCTCCTATACATCGTCGACCCGCAGAGCTCGCAATCGATAGCCGCGGACGGCCTCAAGTACAGGAGCTACTCGGTCGGGTCCAGATCCAGTCGCGCGAGCGGCGTCGGGCTCACCGACTCGGGGTGGCAGTCGTGGGCAGCCCATGACCGAAGCTCGCGATCACGCTCGGCGGCTCGCCTACGTGACCGCCGAGGGTCTGGGCGGAGCAAACGGCTTCGGGAAGGGGGCGCCCCAATTGGGCACTTAGGGCCCGCGAGGAAATAATGTTGCCGTTAGGTCGGCTTGGTCTACCAAGCTGGCATGTCCGTTGGCGCGGAGGAAGCACTGGCTCGGAAGCTGGCGGCGATTCTTCCCCACCTCGACGAGCGACAACGGCGGTTGCTGCTGGGCGCAGAGGCCAACGCGCTGGGTCGCGGGGGCGTGACGCTCGTGGCGCGGGCTGCTCGGGTGTCACGCCCTACGGTCCGACGCTGGACCGCGGGAACGCCACTTTCCGGATGTGGGTGAGCGCAGGCGCCGGCGCGCACGAGCTTCTCCGTCTCGGAGCGGCCGACGACCCGAAGTGGGTGGCAGGCGGCCCGGGACTGCTCGTGGAACGTTCGGGAGCGCTCTGGTACCTGACCTCGGCTACCGCCGCGCCCGAGCGCGTCACGCCGGCATTCCTACCGGGAAGCTTCTACTATTACGGCTACTTCAAGTGGAGCTCGCTCTATGCGCTCGCGCCTGTTGGCGTCGCGTCCTAGCGACATGACCGACCGGCACTGGTGGGCCGCCATGGACTAGCACGCCGCACCGGGGGTTAAGTCACTGCGGGGGCGTCCCGGCCGGTTCCGGTGTGTCCTTACCAGTCCACAAAAAGCGGGCCCCAGCTGGGACTCTGCCCATCGTCAGGGGACGCGTCGAGACTGGCCAGGACGCATCTGGCCAGCAATTGTTGGGTGAAAGTTGGGTGGGTACGGGCCCGAACGGCCGGACGCGCTCGTGTGCTTCACACGGCCCGTAGGCCGAGTGCGGCTGCCACCACGGATTGGGCGTGATCGCGTGTGGCAAAGCCAACCGGCTCGCCCGGCTCGACGAGGCTGGGCAGCACCAGCCTTGCCGTGGCGAGGTGCCAGGCATCCATGGCACGGATCGCATGCTCCCAGACGAGTTGGAGAGCTTGGGCTTCGACTTCCTCTCGATCGGCGGCGATCACTGTGACAGGACCCTCGGTTGCAAGATCGGCGTCGAGCAAGGAGAGGAGGCCTCTCTCGTCACCGCGGCCGTCGCGCGCCGCGCGCACGAGCACGCCCGAGACCTCGATGCGGCTCCAGGTTCCGGTGATCAGGCCGAGGTCCGGATCCGCAAGCAGCGCCACAGCGTCCCCGTGGCCGCTCTCGTCAGCGAGGTAGGCGCGGGCCAGTATTGAGGAGTCGAGGTAGGCGATCACGCGCTCTCGCGTTCCTCCGCCAGTAGCTGATCGAGGACTGGCCCGGTGCCTCTCGTCGAGGCGATGACCCGACGCCGTTGCGCCGCGGTGACTGGTTTTGCTGGCATCGCCCGGAGGATGCCCAAGGTCGCGGCCCGCGCCCGCAGCCGCTCTCTGCGGTCGCCCTCGTCGGCGTCGACCGCGGCATCGAGGATCTCGGTTGCTACGGAGTTAACACTGCGGCCGTCTCGAGCTGCGCGCGCCGTGAGTCGACGGTGGAGCTCGTCGGGCACCCTTAGCAGTAGCTGCTTCACGGTAGCAAATGCTATCACTATATCGATCTGATAGCATGACTATCTCCGTCGGAGCGGCTCGTAGCCAGCGTTCCTACGCCTCCGCGCTGTCTGCTTCGGGTCAATCCCTCGAGCTTCGCTGTGGAGTGCCACCCACGTACGTGTCAGGTACCCCGCTATCCAGCGATGCGGGCAGGACACACCTCGGTCGTGACAGTCCTCCAGCCTACGGTCACTTCTGTCCTGGTTCGGAGAAGCAGGACATCGCCCTCTCGAGGTACCCGCCACGATTGCCGGCATCACCGAGTGCGCTTCGGTCACCTCAGCCGCGAGCCGTGATCCATATGCGGTCAATCGGGACGACGTAGAGACGGTCACCGGCTAAGTAGGAGCGCTCGCCGGTGTAGATCGTGACACCGGCAATGAAGCCCGTACCCGCCAGATCGCGAAGCCGCTCGAGCCCGCGCAGGTCCTCGCGTGGCACGCGCGTCCCGCTCTTCACCTCTATTGCGACGATGCGTCCGTCGTCACGTTCGATGACGAGATCAACCTCCTCGCCATCGTACGTCCGCCAATGGTGCGAGCCAGTGATTCCGTCGAGCCAACTCGCCTGTTTGATGAGCTCGCCGACGACGAAGGTCTCCATGAGATGGCCGAACTCCGCGAGCGCGGTGGCATCGCGGCGAGCGAGGTGCTCTGGCGTGAGCCGAAGGAGTCGCGCGGCGACGCCGGAGTCGACGAGATGAACCTTTGGCGTGCCAGTCGTCCGAGCGCCAAGCGTCCGTCCCCACGCTGGGAGCTGGCGTACGAGGAAGACCGACTCGAGGAGTTCGAGGTAGTCGGCCGCGGTGTGACGATCGAGGGCGGCGGCCTCGGCCGTCGCCGTGATGTTCAAGAGCTGACCGGTCTGCGAAGCGAGGTGCCGGAGCAAAGCGGGAAGCTGCCGCCGTTGACGGAGCTTGCTCACCTCCGCTACGCCGCGCTCGAGGACAAGGTCCAGGTACTCGTCGAACCACCGGCCTCGCGCCGGCCCGCTCCTCGCGAGGGCGATCGGCATGCCGCCTGCGGTGAGACGCCGCGCATATTCGGAGCGCGCGGTCTCGGATCGCTCGTTGGTCACGAGCGAGGGCCCCTCACCGAACATCAGTGTCTCGACGAAGTTCTCTCGCACACCATCGATCTCTCCCTGGGACAACGGGAGGACCGCAAGGAAGCTGACCCGTCCCGCTAGGTACTCGGCGACTTCCGGCACGGCAGTCGAACGAGTCGATCCGGCAAGGACAAAGCGACCGGGCCGGAGATCGTTGTTCAGCTCCGCCTTGATCGCCGCGAGAACCGCGGGTTCATGCTGGTACTCGTCGACGAAGATCGGACTGCTCCCGCCCACAAAGGTCGCGGCGTCGGTCCGTACCGCGTCGCACGTAGGAGGATCGTCGAGGTCGATGACCTCGCCACGGTGAGCCCTGGCGAGCTGGTGGAGGATATAGGTCTTCCCGACCGTTCGAGGGCCCTGCAACAAGAGCAGCGGCTCCTCGCTTAGGCGAGCCAAGGCGATATCGTGAATCCTCCGCTGATACCCGGTCGCCTTCGCCATCCCGCCACGCTAGCGCCTAGATCACCAATTTCGCGGCGGTTTACTCACCAATCTCGTGGGCAACAACCCGCCAACTTGGCAATCCTCTATCCACCGGGGACGCGCATCCACAACACGCCACGAGCGAACCCGGCCCGCTCGCCTGCGGCACTTGTGGCCTATTGACAGGCACGACTACCAGTTCGGGGTAATGAGCTCGATCGCCCGTGCGCCGCCGGCCAACGCTTTGGTGACACCTCGCTGGTGGGCTTCGAGAGCAACCCTCTCGACCACGTCACCGCCGCGTGGCTGGCCAAGGAGCATGTCCGGGCCATCCGCCTGACCGACGACGTCGAGGTGGCAACCACCCGGCTGGATGAGGCCATCGCCTTCGCCAAGGCATCGGAGGTCCCCGAGGTGAAGACCCTCGCCAAGTCGCTCGTCCACTGGCGCGCCGAGATCCTCGCCCACCACACCACCGGAGCGTCCAACGGACCGACCGAGGCGGTGAACCTCACCATCAAGGCCGTCAAGCGCTGCGGACGAGGATTCCGCAACTTCTCGAACTACCGACTCCGTCTACTGCTCGTCGCCGGCGTGCGGTGGCAGACTGCTCCGGTCACGAGATTGCGAGGCCGTGCTCCCAGGTTGATCGCGTAGAGCCCCTTAGCACGGTCGTCGGGGCTCCACCCGCGGCCGCCGTAGCTGCGGCCGCGAGGCCGGCAAGGCCACCCCCCACGATGATGACATTTCGTCCCGCGCGTCCCATGCTTGATTGACGACCGAGCGTGGCCCATCGTGACAAGG
>CAZAMA010000056.1:0-16841 GCA_964485645.1 uncultured Acidimicrobiaceae bacterium | reverse complement strand
GCAGGCCGTCACCGCCGTGCAGGCAGGGCGCCCGCTTCCTGATGCTGAAGGCTTTCGCACCAGGAAGCGCTCGACCCGACCGAAGCCCGCCGCTGCCCGGGCAGCGAGGATCCGGCCCGACGTCGCGTCGGTGTCAAAGGCGTGGATGAGCGCGGCCTACGAGGACCTCCGCCGCGGCGGTCCGGACCGGGCCGAACGAGTCCGGCGGATCATCGACGGCTATCTCGTCCCGTGGTTCGCCCCTCGCACCGCGACCGTCAGCGATCTCACCTACCTCATGGCACACGAATGGGTCCTTCACTTAATCGGGCGGCAGCAGACGGCCGTCCCCTCGATCACACAGACCGGGTACCAGCTACGGCACCCGGCGCAGACTGAGGCCACGGAGCTGACGTTGGCCGAAGCGGCTCGGGCGGCAGGGACGAGCGTGCCGACGGTCCGCCGACGCTGGCGCGACGGCTGCCTGCCCGGCGCCTACCGCGACCGGACCGGCCGGATCCGTATCCCGGTTGCCGCCCTCGACTCGATTGCCAACAAGAAGCCTGCGCCGACCGGCCTGTCGTGTAGCTACGTCGCCGACGCCCTCTGGGTGCTGCGCCAGATGCTCGCCTTCGCCCGAGCCGACGGCCTCTTCCCCGCTGGCTTCGATCCCACCGAAGGCCTCGAAGCCCCCGCCCCTGACCCGGCCGCCGCTCGCACCCGTGCACCGCGCTCCCAACCCCGGCCACTCACCTTGCCCGAGTGCGCCCGGGTCGCCGCGCACCTCCATCCCGTCCATCAGACGGTTTTCTGGCTGCAGCGCATCATGGGCCTGCGCATCTCGGAGACCTACGGGATCGTCGTGTCCGACGTGGTCGACCTCGGCGGCATCGGCATGCTCGCCGTCCAAGGCCAGGGCGGGCGCACATTCAACGTCCGCGACGACCACGGCACAGTCGTCGCTGTACCGCACAAACAGACGACGAAGACGGCGGCCGGCTCCCGTGTCCTCGTCGTCCCCGAGAAGATGATGGAAATGTTCCGGGTCGTCATCGAGGCCTTCCACACCGACCCCGACAGCGGCGAGACCAACGCGTCAGCTCGACTGGTACCCGGCATCCAAGTGCACGACCGGGCCGGGCAGGCGGGCTACGTCGGAGCCCTCGAAGACGCCCTCGCTGCCGAAAGCCTCGGTTCCGCAGATCTGGGGTTCCGAGTCTCGTCGCATCTGCTGCGCAAGAGCGTGGCCACCGACCTCGCCTGGCAGACCGGCATCGAAGACGCGGTGCGACGCCGGTTCATGGGCCATCGGGCCGGCGACGACGTCTTCGGACGGATCTACACGCTCGACCACCCCGAGGTCGCACCCCTAGTCAAGGTCGCGGCGGTGCTCGACGAGAAGATCACCACCACAATCGACACGTTGCTCACGTCGACCACCAGGCTGGTGTGTTGGGGCAAGGCCAATCCGCTCCTCGACCGTGTCGACCACGTCAATACCACCCTCGCTGCCGCGGGGTGGCAAGTCGACCCCGGCAGCGTCGAGGACCCGCTATGCGACGCGACCCAAGCAGGGACCGAGCTCGGCATCTACGTCACCACCGCCCGACGGTGGATGGAAGATGGCACCCTTCGCTGCATCGTCGCGCCCGATCCCCAAGGGGTTCCCCGACGCTTCGCCCGGCTCAGCGAAGTGTGGGCCTGCCGGAACCGCCTCGCCGATCGCGTGTTGCTGCCGAACCTGGCCGAGCAACTCAGCGTCCGCTATCACGAGCTGTATCACACCATGCGCCGCCTCGGCTTGGTCCTCGACCGTCACCCCACCACCGGGGAGTACGAGGTCACTCCGGCGGCCGCCGACGCGATGCGGGCCGAGTTGGACCGCGTCCGGGCGTTGCATCGCCGTTCGATGAAGCTCGCCGCCGCTGCCCGCCAGCTCAAGGTGGCGCTCAACACCGCCGGAGTTCTGGCCCGCAACGGCGATCTCGAGCCGGACCCCGAGTCCGACAGTAGCGGCGCCCGTTTCGTCACCCGAGCATCGGTCGAGCAGTGTTGGATCGCTCGAACCGCCGCCCAACGACGCAAGGCAGAACCCGCGGTCGGGGTTCCGATCGCCGAGGTGGCCCGCTTCACCGGCCACAGCACCGCCGAGCTGATGGACCTCGTCCACGCCGGCACCCTCGAACAGGTACCCGGCCGGGGAGCCTGTCAGCTCACCGCCACCAGCCTCCGAGCGTGGATGGCCTGCCGCGACCCCGGCGGCACGAGCGCAGGCACCGACAGCGAGGAAGCTCGATCGCGGCTTCGGCCGGCGGCTGACTGCACGATCGTGGCGTTCGGGCCGGTCGTCAAGTTACTCACCGATCTCGTCATCCCTGTCGAGGCCCCAGCCAAATCCGAGAATGGGTCGGACACGTCGGGCAGAGTGTGATTTAGCTACGCTCTCTCTATGAAGCGACGCACCGTCTCGCTAACCGACGACGCGCTTGAGGCGCTGGATCGCATCGCGAAGGAGAACAAGAGCACGGTGAGCGGCATTGTCGAGGCTGCGGCGCGCGTCCTTAGTGAAGGAGGTCCTGGAGCGGACGCGCTGAAGCGGCGTCTGGTCCCCGACCGCAGAGGCGGCGACCGCCGCCCGACGGAACAAGGTGCGTAGTGCAGCGCAGGCGCTGGATTGCACCCGTCAGCGGGCGGATGCCCATCATCCGTCGGCTTGAGCGCCTCCCCTATCCCGAGGAAGCGGGAAGGAACCCAGGAGTTCACCTCGGTCGGCGCGATATGACCCGGTCCGCGGACCACCCGCGGAGCGGACACTTGAAGCCGAGGACGGACTCTTTCATTTGGGGGCGGGAATGATCCTGCAGGACCACGCCTCGATCGGGTGCATGAACCTGAAGCAGCTCGTCGACATCGCGCATGTCGAGGCTGGCTCGGACGCGCGAATCAACGCAGCTGCCAAGCGTTCCGTAAAAATGCTCGATGGCGCCGAGGTGAAGCGCGTCGCCGCATCTGCGCTCGACCACTGGAGTCATATCCTCCTCGTTGAGGATGACACTGCGCGCTCGGCGAGACGGGGGAAGCCCGGCGTCGAGTTGCGCTCGGACGAGGTCATCATTCGGCTGCATCGGATCGGGAGGTCCGGGCTCCACGTCGTTGACGAGCGAGTGCTTCGAGTCGGCGCCCGGGCGCTCAACGAGCGGGCGGACATCGCCCTCGCAATGGTTGATGAGAGGAGTCCAAAGGACGTCGTGGTCGTGGCCGGAACTACCTACGGCACGAATGGAAGATTTCTCGCCGGACTCGCCGAAAGGCGTCTCGACGCGATCGTGCAGCTCCGCCCGAGTACGGCGGTCCTATCCCGTGGAGCCGATGACCCAGCCTCCCGCGCGGCGGTGCGAGACCTCCTCGGTAGCGCCAAATGGGAGCCGATCTCTGTCGCGCTCGCGGCGTCGGATGGTCGACAGGTATCACATTCGGTTGCCCGTCTCGGTCCCGTCAGAGTGGCGTCCGGACAGACGGGGACGCTGTGCGCGATCGAGACGGGCGGCATCGATGGAGTGCACCCGGGCACCGTCTTCGGCCTGGTCCTGGTGGCAACACGGCCCAGCTCCCGCGCCCTCGTTGGGGCGATCGGCTGGACCCGATGGATCCGTCCCCTGATACGCAGACTGGAGCGCCAGGCGATCGAGGCGTTGACGGCCTCGGCACCCCATGCGATCGGAAATGGCCGCGCTCAGTCAATCGCCCTCAACGGCCACACCGCCGAAGAGTCCCTCGTGCGCCACAGGGCCAACATCAAGCTCTCAAAGCTCCACGATCGGGAGCGTGAGGATCAGACTGATATGGAACCTGAACTGCGAGGCGCTCTCACGCCTTCAGGTGGAGCTGTCAACGTCGTGGAGCTCTTTGCAGGAGCCGGCGGGATGGGTCTCGGATTTCTCATGGCTGGCAACCAGCGCTCCCACTGTCGCATTCTCCTTTCAGGCGAGGTCGACCCGATCTACGTCAGCACCCTCAATCAGAGCCACGCAGCGGCGCGGCGCCTCGGGTTCGCAGACCGCCTGGTCGAGGAGAAGATCGAGCCCATGGACCTCCGAGAGCCCGAGTCACTGAGGGCCGCCAAGACGGCCGCAAAGGAGGCTGGGGGCGTCGGCATCCTGATCGGTGGACCCCCTTGCCAGGGGTTCTCCAACTCGAACCGAAACTCCTGGCACGCCGCAAATCCGAACAACGTCCTGGTCGACGTCTATCTGAGCTACGTGAGGGCACTCCGACCTCATATCTTCGTGATGGAGAACGTTCAGGGCATCTCCTGGACCGACAAGGGCGAGGCGTCACACCCCTCCTCTAGCGTCCTCGAGCATGTCAGGGAACAGACCGCCGCGGCCGGTTACCAGGTATTCGTTCGTCTGCTCGACAGCGTTTGGTACGGAGTGCCCCAAGATCGAAGCCGGTTTTTCGTCATGGGCCTTCACCGGGATCTGGGCTATGGCCCTGACGACTTCGGGAGCTGGGGACCCTTCCCGCGGCCGTCGCACGGCCCAGGGACGAATGCCCCGAACGTGACTGTGCGCGACGCTATAGCGGACCTGCCGGCCCTGGGTAACGGCGAGAGCTTCGCAGGTGTCTACGCGGAGCCTGTTGTGGCTGATTCTGGAACCAACCCGTACCTCGAGTATCTGCGAGGAGCAGTCGAACCTGGATCGCTCACCGACCACGTGACATCGAGGCATGCCGACTACGTCATCGCCCGCTACCGGGAGATACCCGAGGGAGGGAACTGGGAGAGCATCCGACACCTCCTAACGAACTACGCGGACGTCGAACGGACCCACAGCAACATCTACCGCCGCCTCGCCTGGGACGAACCCGCCGTCACTATCGGCCACTACCGCAAGTCGATGCTCGTGCACTCGAGTCAGGACCGCGGACTCTCGCTGCGTGAGGCTGCTCGTCTCCAGTCCTTTCCGGACTGGTTCCGCTTCGCGGGCAGCTCGAACGGAGGGAACGGGGGGCTCGTCCACAAGCAGCAGCAGCTTGCCAACGCTGTCAGCCCTCGGGTCGCACTTGCCATCGCCGAGTTCCTCCTGAGGATGTGAGATGCCGAGCGGGGCGGAAGACCCGGGAGCAATCGCGGAAAAGGCAGGTTCGGCGCGGCCGAACCCGTCGGACGAATACCGCCGCTGGAATCGGGTTCTGGCCGAGTTCTTCCTGCTGAGCGCGGAGCCGGAGCAGGACGTCTTCCTGAGCGTGACTCCCAGCACCCTGTCGACAGCGCTGGACCAAGTGGAAGGGGAGTTGCTCACCGCAGACGACTCCCAATCGGCCCTCAAGGGGGCCGTCGCGTCCATGTATTCGAAATACGTTCTAGATGAGGGCCACAGCATCGGTGAACTGGCTGCGATCGGCGACGACGGCATGCCTCACTCCGTCGCATTCCTCGCCGTCTCGGTTCTCGCGGCTTACGACCAGGAGCGTGATCCTCGTCGAGACGAGCCATTCGGGAGGCTTCCCTACTATCGACCGTTGAGCGAAGCGCTCGGATGCGAACTGGGGAGCAACGGTCTTCCTGAGGGGTTCGATCCAGACGCGTTTGACAGCCTGTGGAGCAGCCTCTCGTACTGGGTCCTGGAAAGCGCGAAGGCCGTGCTCGACCTTCCGCGTTCGGACCGCGGACATGTGGCTTACCCGCATCGGCATGTGCTGCTTCGACAGGTCGACATTGACAAGCTGCCCGCGATGTTCGAACGCGAGGGCTTCGAGCCGTTCAGCCGATCTGTGTCTTCGACCAGAATGGGCCGCGCTCTCGACCGGTACGCCAGCCTGACTGGCAATGCGAAGAGTGCGCTGGGCGACGAGCGCTGCCAAGCTGTGATCGAGCAGACCCTGACGATCCTTGAGGCGTGGGACGGCTCCGTCGAGACAGGCGCCGGAGTCCGGAAGGCGGCGATCCAGATTCACCTCTGGTTCCAGCGCGACGTCCCGATCCTCTCTTACCTCCCGTCGCGCCCTGTGGGCTTTCCGGACCGATTCGTCACAGGTGACGGTGTCGTTCTCGAAGATGAGGACGGTCCGTACTACAGCTCGATCCCGATCGCGGCTGAGGACGGGAGGGCTCTGTTGGACGGCTTCGAATGGAGGTCGGGACGCTTCACTCTTCGCCGACCAGCGGCCAGGGTCGTGGCTCTCGCGCCGGCGAGCGAGCTTTCAGGGTTCCTGTCCAGTCCGGGACTGCACCTGGGGCGGGCGTCCGCGATCCTCTGCACCGACGAGCTTGAGGGCGAGGCGCGCGCCTACCTCGAAGCCGTCAGCGGGCGTCAGCAGCATCCGATTTCGGGCGGGGAGCTGCCGGAGAATTGGGCGCTCTTCAGGGACGTGACGCCCGAGACGGTCGTCAATCCGCCTGCAGGACTGGAAGCACTCGAGGTGAGTGCGTCGGTGTCGGTCGACTTCGTCGGCGGGATCAGGCTCGAAAGAGGCAGGACCTGGTTGGCGGGATCGTCTCCGCGCGTCCTCGTTACGCCGGAGAGGGCGGACGTCACGGTCGACGGAGTCCTCTGCACGCTGGTCGACGGGGAAGTCGTGAGCTCAGCTCTTCAGCGGTCCGGACGGCACGTGATCACCGCGGGCAGAGTGACGCGGAGGATGTCCATCGCGGAAGCCGATGTCAGTGTCGCCTGCGTGCCGCTTCTTGCCGAAGCTCATCCAGATCACACCGTGATCGCGCTTCCACACGGATCCTGGACGCTCCTCGGGTCTCATCCGAGCGAGAGTCGACGTCTCGACTGTCCGACCGTGTCGGGAATCTTCTCCTGCGAGTTCAGTCCCGTGTGGGCGGTCCGCTCGCGCAGGCAGGGAGGCATTCGGCAGCCGATCCTGTGCCTCGTCGACAACCCCCCACCTCCACAGGAGACCCAACCGGCCCCGGAGTGCAGAGCCTGGTGCGATGCCGTGCGTTGGGCGCAGCAGCACGGGGCAGGATTCGAGCGACTCGGCCCCACCCTGGGGTCGGTATCGGACCCCAGGGGTGTGTGGAGTCGATACGTCGCTGTGTCCAAGCGACTGCGCCGCCGCTGTGGGAGGACGCGGTGAGCGACGTCGGGGGGCTGATCCAGTGGATGAGCCACCGCGGAAGAGGTCGCTGGGAGTCCTTCAAAGGGGTGGTCGCGGACGTCTTCGCTGACGATGAGAGTCCTCCCCAGCCCGTCTGGCTGGCCAACACGCTTTCGATGATGGGCGTTGCCGACTTCTTCGTGAAGGGATCAAATCGCTGGCAAGTGCTCGCGCCAACGATCGCTGGAACATCTGAGGGCGAGGCCGTGGTGATCGGAGGACGGACGACTGCGCTCGGAGATCGGCTCCGCGAGGCTACGGCCCAGGAGGGCATCGACCTTTTCGAGGAGCCACTTCGCTGGGGCCTGCACAGGGTCCGGCTCTACGCACCGGCGGACAAGAGCCTGGCCCGCCTCGGACAGAGCGCCGGCGTGCCGTTCGTTCCGCGGGCTGCGGACAGCGTGGTCCGACAGGCGCCGTCCATCGAGGAGCGCGTGGCGCAGGGCCGTCCCGTCCAGGCTCCCCGCAATTGGAAGATCGAGTCGTATGACTTCACGACCTTCGAGTTGGTGTCAGGAGATGCGGCAGGCACCGCGAAGGTTTTCACTCCGTCGAGGGGTGTGGCTCGGTACATGTTCGAGCGTGCCGACGGCTCCTTGATCGAGATGGAGCGCCGAAACTCGATCTACGCGGCCGCCTGGACCCGATCGATCCCCCTCCTTCACTATGACCCCGATCACTCGACCATCTCGACGCCAGCCTCCGCTCCTCTGCCCGCCGACCTGGCCAGAGCGGCCGCTCTGTGCACCGGCGGCCTCCCGTCGACTCACGATGGTCGCACCGTCTTCGAGCGCGTGAGGTGGTCCGTTGCCTCTGTGCTACTGGCCCTCACTGGCTGTTCTCTGCCTGTGATCCCAGTCCAATCGGGGAGAGTAGGCGCATGAACGACCCCTTTAGGCCATTCGAGGCGGCGAGGCTGGCCTTCCTGCGCTACCTCGACAGCCCTTTCAGGCTTCGCTACGAGGCCCTCATGTCCGAGCGCCGCGACCTGCTCGATCGCGATGGACAGCTCTACCGGGAGCCGATGTTCGAACCGGTCGTTCCCTACCGGCTGTCCGGGAGAAGGGTCGCGCAGGCGGCCGACGAACTCGGAGTGTCCGCCGACGTGGCCGACTTCATCGGACGAGGGCTCTTTGATCCAGATCGACAGCTCTACGAGCACCAGCTCGAGTCATGGGCGCACTCACGAGGTGGCGAGGCGGTGATCGTCACCACCGGGACGGGATCGGGGAAGACCGAGTGCTACCTCATCCCGGTATTTGCCTCCCTCGTCGAAGAGTCCAACAGGTGGCTTCCTCCGGCCGGGGCGGCACCGAATCGTCCCTGGTGGCGTCGAGAAGGCGACCGGACGCGTGGTGTCGTCAGGGAGTGGAGACCAGACGGCGCACAGCGCGCTCACGAGGGGCCGGGACGTCCCGCAGCCGTCAGGGGACTGTTCATGTTCCCGCTCAATGCTCTCGTCGAGGACCAGCTCATGCGCATCCGAACGGCATGCGACACAGAACCGGCACAGCGGTGGTTCGACGCGCACCGACCCGGTCACCGCTTCTGGTTCGGTCGTTACAACGGCTCCACCTCGGTCTCGGGTTGGCCCGACGACAGCAGTCGACAGCGACAGCTCAGGACGGACCTCGGAGACGCGCGGCAACGCTGGGAGCAACTTCAGCAGAGCTACCGCCAAGGAGCGTGCGAAGAGGAGGTTCTTTACTACTTCCAGAATCCAGACGGATCAGAAATGTGGTCCCGATGGGATATGCAGGAGGCGCCGCCGGACATCCTCATCACGAACTACAGCATGCTCAACATCATGCTCATGCGCCGCATTGAGGCGCCCGTATTCCAGAAGACCCGCGATTGGCTGGAGGCGGACGAGCGCAACGTCTTCCACCTTATAGTCGATGAGCTCCACACTTATCGCGGCACGCCAGGGACGGAAGTCGGATATCTGCTTCGAGTGCTCCTAGATCGCATCGGTCTTCATCCCGACCATCCTCAACTGCGGATCATCGCCACAAGCGCGTCTGTCGAGGACACTGCTGAATGCCGGGAGTACCTCTCACAGTTCTTCGGTCGCCGGCCCGAAGCCTTCCGCTTCGTGAATGGAGAGCGCCGTCTGTATCGAACACTGCCAGCGTCGGTGGTCGCCGAGTCTGCTTCGCTCCTCGCCGCGGCAGCCGATCCCGACTTCGAGGACTGGGAGGCCTTGGGCGCCGGCCTTGCCCCCGATCGAAATCAGCCCTCCCTCGGGACCTCTCTTGAGGAGGCTGGACTGCTCGAATCTCTTCGCAGGGCGGCGACTGACGACCATCAGGCGGTAGTCCCTCTCACCGCTTCGGATATCGCATCCGAAATCTTCGACGGCTCCGAGGAGGCGGGGAGGGGGCTACTTCGAGCCCTCGTCGCGTCTGGCGCCGAAGGGGACGCCCCTCTCCCGGTCCGAGCTCATTACTTCTTTCACAACGCAGGCCGGCTATGGGCCTGCGTCAATCCGGCGTGTCCAGTTCCGGGAAGGCCCTCTCAGGGGTCTCCGGAGTCGCCGCCAGTGGGCAAGCTGTTCGCCGACCCCCGGCCGAGATGCGACTCATGCGGCTCGGCTGTGCTGGAGCTCCTCTACTGCGAGCCCTGCGGAGAGGTGTTCCTTGGAGGGTATCAAGCTCAGGACCCGGGTCAGCCGAACGTCTGGTTCATCTCGCCCGACTATCCGAATCTTGAGCGGCTTCCTGATCGCCCGGCTTCCCTGACGCGGACGTACGAGGACTATCGAGTATTCTGGCCCAGCCGCGGGCGGGAGGTCAGACCGGAGGCCGTCTCATGGCAGGAAGACCACGCGAGCAGAAGGTGGCGGAACGCCGCGCTCAATGTCTCCCTCGGGCTTGTGCGGTTCACACCGCCAAGACCTGCGAATGGTGAGATTGCTGGTCGGCTCTTTGAATCGGGCGCGGACGACGCCAATGCGTTCGCGTCGCGTTGCCCCCACTGCGGCGCCGACTGGAGGTACCGGCGGGTCTCGTCGCCAATCCGGGATCTCGGCTCTGGTTTCCAGCGAGTCGCCCAGCTTCTCTGTGACTCGCTGATGCGCGAGATGGATCCCGAGCGCAGGAAGCTGGTCTTGTTCTCCGACAGCCGGGCCGACGCGGCGAAGCTGTCCACAGGAGTGAAACTCGATCACTACCGAGACGTGTTGCGCCAGCTTGCCTATTCTCATTTGCAGCGAGCAGATGAGATCCAGAGAACCGCCTACTCGGAGGCGCTGGCTCGCCATCAGGTCGCGTCGGAGTTCTTCGACTTGGCCCGGAAGCGAGTCGAAGGAGCGATCTCGCCGGAGGAGGACGAACGCAGGAAGGATCTGGGACGTAGCCTGCCGCGGGAAGTCGTGGGGGCAATCACCGGGCACGTCGAATTCGGGGCCGAGACGCCCGAGGTGCTCGACCCGCCCCAACCTCCAGAGGGCTTCGTCGCGACGAGACTGCGCGACCTCTTTCACAACGTCCGCGAAGGTCTCCTGCGGGTGGGCATGAATCCTGGCGGACCGCTCCCGTCCGTGGCTGGAACCGGCGACCATCCGTGGGAGCGAATCGTCGAGTGGGATGTAGCGCCCCGTACCTACGTGCACCCGTTGGGCGCCGAGGACGAGCAGCTGATGAGGACTATCGAGAGCTCGCTCAGCAGCGCTGTCATCGATTATGTGTTGTTTGCGGAGGGCAATCGCGACTTCGAGGCACTCCGCCTAGGTTTCCTCTGGGTCGACCGGTCGGGTCCCACGAGCCTCATCGACGAGGCCGCCGCTTCAGTGCTGCGGATCGCCACGAGGTTCCGCTGGGACCCTGACGAGACGGAGGGCAGGAGCAACGCTCCGCAGGCGCCGCGGAGCTATCTCGCCAGAGTCGCAGAGAACAATCAAATGGACTCGGCGCAACTCTTGGAGGATGTCCAGGACCGTCTGGTGGGCGCGATCGACAGCCAGTGGATTGTGGACACACGCGACCTGTTCGTGCTCACTCCTCGAGCCGACAGGACTGGGAGGATCGACCTCTACCGGTGCGATCGATGCGGGCGTGTGCACCTCCACCGGTCGGCTGGAACTTGCATCGCGTGCGGAGATCGTCTGCCTGCCAGCGTGCAGGTGGATGTCACGGGTGCGCCGACTGACTATTACGAATTCCTCGCCAAGACCTCCCAGGAGCCATTCCGCCTTCGCTGTGAGGAGCTGACCGGGCAGACGGACCCCGAGGATCGGATCACGAGACAGCGACGATTCCAGAACGCGTTCCTCCCGAATGAGGAGCGCGACGCCGACACGGTAGACCTGCTGAGTGTTACGACGACCATGGAGGCGGGCGTTGACATCGGCTCCCTCCAGGCCATCGCGCTAGCAAACATGCCGCCGATCCGCTTCAACTACCAGCAACGCGTTGGCCGAGCCGGAAGACGGGGGCTCGGCTTGTCGGTGGCGCTGACGCTGTGTCGAGGCCGGAGTCATGACGACTATTACTTCGACCGGCCAAAACTGATCACGGCGGAGCCCCCGCCTCCTCCTTACGTGGACGTCCGTCGTCAAGAGATCGCTCGTCGTGTTGTCGTGAAGGAGGTATTGCGACACGCCTTTCAAGATGTCCCCTTGGATGGATCGGGTGACAGTCCTCATGGCGAGTTCCGCACGGTCGAAGACTGGGCGCTGAACCAAGAGACGGTTCGAACGTGGATCGCCGAAAGCGGCGAGGCGATCTCAGAGATGTGCAAGGTAATACTGCGGTCCACGGCGCTCGACGCGGCCGAGATGGCGGAGTGGGTTCACTCCTCATTGATCAACGAAGCGAACTTCATCCTGGGAGGAAAAGCGGGGCACCTTCCCGTCGGCGAGGTCCTTGCCGGTGGAGGTCTGCTCCCGATGTTTGGCTTTCCGACGAATGTGTCGAGGCTGTATACCGATCGGCCGCGTGTGAGCGACTGGCCGCCCACGCACAACGTGATCGATCGGGACGACGACGTCGCCATCAGCCAGTTCTCACCGGGCGCCCAGACCGTCAAGGACGACCACCTGCACACTTCAGTCGGCGTTGTCGAATACCGGCGACGCCGTGACGACCAAGGCCGTAGCCAGATTGCCACTTCGCCGAACCCGTTGGACGAGGGGAGAGTCGAGGTTGGCGTGTGTCGTTCGTGCCAAGCCCTCGTCGAGGGCGAGGATTTGGACCGTGCTCGTGCGAACGGTTGCTGCCCTTTCTGCACCAGTCCGATTGCTGAGGAGAAATTTCGATTGGTCGAGGTCTGCGAGCCCCCCGGCTACACGACGTGGTTTGCGATCAGTGCAACGGCCGAGTTCAAGGGGGCGTTCGAATTCACGCCGCGAGCCATGCGGGCGAGAATCGCCAACAGACGCCGGCACTACAACGACCGTCGCAACTTCGCAGTTGCGTCTGGCCTCGAACAGGTCCGCCTGATCAACGACAACAACGGCCACGACTTCACCTTCAGAAAGGTCGAAAGGAGCGATGCCTGGGTGGTCGAGGACGCTGTCGAGCAGGCCAAGAGAGACCTTCCTCGGGCAGAGCAACGTGGCATCACCGTGCGATTTGACGCCGGGGTCGCCGCTCAGACCAGGTCGCTCAGCTCCACTTCGGTAACGGACGTACTGTCGGTTGGAGTTCGAGAGGCCCAGGTGGGTCTCTGCCTCAATCCTGTCGTGGTCGAAGCGCGGGCAGCGTGGTACTCGTTCGGGTTCCTCCTTCGGCGAGCCGCGGCTTCGTGGCTCGACGTCAACGAGGACGAGCTGAATCTCGGCATCGAGACCATCCTTGACTACGACATTCCGTTCTCCCCGCCGTCGGCCCGGCTGTTCATGTCGGACGACCTGGACAATGGGGCGGGCTACTGCTCACACCTCGGCGAGCCGGAGCGCTTTGAGGAACTCCTCAGGTTCACGACAGACCCACAGGGCCAGTTCCTCGGTAAGATTGTGGCGGAGCGCCATCGAGCCGCATGCGAGGCGTCGTGCCACCGCTGCATGCGGGGCTACGGCAACATGGTCTTCCATCCGCTTCTCGACTGGCGCACCGGTCTCGACATGGCGCGCCTTGCCCTTGACGCTGCCGCTGCCATCGACTTCCACCAGGAGCACTGGGCGTCGATGATCGACGGCGCCGACTCCTTCGTTAGTCGCTACCTTTCGGCGCTTGGTTTTCAACGGGAGGACCTGGAGGGGTTGCCTGCCGGCCACAAGGAGATTTCAGTGAACAGAGAGGGTAACCGTGAGGTTCTTTGCCTCCTTCTCACTCACCCGCTCTGGGACCGGAAGGCGGAGAACTGGCGGTCCGATGTCGCAGCGGCGATTGCGCGAGGGAGACGTCTGGGCCGAACCGTGATCCCTCACTCGATCTTCCAGGGAGTCCGGGCTCCATATGACCACCCGCGAGCAAGGGGACTCTGACGTGCATATTCCCGCCATCCCGCCGCCCCAGTCCTCGGATCGAGTCTCCCCATCTCTTTACGAGGATCTTCTGACTTGCCAGGCGAAGGCTGCGTGGCACATCGGCGGCGACCGGAGCGCCCTTCCGCCGCAGCCAGCTCAGCTCCTCGGTGTGGCATTTCATGAGGTTCTCGAAGCCGTGCACAGAGGCGACGTCGGCGGCGACCCTGACGAGCGCCGTGAGGGCGCTCGTCAGGGCTTCGACCGTCGAGTTGCTGAGCTGTACGAGAGCGCACACCCATTGTTGAAGGTGAAGTTCCGATCGCCTCAGCGGCTTCCTTACTACAACCAGCAACGCGAGCTTGCTGCTGTGCTCGCGACGGAGATCGAAGGTCCATACGGAAGTCGATCGTCCGAGGGCCGCGGTGGCGAACCAGTTGGCGGCCCTGAGCATTGGTACAAGTCGAGTGACGGGGTCATCGTCGGCAGGCCCGACTTCGTCGACGTGGCAAAACATGAAGTCGTCGACTACAAGACAGGGCACATTGCCGAGGGAGGAGATGTCCTGTCCGAGCGGGAGAAGAGACAACTCGCTCTCTATGCATTCCTCGTTCAGGAGGCGGGAATCGAAGTTGAGAGTGGCAGAATCGTGCGCGCAAATGGCGAGCACCCCTCTACTCAGGTCACCACGGCCGATGCACTGAGCGAGGCTGTCGACGCCAGGAAAGCACTGGCAGACTACAACCACGCGGCATCAGACTCAGTGTTCGCGGCGCTCGCAAGCCCCTCGCCGGAAGGCTGTCGATTTTGCGAGTGCAAGCCCCTCTGCGAGGCGTTCTGGGAAAGCGCCGTCCCCGACTGGAGCGAGGTGTGCGGTACCCATGTCGAGGGCACGGTGCTGGAGAACCCGTCTATGGGAGAGGTGCAGGGCGTCGGAGTGCTGACCATGAGGATGCGCGTGTCGCGTGGGACAGTTCCCGGCGATCGGGAGGTGGTCATCCCGCAGGTGCCGGTGTCGTGGTTGACCGCGGATGGGGACAGGGTTCCCTGCGAAGGCGACGTCGTGCGTCTAGTCGATGGACGACGTACTCCTCGGCCAGAGCACGCCGAGCACGATCAGGAGTTCGAGGCGCCGACGATTGTCGTGAACGGCGACCGCATCGCATCGACGTTTTGGCGCGTTGAGGGCGCTTGAGATTGTCCAGCACCACGGCCTCCTGGGCCTCCTCGCCAAACGCTCGGGCCACGATGCTCGCCAATCGGAGTAGGGACACGACCCCAGAGATGGCTGTGCGTCGCGCCGTCCACGCCCTCGGCCTTCGCTACCGAATCGGAACGCGGCCGCTCCCGGAACTGCGGCGCACGGCCGATCTCGTGTTCCGGTCGGCGCGCGTCGCCGTGTTTGTAGACGGATGTTTTTGGCACGGCTGCCCTGAGCACGCGACCCATCCTGCGGCCAATGCCGGCTATTGGGCAGAAAAGATTCGCAAGAACCGGGAGAGAGACGCGGACACCAGCGTCCGCCTCCAAGAGGCAGGCTGGCGCTCGATCAGGGTATGGGAGCACGAGAATCCCGATGAGTCGGCAGCAGTAATCAGCAAGGCTGTGCGTAAGGCGCGCGCGTCAGTCGGACCTCCTGCTGGTGTCCGCGGCTAGCGGTTTGCGCGTCGATTGGGCGAATTCTGCGGTCGAGATCGGAAAGTAGATTGGACTTTGACAGGTGTGATCAGAAGGCACCATCGGCCGGCATCAAAGTTTCCCTGGTCATAACCGCAACGTCAACGACGGTCGCAATCGTTCGAACGATGCGCGCTTCTGAGGTAGATCGTCGCGGAGTGGATCATCGGTTCGCAATGTGCTCGTGATGCCAGGCAAGGTAGCGTTGCCCCGGCGGCTCGAAGCCACTCGGGATCAGTAGCGTGTCGGCTACCGGAGGGCGCCCGAATGAAGCGCTCATGCCGAGGTCGCTGCGAGTCGCGGCGGCGAGCTCTTCGGCAAGGTGAATGCGGTAGCCACCGTTCACCCAAAGCAACCCACCGTCGAAAGCTGCGTCATGGGTCGGGCAGGCCGCGATCCCGTTCGCTGGATCGAGTCGTTCTCGGTTTGTGGAGACTCGCCACGGCTTGATGTGCGACGCGACAAGCAGGCCTCGGCGCTCAAGGTTGGGTCCGGGTCGCATCCCGCAGAACCCGCACGAGTCTGAGAAGTTGGTCAACACCCCAACGGCGAACCGGTGCTGGCCGACTCTGGCTGCGGCGACGAGCAACCTCTCCGTGACCGCCTCGGACGCTCCTCCCATCTTTCCGGCCAACCTTCGGAGTTGCGGTTCAACAGACGCCTCAACGTTCTCGCCGACAAGCTCGTCCTGCCCCAACATGTCGAATGTCGGGGCCGTTTCCAGGCCGAGGAAATCCGGCAGCAGATCAGGGCTCACGCCCTCGGACCGGGCCGCGCCCACGACGACCAGATACGTGGCCGCGAGACGAGCCGTGTCGCCGAGTAGGGCCTCTGCGGTCTCGACTTCATGTAGGGCGCCGTTCGGTCTGGATCCGTCGAGGTTCGCTTGCTTCGCCAAGATGCTTGCCGAAGTCCGCTCGAACAGGCTCGCCAGCTCAGGCACGGGCGAAGGAGCGAGGTGGTTCGTGCTACCTCCATACCGGTGGTGGTCGACGACCAACATGGCGGCCAGGCAGAGCAGCGTCTCGGTCGGGACGAAGTCGACCTGTCGAAACCCCGGCTGGGACGGCCTCGTCGGTCGGCTGAGGATGGATCTCCACTGCACAAGTGCCTGGGCACGTGTGATGTCCAGGTAAGCCCCGATCCCCCTCACGAACCTGCGATCGTAAACGAAGAAGGTCTGGATCGAAGGAGTCTCGACGTCGCGCGTCGTCGTCCCGTCCAGTTGTGCTCGAACGGGGCTCATGGCCGGCGCCGTTCATCGCGCTGACCTTCTGGCGCTGAACCCGAAGGTTGGCAGCTTCTCGGTGTGGTTCTAGGTTTCTGGGGACTCTCCGACGAATGGCGCGCGACTGAGTAGGCGACCAGCTGGTGGCTGCGTATGCACGGGTCTTCTACTAGCACTTTTGCAGCAGCGGAGGTCCACGGTCCGAGGAACGGTTGTACCCCCCGCCACCAAGTACGGGCGATTTTCGCGTCTCGTTGCGTATGCACAGGCCGCTGACCAGCACGTTTGGTCGGCGGCTTCTGTCCAGTGCGCCGCCGTCCGGCGGGCATACCCAAGCCGGCCACCTCCGTCATGAGATGGCTCACCCCACCCCTTAGTTTAGTTACTTCGCCCTGAAAAAGTCGATGTGAAAAACGCCCGCGACCAGCGCGTTCATGT
>CAZAMA010000055.1:0-16859 GCA_964485645.1 uncultured Acidimicrobiaceae bacterium | reverse complement strand
AGCCGGTGCCGGCTCGGATCCCTCGCTTGTTGCCACGACCGCGGAACCGAGCGCTGGCGGGTACCGGCTGCGTGGCGAGAAGTGGTTCGTCACCTCGGGAGACATCGCCGACTTCCTCATAGTGCTGGCACGAGTGGCTCCAGGCGGTGAGTTCGCCCTCTTCCTCGTCGACAAGAATTTGGACGGGGTCACGCTGACTGAGACCCCGCGCTTCATGCACACCTACGTCTTCGAGCACCCGACGTTCTCCCTTGAGGTGGAGGTCCCGGCTGAGGCCCTGCTCGGCGCGGTCGGTCAGGGCTACAGCCTCACAAGGGAGTGGTTCGTCGAGGAACGGCTCATGATCGCGGCTCGCTGTATCGGTGCCGCCGAGCGCGCCCTGGCCGAGAGCTCTGCCTGGGCAGCCGACAGAGTCCAGTTCGGTCGCGCGATCGACGAGAACCAGCTGATCCAGGCGATGCTGGCGGACTCGGCAGTAGACATCGCCGTCAATCGATCCTACCTGTACGACGTGGCCAGAGAGATAAGCGCCGGCGCTGATCGCAAGCTTGCCCACGCGAAAGCCGCGATGGCCAAGCTCTCGGCATCTGAGGCCGCCGGCAGGGTCGTGGATCGAGCCGTGCAGGTCTTCGGCGGTCGCGGATATATGCGGGAGTTCGCGGTCGAGCGGCTCTACCGGGAGATCCGCGTCGACAGGATCTGGGAAGGCACCTCGGAGATGCAGAGGCTCATCGTCGCCAACCACATAGCAAAGCGCGGCCTGGCGGGCCTCCTCTCCCCGCCCTGGGCATGATCGTGCCCACCGCGGGCGGCGCCGCAGGCGAGGATCGGCGAACCGATCTGACCCCGCTGCTCGAAGCCCGCTCGGTCGCGATCGTGGGAGCGAGCGCCACCTTGGGATCGGTGGGAGCCACGACGCTGCACGAGATGCTCGCGAGCGGGTACACCGGCCGTGTCTTCCCGGTCAATCCCCGCTACGGCGAGCTGGAGGGCCTGCGATGTGTTCCGAGCCTCGAGGACCTGCCCGCGGCCGTCGACCTCGCCGTCATGGCGGTCTCGAACTCGCGCCTCGAAGAGCAGCTCACTGTCGCGTCCGAGATCAGGACCGGATCGGCGGTCATATTCGCTACTGCATTCGAGGAGCCCAGAGCCGATGTCCCACCGCTGACGGAGCGGCTCGCGGCAATCGCCAAGCGGGGCCAGATGGTGCTTTGTGGGGCGAACTGCATGGGTTTCGTGAACAGCAGTCACAAATTGCGAGTATGTGGCTACGTATTGCCCCGCGATCTTGGACCTGGACCCGTCTCGCTCGTCTCGCACTCGGGCTCGAGCTTCTCCGCTCTTTTGCACAACGACCGGGGCTTCAGGTTCAATTTCGCCGTCTCGCCTGGACAGGAGCTGACGACCACCGCGGCGGACTACCTCGACTACTGCGTCTCGCTCGAAGAGACACGTGTCGTCGCGATGTTCCTCGAGCAGATCCGAGATCCGGCCTCCTTTTGCAGAGCGGCCGAGCGAGCCCAGAGCCGAGATATCGCTGTCGTCGTGCTGAAGGTCGGCCGAGATCCCCGGTCGGCCGAGATGGTAAGGGCACACTCAGGCGCGCTTGCCGGCCATGACGGCGCGTATGAGGCGCTGTTCGACGCCTCGGGGGTCCATCGCGTCTTCACCCTGGACGAGCTCGCGGACACAGTCGAGATCTTCGTCCGGTCCAGGCGCGCCAAAAAGGGGGGCCTCGCGGCCGTGACCGACTCCGGCGGAGAACGTGCCATGTTGATGGACCTCGCCCAGGACATCGCCCTGGCTCGGCCGGCGCCGGCCACTCTGGCTCGGATCGCGGCGGTCCTCGACCCTGGTCTCGAGGCCGTGAATCCCGTCGATGCCTGGGGCACGGGCGCCGACGCCGACCACGTCTTCAGCGAGACGCTGCAGGCACTTCACGACGACGATGACTCCGGGGCGGTGATCTTCGCCGTGGACCTCACCGGTCTCAGCTGGAAGAGATACGTCTCGGTGGCTCTCGCGGTCGCGGCATCCAGCTCGAAGCCGTTCGGCATTCTCACCAACTATCGGGGAGGGGCGAACCGCGCGGCCCTGTCCGAGCTCCGAGACAGCGGGATCCCAGTTCTCGAGGGCACGGCCACCGGTCTGGCGGCACTGCGCCACCTCTTTGCGCAGCGCGACTTCGCCCAGCGCCCGGCGCAGAGCCCGCCCGATGGCTCCGATCCGGAGCGGCGGGCCCGGTGGATCGCCCGCCTCGAGAGCGGCTCGGTGCTCGCGGAGACAGAGGCCCTCTCCCTCGTGGCCGACTGGGGCATCCCGGTCGCGCGGGCGTGGCAGGCGCACGACTGGGAGTCCGCGCTCGGGGCCGCCACCGAGATCGGCTGGCCCGTCGCACTTAAGACAGCAGCTCCCGGCATCTCGCACAAGACCGATGTCGGTGGCGTGGAGACGGGCCTCGGCGGGCCGGACGCCCTCGAGCAGGCGTACAGGTCGATCGCCGGCAGGCTCGGGCCATCGGTCACCGTCCAAGCGATGGCACCAGCCGGGATCGAGATAGCTCTCGGGGTGCTGCACGACGAGAGCTTCGGGCCCTTGGTCGTCGTAGGTGCCGGCGGGATTCTCGTCGAAGTGCTCCAGGACCGCCGCGTCGGCCTACCGCCCCTGGATAGCTGGCGAGCGCACCGGCTCCTAGGGGGCCTCAAGTTGCGGCCGCTCCTCGATGGTGTCCGCGGCCGGGCGCCGATCGACGTCGACGCGCTGGCCGCCGCGATCGTCTCGCTCTCGACACTGGCTTGCGACCTCTCCGGCCATCTCGCTGCCCTGGACGTCAATCCCCTCGTCGCCTACTCCGGGGGATGCGTCGCCGTCGACGCCGTCGGGTTCCCGCTCCCGGTGGCCCCGTGAAGCCCCTTGGGACCGCCCCCGCGCGAGCCGTCATAGACAGCTGGTCGAAGCTAGTGGCGCCCCGCCGGGGCCGCCGATAGGCCTCCGTCTTGCGATCGGCCTACAATGCTCGCTCTGATCTTCGCCGGAGGGACACGAGCCCGCCGGTATCGCGTCGAACGGTTGCCAACGCCGACGAAAGGCTAGGGGATGGCCAGCGAACAAAACGAACGAAACGAGTCGACGGGGGTGACTAAAGAGTCCTCGCCGAGCCCCTGGTGGGTCGAGCATCCGATCGTCAGCCTGGCAACGCGGCGCGCGGCGATTGGCGTCGTCACGCTCTTTGTCGTCTCCGTCGTCATCTTCCTCGCGACCGAGGTGCTTCCGGGCAACGCCGCCTATGCCGTCCTTGGCCATACCGCCACTCCCCAGCGCCTGAAGGCGCTCGAGAACCAGCTCCACCTGAACCGTGGCCTGCTCGACCAGTACTGGGTGTGGTTGTCGGGCCTGTTCACGGGAAAGCTCGGCAACTCTCTCGCGAACGGCGATCCGGTCTGGGGCCAGGTCGCTCCGCGCCTCGTCAACTCCTCCGTCCTCGTCTTTGCCGCTGGCATCATCGGGAGCGTTCTCGGCGTGGTCCTCGGAGCCGTGGCTGCGCTGCGCAAGGACGGGTGGTTCGACCACATCAGCTCGGTGCTCTCACTTGCCGTCACCTCGCTCCCCGAGTTCGTGGTCGCGATCGCCCTCATCATCTTGCTCGCGACGGTCGTGAGCCACGTGCTGCCAGCCGTGTCCCTGATACCGCCGGGCACCTACGCCTGGAGCCAGCCAAAGCTGCTGATCCTTCCGATCGCAACCCTCGTGCTCGTCATCGTTCCCTACATCCTCCGGATGATGCGGGCCGCGATGATCGAGGCCCTCGAGTCCGATTACGTCGAGATGGCCCGGCTGAAGGGCGTGCCCGAGTGGCGGGTGGTCCTTGTCCATGCCCTCCCGAACGCGATCGCCCCGACTATCCAAGTGATCGGGCTCAACTATCTCTACCTTGCCGGAGGCATCGTGATCGTCGAGGACGTCTTCAATTTCCCCGGCATCGGTCAGGGTCTCGTGAACGCGGTGAACGACCGCGACATACCGGTGATCCAGCTGATAGTCGTGATCCTCGCCGCGTTCTACGTCTTCATGAACATCTTGACCGACGTCATCGCGCTGCTCGCCACACCCCGGCGACGGATCGCGAGGTAGAGATGGCGATAGCAGCTCGGCCCCCGAAGACCTCGAACCGGTTCCAGTGGCTCCACACCCTCGGGGCCGCGGCACGAACCAAGCGAGGGGTGATCGGCCTCGGGCTCACGACTCTCGTCGTGCTCGTGGCTGTGATCGGGCCCCTCGTCGAGCCATACCCCTCGACGTCCTTCGAGACGATCCCGTTCTCCACCCCGTCGGGCCAGTTCCTTCTCGGAGGCGACATCTTGGGGCGCGACGTCCTCTCGAGAGTCCTCGACGGCGGCTGGCTCCTTCTCGTGATGGCTGTGGCTGCGACCGCCTTCAGCATCCTCGTCGGGGGAGCCGCAGGCATATCTGCGGCCTACCTGCGGGGAAAGACGGACGGCATCATCATGCGGACCGTCGACGTGATCCTCGCGTTCCCCTCGCTCGTGTTCGCGCTCCTGCTCGTGAGCATCGTCGGGCCCAAGACCTGGCTGATCATCCTCGCCGTCGGAATCGTGCAGGCTCCGCCCGTGGCAAGGGTGCTGCGGTCCGCGACCCTCGACATCTCGGAGCGTGACTACGTGAAGGCCGTCGAGCTGCAAGGCGTCCGGCCCGCGAAGGTGATGCGAAGCGAGATCCTGCCCAACTTGATCAGCCCGCTCATGGTCGAGACCGGGCTGCGCGTGACCTACGCGATCGTGATCATGGCGGGCCTCGCGTTTCTCGGCTTCGGGCAGCCCCCGCCGGCTGCGAACTGGGGCTACATGATCCAGGAGAACCGCATCGGCCTCAGCTCCAACCCCTGGGGAGTAGCGGCGCCCGCCATTCTCATCGCCCTGCTCACAATCGGCACCAACACCTTCACCGACGCGATCGCGCGCGTTGCCATCGGCGTCGACCGGCGACCGGAGGAGGCCGCCCTCATAGACGACCTCAAGATCGGAGCCTCAGCATGAGCAGCAGCGACACCGGCATCTCGCCGACCGGCGCGTTGACCGAAGCTGCTCGGGTGCGCCTCGAGACGCGCGATCTTCGCATCGAGCTCACCTCGAGCGGGGTGGACGTCGTGAGCGACGTGTCGTTCGCGGTCCGGGCCGGAGAAGTCCTCGGCCTCGTCGGGGAGTCCGGCTCGGGAAAGACGACAGTCGCCCTGGCGCTTCTCGGACACGCTCGCCGGGGGCTCAAGATCGCAGGGGGCCAGATCAATCTCGACGGCGAGGACATCCTCGCGCTCAAGAGCTCGCAGTTGCGAGCCCTTCGTGGCGCCAAGGTTGCCTACGTCCCCCAGGATCCTTCGGCGGCCCTCAACCCGACACTTCGCATCGGTCTGCAGCTGCGTGAGGCCCTCAGCTCCCACCCCGGTACCGTCACAGACAGCGACGAGAGGATCCTCGAGGTGCTGAAGGATGCGCGCCTCGACGTGAGCACAGGCATCCTCAAGCGCTATCCCCATCAGCTCTCCGGCGGCCAGCAGCAGCGTGTTGCCCTCGCGATGGCCTTCGCCTGCAGGCCCTCGCTCATCGTGCTCGACGAGCCGACGACGGGACTCGACGTATCGACTCAGCGCCACGTCCTGGAGACGGTGAGGGCCCTGTGTCGCTCCTACGGGGTGGCGGCAGTCTATGTGAGCCACGACCTCGCAGTAGTCGGGGGCCTTGTGTCCGAGGTGGCCGTCATGTACTCGGGACGCATAATCGAGCTGGGCACGACCGCGCAGGTCTTCTCGAGCCCGGTCCACCCCTACACCCGCGGGCTCATCGCCGCGGTCCCCTCTCCCGAGCGCTCGGAGATCCTGACGGGGATGGAGGGACAGCCGCCAAGGCCAGGCCGCCGGCCAAAGGGCTGTTCGTTTGCTCCCCGCTGCTCCTATGCGATCGAAGCCTGCACGACAGTGACCCCCGAACCCGTGACGCTCGATGGACGCCTCGTGCGCTGCCTTCGTGCCGGCGAGATAGGCCAGGGGACGCCTAAACGCCAAGGCATACTGCCTGCGGCGACCACGGACCACGGTGCCACCCTTCTCGCCCTGCGGGCAGTGTCTGCCTCTTATGGTCGCAACCCGGTCCTCCACGGTGTCAACCTGTCCGTGGCTCCCGAGTCCTGCACCGCCGTGGTGGGCGAGTCGGGATCGGGCAAGACGACGCTCGCGCGCTGCATCGTCGGACTCCACTCGAACTGGACCGGGGAGATGAGCTTCGACGGGACCGGGCTGGCGCACGGGACGCGCCCCCGGCAGAAGGACCTCCTAAAGCGCATCCAGTACATCTTCCAGAATCCCTATACGTCCTTGAACCCACGAAAGACGATCGGCCAGATCATCTCCCAGCCGCTCGAGCATTTCTTCAATATGTCCACGAGCGAGCGCGCCACCCGAGTGGCAGGTGTCCTCGATGACGTCTCCCTCGGCGACGACTTCCTCAACCGCTACCCGGACCAACTCTCGGGCGGCGAGCGCCAGCGGGTCGCGATCGCGAGAGCCATCGTCGTCGAGCCTGACCTGCTCGTCTGCGACGAGGTCACCTCGGCCCTGGACGTGTCCGTGCAGGCAGTGATAGTCGAGCTCTTGCGCCGACTGCAAAAAGAGCGGCATCTCGCGATGATCTTCATCACCCACAACCTCGCACTCGTAAGGAGCATCGCCCAAAGCGCCATCGTTCTCTCCGAGGGTCGTCTCGTCGAAGCCGGCCCGGTCGGACAGGTGCTCGAGAACCCGCAGGATCCCTACACGATCCGCCTGATCAGGGATGTCCCGAAGCTTGCGAGCTCGCACCTCGGTGCCGAGGTCGCTCTCGGCTCAGCCTGATCTGGCGCTGTCGCCGGCAACGACGCGCCCCGCAACCGACCGCGCCCTACTCTTCCTCGGATGCAAGACACCAGAAATCTAGACTCGCTCTTCTCTCCGCGATCGGTCGCGGTAGTCGGCGCATCGGAGGACCAACGCAAGTGGGGCAACTGGCTTGCACTCGGTGCCCTGCGCGGAGAGCACCGGCGCGAGGTGTTTCTCGTGAACCGCCGGGCCAGGAGCGTGCTCGGCCGCACCGCCTACCCATCGCTCGGTGACCTCCCCTCGCCTCCCGAGCTCGTAGTGCTCGCGATACCGGCGCTGAGCTTCGCCGCGGCAGTCGACGAGGCTCTCGCGGCTGGAGCCAAGGCGATCGTAGGCATCACTGCCGGGCTCGCCGAGACTGGTCCGGAGGGTCGGCTGACCGAGCAGGCGGCTGCGAGGCGGATCCGCGACGCAGGGGCCATGCTGCTTGGTCCCAACTGTCTCGGCCTCACCGACGTCGCCTCGGAGCTGTACCTCGCGTCCAACGACCTGCCGCGGGGGCCGATAGGCCTCATCTCCCAGAGTGGCAACCTCGCGCTCGAGCTGGCCATCAAGGCCGGCCACGCAGGGCTCGGATTCTCCCGTTTCGCGTCAGTGGGCAACCAGGCCGACCTCGAGGTGGCCGATCTCGTCGCCGACTTCGCGAAATCCGTCCAGACAGAGGTGATCGCCCTCTACTGCGAGGACTTCAGGGACGGGCGGAGGTTCCTCGAAGCTGCCGTATCGGCAAGCGATACCGGCAAGCCTGTCGTTCTCCTCACTCTCGGCGCCAGCCAGGCGGCGGCACGTGCCGCTCGCTCCCACACCGGAGCGCTCGTGTCGGGCGACCTCTCCATCTCGGCGGCGTGCCGCGCCGCCTCGATAGAGCGGGTCGCGACCCCGAAGGAGCTCGTCGACGTGATCCAGGGGCTCCTCACCGGCACAACGGCCCGGGGCCGAAGAGTCGGCGTCCTCGGGGACGGCGGCGGCCACGGCGCTATCGCGGCCGAGATCGCCGAGGCGCTGGAGCTCGAGGTGCCAGCCTTCTCCGAGGAGCTCGCGCGCGAGCTTGCCAGTGCCACGGGGACACCGGGAGGCACCGCCAACCCGGTCGACCTCGCCGGCGCCGGGGAGCAGGACATCTGGTCCTTCGAACGAGTGCTCTCGCGACTTCTCGGATCGGACGAGCTCGACTCGGTCATCGTCACCGGATACTTCGGCGCATACTGGATATACGGGGACGAGCTAGGGGAACAAGAGCGCGCTGTCGCGGTCGCGCTCGTCGAGCTTGCCAGGCGCTCCCCGAAGCCAGTCGTCGTCCACGCGATGTACTACGGCGAGGAGGCCGGACGCGAACCAGGGGTCGAGCGCGGCGCGCTGGATCTGCTGAGGGCCGGCAAGGTTCCTGTGTACGCGAACGTTGAGGACGCCGTGAAGATGATCGCCCGCCTCGTCGGGCGCGGCCGTGCTCCGGGAGCTCGGCTGCCAGAGCTTCCTCCTCCTTGCCAAGGACCAGATGCCGGTGGGTACTTCCCCGCCCGCGCTCTCCTCACCCGCTACGGCGTGCCCTTGGCAGCGGCGCGAGAGGTCTCGACCGCCACGCAGGCCAGGGAGGCAGCAGCCGAGCTCGGCTATCCGGTTGTCGTAAAAGCGGCCGCGCTCGAACACAAGTCAGATGCCGGAGGCGTCATTCTCGGCATCTCGAGCGAGGCCGAGCTGGACGAGGTCACCGGGGAGCTCTGGTCGCGACTAGGGCCGGGGCCTCTCTCCGTCGAGTCGATGGCCTCTGCCGAAGGGGGCGTCGAGCTTCTCATCGGGACCGTGCGAGACCCGCGATTTGGTCCCATAGCCCTTGTCGGAGTGGGTGGAGTGTATGCAGAGGTGCTCGGCGACGTCGCCGCGTCCCTGGCCCCGCTAAGCGAGGAAGACGCCGGGAAGCTCATCTGCTCGCTTCGGGGCGCGCCGCTGCTCCTCGGCGCCAGAGGGCGCGAGCCGTTGGACATCTCTGCCGCTGCCAGGGCACTGGCCGCCCTCTCTCGTGCCGCTGCGGCCCACGGTGCTGTCGCCGAGCTCGAAGTGAACCCGTTGCTCGTCGGTCGAAGTGGCGCCGTCGGACTGGACGCGAGGATGAGCGTCATCGCCGGGAGCAACGCTGGCCCCGAGGGTGGCGAGAATCTGCTTCCGGGGGCCTAGGTCGTGCCGCGGATAGCTGTCGAGCTCGACGTCGACGTCGTGATGCGAGACGGGGTGGCACTCAGGGCAAATGTCTTTCGGCCTGACTCTGGACGGTGGCCGGCGCTCTTGACGCGCCTTCCGTACTCGAAGGACGGCCGGTGGTCGCGCGACGTGCTCGAGCCGATCTTCGCGGCAACGCGCAGCTACGCGGTCGTCATTCAGGACACGCGCGGATGCTTCAGGTCCGGCGGAGAGTGGCACCCCTATGCCGGCGAGTCCGAAGATGGCACCGACACGATCGACTGGATCGCAGCCCAACCATGGTGCAACGGGCGCGTGGGCATGTATGGCGCCTCCTACTATGGGTTCACCCAGTGGGCTGCTGCGCAGCGACGGCCGGCCGCACTCATGGCGCTCGTGCCCTTCATAGCCGCCGGCACCAGCGCGACGACGTCGAGCTCAGGGGGCGTCCCGGAGTTCGGCATGCATCTTCTCTGGGATCTCCAGATGCGCCTCAGCTCGGAGCTCCGCTCGCGAGCCGGGCCGAAGGACCCGAGGATCAGCGCCCTCGTCACTGCCATCGACGACCTCGGGCGCTCCGGGTACCGCATGGAACTGCTCGAGGGCGCGGGCGAGCCGGAGCTGTCTGCTCCGCCGCCCGCGATCGACTACGGATCGATCGCGGTACCCGCTTTGCACGTTGGGGCGTGGTTCGACATCTTCTTGCAGGAGACGCTCGCTGCCTTCGCCGCCCAACGGCGCTCCGGTACGCCTGCCAAGCTCCTTATCGGCCCTTGGACGCATCTCGACAGATACGACCCGATCGGCGATCTCGCCTACGGCATGTCCTCGGAGATCGACTCGATCGACCTTGCCGAGAGCTTCGCCGACATCCAGGTTCGCTGGTTCGACCACTGGCTGAAGGGACTCGACACGGGTCTCATGGACGAACCACCGGTACGACTCTTCGTGATGGGTCGTAACGCCTGGCGCTACGAAGACGACTGGCCGCCGCCGGGTGCCGTCTCCACGCGGGCTTACCTGCGCGCGGGCGGCCGACTGACCCTGGAACCACCGAGGGCCGAACCGCCTGACGGCTTCGAGGCAGGTACCGCCGATCCGGTGCCGACAGTCGGAGGCGCGACGATGATCGCTCCCCCGCTGCGCGCGGGGCCATTTGACCAGAGGATCGTCGCCTCGCGGCCCGACGTGCTCCAGTACGCGACAGAGCCGCTCGAGCACGACATCGAAGTCACCGGACCGGTCCGCGCGAGACTGTGGGTGCGCGCGGACTCGGTGCCCTTCGACCTCGTTGCCCGCTTGGTCGACATAGAACCCGACGGCCGAGCTGTGAACCTGACAGACTCGATCGTACGTGTGGGACGCGATATCAGAGCTCGAGCCAGCGACTCCGTCGCGCCCGCCGATATGACAGGCGAGGGAGATGAGCCCGTTCCTCGTCGCGGCTGGGCCGGCGGGACCAGAGAGTGCGTCCTCGACCTCGCCGCGACGAGCAACCTGTTCCGTGCTGGGCACCGGATCGCCCTTCACGTGACATGGAGCTCGTTTCCGCGATGGCTCCCGATCTCGCGAAGCGAGGGCGACGAGACTCGAGTCATCGGCTATGAGATCTATCACGACCCGGCAAGGCCATCGCACCTGGAGCTGCCCGTCGTCGGCACCGACACCATCTCGACCACGACCTACCGATCAGGCTCGCACTGACATGCCGAAGATCGTCGATCGCGAGCTCCGGCGAGACCAGGTGGTGCAAGCCACCTGGCGCGTCATCGCACGAGTCGGGATCGACAACGTCAGCATCCGCGAGATAGCGGCCGAGGCGGGACATTCGACCGGGGTGATCGCGCATTACTTCAAGAACAAGGACGAAGTGCTGATGACGGCGCTGCAGCATGCGTGGCGCCGTGAGGTGGATCGGATCGCGCGAACGACGGCGACGCTGACGGGTTTCGCCGCCCTCGAGGCGCTCGTCGCCGAGGTCTTGCCAGTCGGCGGTGACCGGACCCTCGAGATGGCGGTGTGGATGAGCTTTTGGGGACGTGCTGTGGGTGACGAGCAACTCGCCGCGCAGCAGCGCCGCTACTACGGCGAGTGGAGAGCGCTCATCCGGGGCTGCCTCGAAGAGGCCGTCGCGAGTGGCGCGGCCCGACCCGGGGTGGTTCCCTCCGATGAGGCGGTCAGAATCGCGGCTCTCGTCGACGGCATCGGCATCCAGGCAGTGCTCGAGCCTGACCGAGTCTCGCCGACTCGGCTCGTCGAGCTCGTCGTCGGCTACATAAGATCGCTGCGATCCCAGCCTGCTTCTCCTACGCCCGCCTGAGGCGCCAAGGGGCCGGCCGTCGTCGGTGGCGCCGCGAGTCAGTTGCCTGATCCGGAGCACTTGGGCCGCGGCTGTTTATAATACGATGGCAATGTTATAGTGCTGCCTGCTATGTACTTCGCGACGGCTATGACCAGCACTAGCCCCCGTCGCCCCGGAGGAGGGGAAGCCTCATGAGCAAGGCGAATGAGCCAGGACCGATGACGAGGGAGGGTCTCAGCAGAAGAGGCTTCCTCAAGGCAACCGCGGCAGGCGCGGCCGTCGTGGGCAGCACATCTCTGCTGCCTGGGCTGACGAGCCCGGCAGCAGCCGCAGGACCGAAGCGGTCAGCATCATCGGGCCCCAAGCGGGGCGGAACCCTTCGGGCCGCGCTGAGCGGAGGCGACTCCCTCGACACGATCAATCCTCTCGTGCCCGTCAACAACGTCGACTTCGCAAGAATAAGCCAGCTCTATGACCCGCTCGTCGTCTTCGACGCAAACGCGCTCCCCCAGCTGCAGCTAGCAGAGGAGATATCGCCGAATGCGGATGCGACCGTTTGGACTATCCGTCTCCGGCGGGGCGTGACGTTCCACAATGGCAAGCCGGTCACGGCCGACGACGTCATCTACACCTTCCAGCAAATCCTCAACCCCAAGAGCCCGGGATCGGGTGCCCCCTCACTCCAGTCGGTCGACCTGAAGCGCATCACCAAGCTCGACAACCTAACGGTTCGCGTGCCGTGCATATCTGCCTTCGCCACCTTCGTGCAGGTCCTGGCGGCCTACTACTTCGACATCATCCCGGTTGGCTTCGACCCGAAGCACCCGATCGGTACGGGACCCTTCAGGTTCGAGTCATTCACTCCAGGAGTCCAGAGCACCTTTACCCGCAATGACAACTACTGGCAGGCGGGCCTCCCGCACTTCGACAGCGTCGTCATATCCGACTACGCGGACGAGACGAGCCAGGTGAACGCGCTCTTGAGCAACCAGGCAGATGTAGTCAACCTCCTGTCCTCCTCCTCGGTCGCAGCCATCCGATCCGGCGGAGCGGAGGTCCTCGTCTCTGACGGTGGCGGCTGGACGCCATTTACGATGCGGGTCGACCAGGCTCCGTTCAACGACGTGAGGGTCCGCCAAGCGATGAGACTCATCTGCGACCGTCCGCAGATGCTCGATCTCGTGTTCCTCGGCTCAGGAACCCTGGGCAACGACATCTTCGGGGTCTGGGATCCGGCCTACGACCATGCCCTGCCGCAGCGACACCAGGATCTGGCACAGGCCAGGCACCTGCTGAAGCAGGCGGGCCACTCTGACCTGACCGTCCAGCTCGTGACGGCCAACCTCGCCCAAGGGGTCGAGAGCGTCGCCCAGGTCTTCGCCCAGCAAGCCAAAGGGGCTGGCGTGAACGTCACTATCAAGCCCGTGAGCGTGACCGAATTCTACGGCCCGAGTTACCTGAAGTGGACATTCGCGCAGGACTACTGGTTCTACAACCCGTACTTCCCCCAGGTCGCCCTCGGATCTCTGCCGACAGCTCCCTATAACGAGACTCACTGGGACAACCCGCGATACGACGCGCTGTTCCACGAGGGCCTTAGGACGGTGAACGAGTCCAAGCGCGCCGATATCGCTCATGAGATGCAGCTGATCGACTACGACTCGGGTGGCTACATAATCCCTTACTTCCCTCCTGTGATCGACGGCTATGCCACTCGAGTCAAGGGCACGGTCAGGTCCAAGACGGGGATCTCGTTCAACGACTTCGACTTCAAGAATATGTGGTTCGCCTGAACCGAACGCCGGTTCCGAGCCCGAAGGGCACCGACCCCGAGGGGCACGTGCGCTTGGGGCATCTACAGAGCCTCCTGCATCAGCGGGGCGGCGCCTCTCGTGCCGCTCTTTGCAGCGCGCCGCTCCTTAGGAGCTCCGCCATGGTGTCGTTCACCCGGGCAGCCGATCTCGCATGAGCACCGACCGCTTTGGTCGCAAGCGCGAAGGCCGCCTCCGTGCCCGATCCGAGGACCGCCGGCGACGGTCGGCGTCCAAGGAGACACGACGCGCAGTCGAGCTCTATGGCAAGTATCTGCTCGAGCAGTGAGAGGGCATGCTCGGTGGCCGACACGGACAAGGGGGCCGCCGTGGCGTGGTCCTCCTGCTCGAGGTCGAGCGATTGGATGTCGAGAGTTGCCGGACCGGCAAGCTGGCGCAACTCGGCCCAAAGCGCGGCTGCCGCATAGGAGGAGAGCCCGCTGCGCTCTCCATGGGCGGCAGCAACCATCGCCTCCTCGAACGACCGGGCCTCGCCGAAGAGGGCCTTGTCGAGGTGGTTCATCCGTCGGATGGAACAAAGCCCGACGTGCGCGAGGCCCGGACGGAGCGCGTCGAAAGAAAGCGCCATGGCCATCGGGTGGAAGTTGCCGTTGGAGATGAGCCGGCGCTGCGAGATCGACACGAGCGGGTTGTCGTCCATCGCGTTCAGCTCGATCTCCACCGCGTTTCGGGCCGCTCTAACTAGTTCCCGGACAGCTCCGTGCACCTGTGGGACAACGCGAAACGAGAGCGGATCCTGCAGGGATCCAGCTCGACCCGGCTCGAAGAGCCTGCTTCCAGCAAGCAGCGACCGCAGGTGGGCGATGACCTCTTGCTGCCCAGCAACGGGCTTGGCCTCGCCGACCGCGGGATCGATGACCGAGAGGTTGGCGTCGATGGCTTCGAGCGAGAGGGCCGCCACGATGTCGGCCCCCTCCATGAGCTGCTGCGCCCAACCGACCGCCAAGCTCGCACCGCCGGTAGAGACAGAGTTGGCCGAGACAAGCGCGAGGCCCTCCCCCGCTTCGAGCGTCAAGGGCACGAGCCCGGCTGCCGCGAGGGCCTCTGCCCCGCTCATCACGGTCCCATCCAGCTCGGCTTCCCCGTGCCCAATGGCGACTGAGGCCACGGCAGCCAGATGCATGAGGTCGGAAGCGCCGACAGAACCGATGGCAGGCACGACCGGGTGGATCCTAGAATTGAGCATCTGCGCGAGCATCACGGTTGTGAGCTCGCGCAGCGCCGAGCCACCGCGAACCGCGCTGTTGAGTCGTGCGAGCATCGCGGCGCGCACCTGAGCCGCCGGCAGCGGAGGGCCCACACCGCTCGCGTGACTGAGCACGATACCGACTTGGACGTCGCGCAGCTGCCGGGCTGAGACGCTCTCGTCCCTGGCGTGGCCGAGGCCTGCGTTCAGACCGTAGGCGGCAACGCCGGACTGCAGGCTCTGCTCGACGACTGTCCGGGCCGCCCTCACTCGGGACAGAGCCTGCGACGACAGCTCCACGAGCCGACCGTCGGCGACCTCACGGACCGCCTCGACGAGAAGGGCCCGCTCAGGATCAAGGACAAGGGGCTCTGTGCCAACAGCCGGTGTGGAGGCAAAAGGTCGCTCACCGCGAAAAAGGTGTCTGGCGCCCTCTTGGGGAGCAGCTACGGGGAGGCCCGCCCTCGCCCAGGCGCGAAAGCCGCCTTCGATGTCGGTGGCGCGATGCAGTCCGAGATGCTGCAAGCTCAAGGCCGCGAGGCTGGATGTGTAGCCCTCGGAGCAGAAGACGATCACGTCGACGTCGTGGTCAACTGCTGCCGGGATACGAGCGTCACTTGATGGATCGAGCCGCCACTCGAGAACGTTGCGCTCGATCACCACCGCGCCGGGGATCTCGCCCTCCTCGGCTCGCTGCGCGGACGGGCGGATGTCGACGAGAATCGCACCGCAAAGCGCCGCGGCAGCCGCGCTCTGCGGTGACATCCGCGTAAGACGTGCGCGCGCCGCGGCCAGCACCTCGCCGATGGAACGCGGTTCTCCGGACATGTGAGCTCTCTGCCTCATTTGGGTGGAAGTCGCGACGGGACCCCCCGGACCGCAGGGTCCGCAGGCCACCTCGAGGGCGATCTTAGGCTCGTGGAAGATGGTGGCCCGCCACGCAGCGGCGAGGTCGGTACGGCTGCGCGGCTGCCGGGCGCCATCTTGTGAGTCGCACCCCTTCGGTGCCACTATGCTCCAGTGACGAAGTCACCCCAAGGCCGCGTAACACCGTCGCGCGCGGGCGGGCCCCCGAGGATGTTCGGCTTTCTCCTCGGCGCGACAGCCATGTTCGCAGCGATGTACTCGACCCAAGCCATCCTCCCCCAGATCAGCGCGACGTTTCATGTCTCGGCCGCCCTCTCTGGACTGTCCATCTCGGCCACGATCGCGATGGTGGCACTCGGGGGCTGGGTCTGGGGCTCTGACTCCGACCGGCGCGGCCGGCGCCGCTCTCTCATCGCCGCCAGCGCTCTCCTCATTCCTCCCACCGTCGCGCTCGCGGTGGTGCCCAACCTCTGGGTGCTGCTCGTCTGCCGCGGCCTCCAGGGACTGTGCATGCCGGGGCTCCTCACGGTCGGCGTGCCCTACGTAACAGAGGTATACGCCCCCCGGCTCGGCGGGCGGGCCATGGGCCTGTACCTGGTCGCGCTCGTCGCCGGGGGCCTCATAGGCCGAGTCGGAGTTGCAGAGCTGAGCACTGTCACCGGATGGCGGGGCGCTCTGGCGACTCTCGCCGTGCTGCCGGCTGCCGGCGTCCTCGTCATGTCCAGGTCACTTCCGGAGGTAACGGGCAGCCAGTACAGCGCTCGGCGCTTGCATGGGGTTCTCGCCCAGCTCCGCAACCCGACGCTCTGGCGCGCAGCCGGTGCGGGCAGCGCGCTGCTCTTCTGCTTCGTCGGAGTCTTCTCCTACGTGTCCTACAGGCTCGAGGCTGCGCCCTTCTCGTTAGGACCGGCGACAAGCAGCTTCATCTTCGTCCTTTGGATCGTGGGGGCGATCGGCCCGTGGTCGGGGCGCCTCGCAGACCGGATCGGTTGGGACAAAGTCGCCCTTGGCGCGCTCGTGTGCACAGGTGCGGGCGTGCTCGTCACGATTCCCGCCGTGCTGCCCACAGTCGTGCTCGGCCTCGTCCTCGTCGCGACCGGGATGTTCGGAGGTCTGACGGCCGTACAGCTCGGCGTGGCGCAGTCGACCACCGTCGACCGGGGATCAGCCAGCGGGCTCTACTTCACCAGCTACTACCTCACCGGAGCTCTTGGCGCCTTTGTGGCCGGGGTGGCCTGGCAGGGCGCTGCATGGCTCGGCGTAGCCCTCCTCTGCGCCGCCCTACCGCTCCTCATGGCCCTCGTCCTCGCCGCCCGCGGACACCTCAGTGTCGGGGACTGCCGTAGGCGATGACCGAGAGAAAACGTATCGGGAGCTCTACAAGCTCGGTCGGACCGTGGACTATCTCGCCCGAGAACTGGAGAGCGTCACCACGAGCCAAGACGTAGCGGTCGGCGCCATATCCGTACTCGACGACGCCCTCCAGCATGTAGATGAACTCGATCCCGGGATGCTGAAAGAGCGGGAAGACCTCGCTGTGCTCGTTCAAGGTGACGAGCATCGGCTCGACGA
>CAZAMA010000054.1:0-17024 GCA_964485645.1 uncultured Acidimicrobiaceae bacterium | reverse complement strand
GGTGTCACCGTGAGGCACGGCGGCTACCGCCGCTATCTGTTGCGTCGTGTAAGCAGCCGGTGGTCTGCTCGGCAAGGCAGGGTATTGGCGCTGCCTGTCGCGGTGGACGCCCGGTAGGTTTGCTTGGTCGACGCAACGCTCTCTCGGAGGGCGGTTGGATGGTGCGTCTGCCGTCTGCTTCTGGTGCTGGCGCTGGTGTCCGGTTCTTGGCGTCGATGAGGGAGGGTCGTGGGAGCACCTTCGCTATGCACGTTGCGTAGCTGACTGAACGCTTGAACGAAGTCGTGGGGCCTGTCGACGGCTCCCTCGAGCGCTACCAAGCCGATCACGGCGTCCTCTCGGCTGCCTGCCATTCGCCCACCCCAGGCGACGAGCCCGAGCCGGGATCAGCCACGGCCCCGCCCGGGCCAGACTCCTCCGGCTCACGACCGGTCCCCCAAGCCGGAAAAGATCAGCTTGAAGCAGCGGTTGGCGTCCAAGACGACCTCGGACACCTCGTGGCCGGGCTCGCCGAGGAGACGAGATCTATGAACAGGGAGCCGCCTACGCCGAGGTGACCGTGACCCCGGTGTCCCACCTCACGGTCGGCACCGGTGTAGACGACCTGGCAGCGGCGCTCGACCTTGGTTTGGTGCGAAACGGGCTCGCAGCGAGAAGGGGGTGGAGCTCGGCTGAATCTAGGATATCTCCGGCGGCGACGGGCACGGCACCTCGGGAGCGCTCTTGATCGTTCCGAGCCTGATGGGGTGGAAGGATCGCCTCCCAACTGGGCGTTAGCGGGCGGGGAGCTGGTCGATGAACGCGTCGAAGAGCTCAACGCCGCAACGGGGCTGACGTGGATCGGGCTTCAACCCGAGCAGGCCGGTCGCGGGAAGTTCCCAACGCACCCGGCTGGGCTCGAGCCTGCCAAGCGCCTCGTACCACTGACGTAGTGGCTCGGCCATCTCGACACGCAGATCGAAGTTGGCTCGCTTCCTGGAGCGATCGGCATCCCGGCGAGTCTCCAGGGTGCTCCTGTCGGGAACCTCGACCAGGACGAGGTCGGTAAAGCCGTGGCGACCCTTGGCGAAATAGGAGCGGTTGGCCCTAAGCTCTGCTCGCCACTGGCCGTGGTCGGCGTGGCCGGTCTGCCACAGGCACCAGACGTAGTGCAACTTGAACGGGTCCGTGTCGCAGACAGCGGTCCCGTACCTCTGTTCGCTCTCGAGAGCTAGAGCCCACCGGCTCGCGTTGTACTCGGCCCAGAAGCACGCTGCCGCTTCCGCCTCGACGCTGCGTTTCGGGGCAGTGCCGGCCTCGCCTTCGGGGACAACGACTTCAGGTTGGCAGTGCCTCGTGATCCAGGTCGACTTCCCCGTCGCTGTGGGACCCTCGACTACGATGATCATCGCGCAGAGCTCATGTTCTCCAAACAATAGGCGGCGATGCTCGCGTCACGAGTCCGCGGGGGCAGGCACCAGAGTGCACCGATCATCGCCACCGAAGGCCAGCAGCTCAGACACGCTGGCAGGCTGATCAGTCATGCCTCAAGCGCCAGCGGACCAGAAGCATGCACGGTCTCAACCGCCACCTTGACGCGGCACACAGGGGGTGGGCAAGATGCTCGTTGCCGGAATGATCCGAACGACAGCGAATGGATCCAGTTGCCGAACCGGATTGACAACGGCAGGAACTCTCCTGGCGCTGAAGGTACAGGACGAGGGCATGCCCTATCTGAGTGGCTCCGTCGTACATTTGGACCGGTGCGGGCAAAGCGCGCCGCGCCCCATCTCGTTGGGGCGCACTGGCCCCATGGGGTCATGTCTGTTCTGCGGGACCACGAATGGTCCCTTCACAAAAGAGCACGTGCTACCGAAGCGGTTCCGCGCGCTTCTTGCGGCGTCTGCTTCGCTGGGGGTGCATCGAGGTGAGGAGCCGGGACACCACCCTGGAGACACAGGCTGGCGTCGAACTCGTACTCCATGTGAACTGGACTCATTTGAGCACCCCCAACGGGATTCGAACCCGTGCTACCACCTTGAAAGGGTGGCGTCCTAGGCCGCTAGACGATGGGGGCAAGGGCCGCTGGATGGCGGTCGCGACGAGTGACTGACGATACCAGCGAGGCGGCACAACTTAAATCGGGGTGAGTACCGCTCTCGGCGCGACTGCGCGGACGCGACCGCGGCGTCGAGCTCACGATTGGAGAAGCCACGTGGTTGCCTTGGCTCCGTCCCGGATCTGTACGCCAAGTCCGGCCAGCTGGTCCCGGATCGAGTCCGCTTCCTCGAAGCGTCCCGCGGACCGGGCCCGCTTTCGAATCTCGAGTATCGCCTCGACGAAGGGACCGATGACGTCGCGCGGATCGCGCAGGCCGTGGTGGCCGACGCGCCCGAGCTCGACGACGAGCGACCGGAGGCTCGCGCGCGCACGCTCCATCGCATCTCCGAAAGGGATGTCGGTAGACCAAGCGGTTATCTGAGCCTCGAGCTCGAGCACCCGGCCGACAGCTCCCTCGATGTCCCGCCGAGCCAGCGCCTCCGCGAACTCACTTTCCCGCTCTCGCACGAGAGCGATCAACGGCGAGTCCGTGTAGGCAGGCGCCAGCGGCACCGCGGGGACCAAGTCCAACTGACCGTCGCTGGCGGAGCCGTCCGCGAGGGCCGTCGCGACGGTTCTCTCGAGGGCCGTCGCGACCTTGACCTTTGTACCCATCGAGCTGTGCGCGACGTCGTGCGCGAGATCTTCTGCGGTTTCGAGAATCTCGTCGATCCCGATCACCGACCCGGCAGGAAAGGCGCGCGACCGCCCCGACGCTCGGACCGTGACAACTCCGAGGCCGGCGACGGTGCCAAAGCGTTCGACGAGGTCGAAGGTGACTGCTGTGTGCTCATCTACTCCGAGAACGAACATCCCGGCCTCTAGTCGGCGCTCCAGGAAAGCCAGGCGCCGCTCGCCGAGGTAGCAGAAACGGGTGTCGTGGGTACCGCCTTCGGCGTTGTTGTAGTGGGGGATCACTGCCGCATGCAGCCCGAGCGCGGCGATGAGGTCGAGACCGTCCACCCAGTAGGGATCCTCGCCGGCTTTGTAGATCTCGTATACCGGCACGACGCTCGCGCCGAGAGTGAGGGCCGCGGCTGACGAGAACGTGATGCCACCGCCGTGGGTGAGCATCTCGCCGAGCACCGATGGCACTACCGTCGAGGTCCATTTCCGCAAGGCGTAGGTTGGGCTACCCGGTCCTGCGAAGACATAGCGGGCGCGACGAAGGGCCGACAGGAGCCGCTCCTCGGCAAATGGGTCCTCGGGGGCCGCGGACCAAGACCCGTCGCCGCTCTCGGACCCGGCGGCCGTGGCCGGTGGGCGGGCGACATCGATAGTTGCTTGCAGGCTCTCGGAGAAGTAGCGCCGGATGCGCTCGCACAGCTCCGCGGCGTTCTCTTGGAATGCAAACGGCGTGTCGAGCAGCACGGCCGGCACGGGGGGAGGACCTAGGCGCTCGAGCATCGCTCGGTGCACCTTCACCATCGTCGGTGCGGTCTCTCCCGAGCCCATGATCGTCAGCAGGCGGGGCGAAGGCGCTCTATCAGGTTCCGCACCGAGCAGGGGTGGTTCCGGCGAGACCTCGCTCAAGGTCCACCTCCGGGTTGTGGGGTGCCGTCCCATCGCAGCCCTCCGAGGGGTTCGCCCCACGGGTCGTCCGGGATCAGGTCGTCGGCACCGGGCACCGCGTCGGGCAGTCGCGCGCAGAGGAAGTCGACGATCTCGCTCTGGAGGCCGGACAGGTAGTGGTAGTAGAGCATCTGGGGGGGCATCGATCCACCGAAGGTGTTCATGTCCTCTCGAACGTCCAAGGCGGTTCCGAGCACGAGGCGGACATCGTTGATGGCTGTCATCCACCGCTGCAGCTGAGCGGAGTCGAGCTTTTTGGCGTTCGCCGTCTCGGCAAGGGTCTGAAGCGCCTCTCTGTGGTGCTCCAGCAAGCCTTCTCTGGCCATGCTCACGTAGTTGAGCTCCGCCTCGTCGTCTCGGGTGTACGCGGGTGGGAACAGTCGACGGAGCGCGCTCGGAACTGCCGGCGCGCTCCTCGTCGTCAGAGCCTCGGGCGGTCCGTAAGGATCCACTCCCTCTTCAGCCGCGCCTGTGACGACGGGGCCATCCTCGCCGGCGGTGACACTGTCAAGCATTGCTTCTATCTGTCGCGGGAGCTCCCGCAGCAGCGCGCGCTCTGGTGCGCTTAGGTGCACGACGCAACCTCCAGGCTGGCTCTTGTCGGCGAGGATGCGCTTTTTCACGTGCCGCTTCGTTCCATCGTGGCCCAGAGGCCGTGCTGGTGGAGCCGGTTTACGTCCATCTCGGCCCTCTCCTTCGGTCCGCTCGACACCACGGCACGTCCCTTGTTGTGAACGTCCAGCATGAGCTTGTGCGCTTTTGCCCGTGAGTAGCCGAACAGCTTTTGGAAGACGAAGGTCACGTAGGTCATCAAGTTGATCGGGTCGTTCCATACGACGACGAGCCAGGGCAGGTCGATCTCTATCGACTCGTCAGAGGCCGGACGATCGACCTCGACCGGGGCGGTCGTCTGGGCTGTGGCTGAAGAGGCGGTCCCTGTCACGTCGACCCTGTCATGTCGCCCCTGTCACGGCGGGTGGCGCACTCACCGAAATGCGGCCGGAGTCTCTCTCGAGCCCGGCGCTCTCGAGCCCGGCGCTCTCGTCGCCGGCGCTCTCGTCGCCGGCGCTCTCGTCCCCAGGACTCGTACTCCCCGCGCGCCCACTCCCCGCGCTCGTGCCTGCAGCCCCCGGTGTGAGATCGCGGAGGGGGTGCTCGTGTAGCGAGAGGTAGAAGGCAACTGCAGCTATCCACAAGGCCGTCACGCCGGCGATGTGGAACTCGATGACGAGGGCGTTGTCATGGAGGAAGTACTGCAGGTAACCGAGCAGGCCTTGCAGCACGAGCAGCTCGAAGAGCCAGTAGAGGCGGCGGAGCACTACGGCTGGGAGTCCTGGCCGCCGGAAGGCGTACAGCGAGGCCAGACATAGCCCGATCAGGAAGACGGCGACGTCGGCATGGGCCTCGGCAATATCTCGGAACGCGATCGCAATGCGTTGTATTGGCTGGCCCGGGCTGCTCGGGGATCCCGCGTGGGGGCCTGCGCCGGCCACGATGGTGCCGACGGTGCATACGAGTCCCAGGGTCGTCACAAGGACGCGGGCGAGCCATCGGAGGTCAGGCGGCACGAGGGACGCCGTCTCGTTCTCCTTGTGAGAGGCATCGATCCCGCTCCGGTGGTAGAAGACGACCGCGTCGGCCAGGATGACGATGGTCAGCAGGAAGTGGCAGGCAACGAGGTAGGGGTTGAGCTTCGAGAGCACGACGACCCCGCCGAGCACGATCTGGGCCCCAACGCCGGCGACAAGGCCGCCGCCGAGCCAGCACAGGTCGCGCCGCCGAGGTGACCGGGCCAGTGCCGCCAGGAGGGCGACTCCCGAGAGGATCGTGATGAGGATGGTGATGAGCCGGTTGACGAACTCGACTAGGGGGTGGAACGAGACGTTCGCGGTCAGCTGGTGGTGGTAGCACGAGGGCCAGTCCGGGCAGCCGAGGCCCGACCCTGTGAGCCTGACAGCCCCTCCGGTGATCATCAAGAGGGCGTAGCCGATCACCGAGGCAAGGGCCACCTTGCGAACGGCCGATGGAGAGATAGGGGGAAGTCGCACCTTCACCGATGGTACGCGATGTCTGGCACCAGTCGAATTCGGCGTGGCTCACCTCACGGCCTTAGGATGGCCGAAGTGGCCCAGACTGTCCCGATCGTAAGTGGGAGCCGCACCCTTGGCAGCAAGCTCAGGGGTTTCGTCGCTCTCACGAAGCCTCGTATCATCGAGCTCCTGCTCGTCACGACGCTTCCCACCATGGTCGTGGCGCGCCGCGGCCTGCCTTCGGGCTGGCTCGTGCTGGCGACCTTGATCGGGGGCACTCTTTCGGCCGGGGGAGCCAATGCCACCAACATGTTCCTCGACCGGGACATCGACGCCATCATGAAGCGGACCAGCAAGCGACCGCTCGTCACCGGTGCCGTCACTCCAGCCGAGTCGATCGTGTTCGCCTGCGTCCTCGAGGCGGCCGCCTTCCTCGTGCTTTGGAGGTACGTGAACCTGATATCTGCGGTGCTTGCCCTCTCTGCGGCACTTTTCTACGTCTTTGTGTACACGATCCTGTTGAAGAGGCGCTCGGCGCAAAACATCGTCATCGGCGGAGCCGCCGGCGCGGTGCCCGTGCTCGTCGGCTGGACTGCGGTCACAGGCCGCATCACCTGGGCACCTGTGGTGCTCTTTGCTCTGATCGTCATCTGGACGCCTTCCCATTTCTGGGCGCTCGCGGTCAAGTACCGGGACGACTACGCCGCGGCCCACGTGCCGATGCTGCCGGCAGTAGCTTCCTTCGACCGGGTGTCACGGGAGATCATCGCCTACTCGGTCGCTCTCGTCGGGGTGTCCTTGCTCTTTGCGGCCGTGGCACACATGGGGATCGTCTTCTGGGCGGTCGCCGTCGTGGCTGGGGGCTTCTACGTCGGCGACGCGCTGCGCCTTCGTCGTGACGGCGGGACCGTCAAATCCGCCATGCGGCTCTTCAAGTACTCGATCACCTACCTGACCGTGATCTTCGTCGCGATGGCAGTGGATGTCCTCGTGCGCAGTCGTTGACCGGGCTCCTGACGATCTCGCCGAAGCTTCCCCCTCACTCCCAGCGAAACGTGGCCGCGGCGAGGGCAGGCGCGGCGACCGCCCAGATCGCAAGGACGATCCAGCACTCGACCGGCACGGCTCCCGAGGAGCCCGCGCCGCCCAGGCTCGTCTGCAGCGCCCGCGAGAGAGCGGCCGCGGGCAGCGCTCTCGCGATGACGGCAAAGCCGCCCAGTCGGGTCACGGGGAAGACGATCCCGCCGATCAGGAGAAAGACGATATAGGTGCCGTTCGACAGCGCAAGGTTGGTCTCGGCTCGGAAGCTCCCGGCCATGGCGAGGCCGATTCCGGCAAAGGCGATCGTCGCGAGCAGCTCGGCGGCCGCGGCGAGGCCTGCTGCGGCGTGAGGGCGCCAGCCCAGTCCGTAGGCCAAGGACACGAGCACGACAACTTGGACCGCCTCCACCGCGATCACCGACACGATCTTGGCGCCGAGAAGCCGTGGTCGGCCGAGTGGTGTCGCGCCCAGCCGCTTCAGCACGCCGTAGCTCCGCTCGAAACCCGTCGCGATCCCGAGGCTCACCATCGCCGTGGACATGACGGCCAGTGCGAGTATCCCTGGCGCGAGAAAGTCGATCGGTCGACGAGCACCGGTGGGAAGGACGTGGACTTCGGAGAAGAACACGAGCAAGAAAGCCGGTATCCCGATCGTGACGAGGAGCGTCTCTCCCCGCTGCAGCGTCATCGTCATCTCGGCGACGACCTGGGCCCGAAGCGCCCGCATCATCAAGGAGTCCGATCCCGCTCGCTCACGAGCCTGAGGAAGACGTCCTCGAGCCGTTCGCGCCCGGCCCGGAGGTTGCCGAGGGCAACGCCCTCTTCTGCCATCCAGGCGGTGAGGGATGCCAGGAGCTCCGGGCTGAGGGTCGCGCCGACGAGATACTCGCCAGTCGGACCCTCGCTCACCGGCGCTCCAAGGCGCGATGAGAGCCCGGTGACGTCCAACTCCGGCGGTGCCGAGAATCGCACCTGCGCGGTGCCCGCGGCGATCTCCTCAGGCGCGCCGGCGGCGATCACCTCGCCACCGCTGATGATCACGATCTTGTCGGCGAGACGTTCCACCTCGTCCAGCTCGTGGCTGGTGAGCACGACGCAGGTCCCTTCGTCGCGAACCGCGGCGATGACGGAACGTACGGCCACGCGACCGGCGGGGTCCACGCCCGAGGTGGGCTCGTCGAGGAAGACGACCTCGGGTCGGCCGAGAAGGGCAAGAACAAGGGCAAGCCGGCGTTGCTCGCCACCAGACAGGCGTTTGTAGGGCGTATCCGCGACGTTCGCCAGACCGAGAAGGCCGATCATCTCCTTTGCGTCTCGCGGCTCGTCGTAGTAAGAGGCAAAGAGGCGCGCGGCGCGCTTTGCGTTCATCATCGGGTAGAGCCCGCCTTGCTGCAGCATCACACCCATACGGCGAACGAGCGAGTTGTGATCCGCCCGCGGGTCGAGACCGAGCACCCGAACGCTCCCAGAGCTGGGCCGGCGGTAGCCTTCGAGGGTCTCGACGGTGGACGTCTTCCCGGCCCCGTTCGGGCCGAGGAGAGCGACCACCTCGCCCGGAGCTGCCGTGAACGAGACGTTCGCCACCGCTTGGAGCTTTCCGTAACTGACGCGGAGGTCATTGACTTCGACGGCGGCGAACGCCGCGCCTTTAGGTGGTCTCGTATCCGGTCTGCCTTCCACTTTCAGCGCCGCGGCGCCTCGAAGCGGTAACCGACACCCCGGATAGTCGTGATGAGGACGGGACGGGAGGGGTCGACCTCGATCCGCGAGCGGAGCCGCTTTATGTGCACGTCGAGAGTCTTGGTGTCGCCGACGTAGTCGAGACCCCAGACGCGGTCGATGAGCGAATCGCGGGTTACCACCCTGCCGGCATTCGCGAGGAGGATCTCGATGAGCTCGAACTCCTTCAGCGGGAGCCTCACCTCGTGGTCACGCACGATGCATTCGTGGCGCGAGAGGTCCAATCTCACGTCGCCTATCTCGAGGATCTCATCGAGGTGGTCGACGGTCGGGCGCCGCGGCCCGAGCATTACCTGTCGAGCCGAGCCGGAGTCACCCGTCGCATGCAGCTCCCGCGCTTGGTCGAGTCTGGTGCCTGCTTCCGAACGCCTCGTGCCTATAGCGGCGGGGTCGGAGACGGCGGACTGCTTTGACTGTCTCCTCAGAACTGCCCGCATCCGTGAGACGAGCTCACGGAGCCGGTACGGCTTGGCCACGTAGTCGTCGGCGCCGACCTCCAGCCCGACGACGGTGTCCAGCTCGGTCGACTTTGCCGTCACCATGATGATCGGGACGTCCGAGCGGGCACGGATGATGCGGCACACGTCGATCCCGGACATTCGTGGCAGCATCACGTCGAGAAGCACGAGGTCCGTGCTCTCGGGGTCGAACAGCTCGAGCGCTTCGATCCCGTCGCGGGCGACGGTAATAGCGAAGCCCTCTCGTTCCAATCCCACCACAAGAGCATCGACGAACGACTCGGCGTCCTCGACGAGGAGGACTCTTGTCGGTGCTGCGGTCCTTGTTGTCAAGCGTCGCTCCTCGGCTGGAGGGGCAGGCGGAACGTGAACGTCGAGCCCTCGCCTTCGCGGGACTCTACGTGCACGCTGCCTCGATGGTTGGCCGCTACGTGCCGAACGATAGCCAGTCCGAGGCCGGTGCCGCCCGTCGAGCGGCTGCGGCCCTGGTCAACACGGTAGAAGCGCTCGAAGATACGCTCCAGATCTCGCGCGGGGATGCCGGCTCCCTGGTCGGTGACCGTGATGAGGACCTCGTCGTCCTCGGCCCGCCCACTGCAGAGCACCTGTGAGCCCATGTTGGAGAACTTCACCGCGTTCTCGAGCAGATTGTAGATCGCCGAGGTGAGCTGGCGTCGATCGCCCAGCACTGCGACCGGCGGATCGGGCTCGTCCAGGACGACCTGGACATGGAGCTGCTCGGCCGGGGCCCGCACGCGCTCGGCGGCTTCGGCCATCACGAGGTTGACGAGCACCGGCTCGCGAGGAGGGGACTCCTCGTTCTCGATCCTCGAGAGATCGAGAAGGTCGTCTATCACCCTGCTGATGCGGAAGGCCTCGGTGTGGATGCGCTGAGCCAACCTCTGTGCCACCTGGGGTTCGGTTTCGGCTAGGAGAGTCTCAGCAAGCAGGCCGAGTGCTCCCATCGGTGTCTTGAGCTCGTGGCTGACGTTTGCGACGAAGTCGCGGCGGATCCCTTCGAGGCGCCGATGCTCGGAGACGTCGTCTATGACGGCCATGACCCCGAGCACTCGCGACCCGCTGTCTATGCTCTCCGTCCGGACCACGAGCGTTCGCCGAGGGGGACCGTAGAGCTCGAGCGTCCGTTCCTCGGTCGCGCCGATCGGTGTCGATTCGAGCAGCTCCTCGACCGCTTGAGCGGCCAAGGCGTCACCGTGGCGGCCGCTCATGAGCGCGATCGCGTTCTGATTGGAGAACACGGTCTCTCCGTGCTCGTCGCGGATCAACACGGCCTGGGGTAGGGCGTCGAGGGCTCGGCGGATACGGATCGTCTCCGAGCTCGCCTCGTGCACGGCCTCGACGGCGCTGTCTGTGGCCCGCTCCAGGTAGGCGAGACCTTCCTCGACGCTCTTCGGCTCGCGGGCCGGCGGATCGGCCCCCAGCCGAGACGCCAGCGCGGCGATGCGCTGGCGCAGCGCACGGTTGCCGCGACGGTCGCCGAAGATGAAGACCAGCCAGAGTGCGACTACGACGGCCACCGCAGCTATCACGATCTCGGGCACGCTCACGTGCAGCACGGTGGCCACTGCTCCAGCTTGTCAGCATGCTGGGAGATGTCTGTGTTGTGATATATATGGGAAACACTTGCAAACCAATGATATGTGATGATACTGTTGGAAACAGTCTCGGTCGTTCCGGCCCTTTGTCGCCTGAAGCGCTTCGGCGCTCGAACATTGGAGGTCGGTCGTGGACCGGTTCATCAGCCACTGGCTGCTTGCAGGCAGCCCCATCGTTCCCTTTGATCCCACTTCGAGCGCCGTGCCCGGCACGACTCCACTGGAGACGCTCGCGAACGGCATCGGCTGGTGGGCCCTCATGGCGGCCCTCGTCGGCGTCGTCCTCGGCGCGGCCGCGTGGGCGCTCGGGAGTCACACGAACAACTACCAGTACTCGAGCGCCGGTCGGCGAGCGGTGATCGTGTCAGCGATGGCGGCGCTCGTGATCGGAGCAGCCCCCACGGTCATCAATTTCCTCTTCAGCCAAGGCAAGCTCTTCTGAGTGCCGTCCGGGTGGTCTCGATGGCTCGAGTCGTCGGCGAGAGGCAGCCGCGATGACGCTCTATGTCGGCCCGCTCGTGGGGGGTGCGCCGGTCGCCCCGGCATCACTTATCCCCATCCCTACAGGGTGGCTGAAGCAGCTCGCAGAGGATCTGATTTCGGGAGCGTTCTCGACGTTCTCGCAGTGGGTGGCAACGGGCACGGTCTGGCTCCTCCACGAGGCGTGGGCGGCTATGTCGGCCACGAGCCAGCCAGTGCTGGCCGGAAGTGCCTTCTCGGCCGAGTACCAGGTCATGGCTCTCATCGGTGCTGCCACGGTCCTGCCGCTACTCGCGCTCGGTGTCATCCAGGCGGTTGCGCGCCAGGATCCGAGCGGGCTCTTGCGTACTGCTTTGCTCCGCCTTCCGATGGCGCTCCTGCTGACCGGGGTCGTCGTCGAGCTCGTGACGCTCGGTCTCAGCTTCACCGATCAGGCGAGCGTTGCGCTTTTGAGCGCCGGGGGAAGCTCGGCCGCGCATGCTTTCGGCAACATCGAAGCGGCGCTCGCGCCTGGCGCACCGGGCGTCTACGGTTTTGGAGAGCTGATCCTTGTCGTCGTGGTCGCGTTGGTGAGCTTCCTGCTCTGGGTCGAGCTCGCAGTCAGGTCGGCGGCGGTGGCAGTGGCGGCGATGTTCCTTCCCCTTGCCCTTGCAGGTCTGGTCTGGCCGGCGACGTCGCATTGGGCACGCCGGCTCGGTGAGACTCTTGCAGGGCTCGTGCTCATGAAGCTCGTGATGGCAGCCGCGCTCGCCCTGGCCGGTGGTGCCATGGCAGCGGGCGCCGGTGGTGTATCGAGCATCGTCGAAGGTGTGGCCCTTCTTGGTCTGACGGCGTTCGCCCCCTTCGCTCTCTTCCGGCTCATCCCGATGCTCGAGAGCGGGGCCGTCAGCCATCTCGAGGGTGCGCGCCCGGCACAAGCGGTAAGGCACCAGGCGTGGTCGCTGGCCTCGGACGGCGCGCGATCGCTCAGTGACGGAGTCCTGGGCCCGAGGCCGGGAGCTGTCCCAAGCTCGACCCAGGCGGGGGTAGGTGGCCTCCTGGCGGGAGGTGCAACGGCGGGAGCTGCTACGGCGGGAGCTGCTACTTCGGCGGCGGCGGGAGCTGCGGCGGCGGGAGCTGGCACAGCAGGTTCAGGAGCAGGTAGCGGCGGCACCGGTACCTCCGGAGGCGCCGGCCCAGGCGCGTCTGCGCCACAGGGCCGATCTTCGACCAAGCGCGGCGAGAGCGGTTGGGCAAGCTACATAGTCGAGAGATCTCAGAGGAGCAGCGGTGGCACCCAATGATTCGGCGGTGGCTCGGTACCGTCTCGGCCCGCGAAGCACCCGGGGTCTCGTCGCCGGGTGGCGAGCCGGGCAGATCGCGTGTGTCGCAACCGGGCTCATTCTTGCCGTCGGGCTGCTGCGATCCATAGGCGGGGCAGCCGGTGGGATTCTGGGCTTCTGCGCTATGACGGCAGGTGTGGCCGTCGCGTCGTGGCCTGTTGGAGGTCGGACCCTAGAACAGTGGGCGCCGGTCGTGGCGCGCTTTGCCCTGCGCGGCCTCTTCGGGCGGCGCAACCCCGCGCTCGGCCCGCCCGGTAGGCGCTCAAGGGGATCGCTCGGTCACCTCGAGCTGGTGGAGGTGCCCGAGTCGCCAGATCGCAAGGCGTCGCCCGCACCCCGTGTAACCAAGAAAGACCCGCGGGCCCCCGACCGCTCAGCGCGAGGTGGAGGTGGAGGCGGCGTTGGAGGTAGAGGTGGATCGGACTTTGCAGGGCAAGCGGCCGGAATCGGTGCGATCAACGACCGTGCGTCGTCCACCTGGACTGCAGTCATGCCTGTCGGCGGCACTGGGTTTGCCCTTCTTGGAGAGGCCGAGAGAGGCGATCGGATCGGTGCTTGGTCAGGAGTGCTTGCGGCAATGGCCCGGGAGACGTCCGGACTGCACCGGCTGCAGTGGCTGTCGAGCATCTATCCCGCGTGGCTCGACGGAACCCTGGCCGCGGACGGGACGGGCCCACCGGGACATCACTATGCCCAGCTCGTCAAGGAGGCATCGCCGCATCTGTGGGCGCACGAGGTCTACGTCGCGGTGACGCTGCGTCGCAACGCCTCGCTTCGGAACAGCTCGCAGAGCAGCGCTTTCTTGCTGCGCGAGCAGGTGTCGAGCTTGGAGGAGCGGCTTCGTAGTGCTGGTCTCTCGCCGGGCCGAGCGCTCTCGCGCCTGGCACTTGCAGATCTTGTCCGCCGCAGCTTTGCAGTGACTTCGTCGGCTCTGCCCACGGCTTGGCCCTGGCCGGTGAGCGTCGACGACGGGTGGTGGCGACTTCGTACGGACGCTTCCTGGCATGCGAGCTACTGGATCGCCGAGTGGCCACGTTCGCAAGTGACCGGGGGTTTCCTACTGCCGATGCTTCTCGAGCCTGGGCTACGGCGCATCGTGTCGGTGACGATGGCTCCCGTAGCGGCCCAAAAGGCGGTCCGGCGAGCCGAGCGAGATCGGACGGAGGGTACGGCGGACGTCGAGATGCGTCACCGACACGGCTTCGCGGTCACCGCGAGGGCTGTGCGCGAGCAGGAGAGTCGGCAGCAACGCGAGGCGGAGCTGGCCGAGGGACACGCCGGGTACTGCTACTCCGGCTACGTCACGGTGACAGCGAATGATCCGGAGGAGCTGGGGCGCGCCTGCGCGCGCCTCGAACAGGCGGCAGCCCTCGCGCAACTGGATCTCCGTCGTCTCTTCGGGGCCCAAGAAGACGGCTTCTGTTGCACGTTGCCACTTGGGCGGGGATGCCGGTGATGAAGTCGAGGTTCCCGGCGCATGAGGCTACGACCGCACAGCTCGGTGCCGCTTACCCCTTCGTGGCGTCGCGTCCGCTCGGGGTCAACCGCGTATTCGTCGGTCGCGACCTGGCGGGCGGACCGTTCATGCACGACCCGTTCGCGCTTTACGCCTCCGGCGCTCTGACGAACCCGAACGTGGCGATTCTCGGTCAGATAGGGCGGGGCAAGAGCGCCCTTGTCAAGAGCTACCTCTACCGACAGGCGGCCTTCGGGCGGCAGATAGCCGTTCTCGATCCGAAGGGCGAGTACGGCGGCCTCGCGGCGGCGCTTGGCGTCGCGCCGATAGTGCTCTCGCCGAGCGGGGGTGTGCGGATCAACCCGCTCGACGACGCCGGCTTTGCCGGAGGTGGCGCCGCGGACGTACGCCACCGAAGGCTCGTCCTGCTCGGCTCCCTGGCCGAAGCCACGCTTCACCGCCGACTGACCCCCCGCGAGCACCTCGCCCTCGATCTCGGCCTCGACCACGTCGTGGCCAGGTGCTCGGTACCGACGCTCGGTGCCGTCGTGGACGCGGTCCTCCGGCCCGACCCCGACGCCGGACTGCCCCTCGGCCTGACGAGCGATGTTCTCGTCACCGATGGACGCGACGTCGGCCTGGAGCTGCGTCGCCTCGTCGGTGGCGATCTCGCGGGCATGTTCGACGGCGAGACGACCCCGACGGTCGCGTCCAAGCGCCATGGGCGTGCCTCGTCGCCGGTGCCGGGCTCGACACGAGATCAGCCGGATGGCCCTCGAGCTCTCATAGTCGACCTCTCGCAGGTGTACCACTCCGAAGCCCTGCCAGCGCTGATGGTGTGCGCGGCTGCGTGGCTCCAGTCCATGACGGGACTGGAAGAGACCCAGACCCTGCTTGTCGTCGACGAGGCATGGGCGATCCTGAGCGACGTAGCAGTCGGTCGATTCCTCCGGTCCTCGTGGAAGCTCGCCAGAGCTCGCGGCGTGGCAAATATCGCCGTCTGTCACCGAGCCAGTGACCTCAGCGCGAGCGGCGCCGCCGGCAGCGAAGAGGCGCGCTTGGCCGAGGGACTCCTTGCCGACTCCGAAACGGTCGTCTGCTACGCGCAACCCGCCTCGGAGGTCGAGTCCCTGGCCGGGGTGCTCGGCTGTGACGTGAGCGATCTCGCGTTTCTCCCAAGGCTGCCCCGTGGCGTGGCCCTCTGGCGAGTGGGAGGTCAGTCGTACCTCGTCGAGCACCTCCTTGCCAGCCACGAGAGCGTCATGGTCGACACCGATGCCCGCCTCCGCCAAAGCGCCACCACCTAGGCGCCGCCGGGGCGGGACCTCGGCGGGTAGAGCCGGACTTGCTCCCAAACCATCGGGCCTGCTCCCCGACCTGCTGGCCGGCTTGGGGATTCTCGTCGTCCTCGTCGCCGCCGAGATCCGCCGGCTTAGAAGGGACAGCCGGGCCGGTGGGCATCTGCTCGGGATGGTCGCACTCGTGGCAGCGGTCTTGGTGGTGGTGGCACTCGTCGTCGCGATCGGCCTTGTAGTTGGCCGTCGCAGGCCCCAGCGGGGCGCGAGGGGACCTGCTGGCACGTCCGGGTTCGCAGCCACGAGAGCGAGGACGCCACCCGAGCCCGGTTGGGCAGCTCGGAGCGACGTGAGGGACTTGCAAGTGGGTGCTCCGCCCGGCAACCGGATCATCCTCGGTGCCCATGGCCGGAGGCTGCTCGCAGCAGAGACGAGCCAGTCGGTTCTCGTCGTCGGCCCGACCCAGTCGGGCAAGACGAGCGGCCTGGCCATCCCGGCGATCAGGGAGTGGGCCGGGCCCGTTGTCGCCACGAGCGTGAAGTCTGATCTCGTCCGCGTGACCATCGAGGACCGCCAGGGCCGCGGCCGCGTGCAGCTGTACGATCCGACCGAGGCGACCGGACTCACTCCGACTGGCTGGTCGCCGCTCTCGGCGGCCGGCACCTGGGCCGGCGCGAGGCGGCTGGCATCAGCGCTCTGCTCGGTCGCCAGGGCAGATGCGGGCGGCGCGATGGAGGACGCGGCATTTTGGTACGCCTCGGCCGAGAAGCTGCTCGCGCCCCTGCTGTTGGCGGCCCGAACGTCTGGTGCCGAGATGACCGACGTCGTACGCTGGATCGACGAGGAGGAGATGCGAGAGCCACTGCTCGCTCTCGAGCTGGCGGGGGTTCCAGATGCGCTTCGAGCTGCCCGGACCAGCTTTGGGAGGGAGGAGCGCCAGCGGAGCTCGGTCTTCGCGACGGCGGAGACGATCGTCGCTGGTTTCGGCGATCCGACGGTTGCAGCCTCCGCGAAGGGGGACGGGCTCCAACCCTTTGACCTTTTGGACGGCGGCGCCGGGACGCTCTACTGCTGCGCTCCCGCGCGCGAGCAGGAGCGCCTCCGGCCCGTGTTCGTGGCTCTCCTGCGGCAGGTGATCGATGCCGCGTTCGAGCATGCGGGCCGGCTCGGCCGTCCTCTCGACCCGCCGTTGCTCGTCGTGCTCGACGAAGCCGCCAACATCGCTCCGATCGCCGACCTGGACACGATCGTCTCCACTGCGGCCGGTCACGGCATCCAGCTCCTCACGGTCTGGCAGGACTTCGCCCAGATCGAGTCCCGCTACGGCAGACGATGGCCCACAATCGTCAACAACCACCGGGCCAAGGTGCTGTGCCCTGGGAGCGCTGACCCCTTGACGCTCGATCACATGAGCTCTCTCATCGGTGAGGACGAGCGCCACGACTTGTCGACGACTTTCGGCGACGACGGGCGTTGGAGCAGCACCGAGACCGCCTCGCTCCGGCGTGTCGCACCGACGGCGGCCCTACGCAAGCTCTCCCTTGGTGAGGCGGTCGTCGTCTATGGAGCCCTGCCCCCTGCCCGTGTCCGGCTCCGTCCCTACTACGAGCGGTCGCGAGGAGGTGCCGAGCCACGCGCGCGCGCCGCCACCACCAGGCGCAAGGGCTAGGGCAAGCTCGTTGCTGCGGAGCGACCTCGCTCTTCAGTTGTATGTGCCCGCTGTCCCCTGGCGTAGTCGCAGGGGGACATGGCGCGTCAGGTTGACAGCGTGATCACCGAGTCGCTCATAGAACCGACCGAGCAACGCGAGCTCGATAGCCACTGGTATCGGGACGGATCCCTCCGCGATCTCGGCAATGAACTGCACGTGGAGGTCGTCCATCTCGTCGTCCAAAAGGTCGATCCGCTCGGTGCTGGCCAGGTGCTCCGCGTAGG
>CAZAMA010000053.1:12114-17369 GCA_964485645.1 uncultured Acidimicrobiaceae bacterium | reverse complement strand
ACAAGAACCCAGGCGCAACCCCGATATAGCCAGTGACCTGCATGTTGTGAGTGGGCGCTGAGGGACTTGAACCCCCGGCCTGCTCGTTGTAAGCGAGCTGCTCTGACCACCTGAGCTAAGCGCCCTCATCGCACGTCGATCCTCGTGCGCCCTGAAGTCTGCCACGAAAGGGGCGGCGAGCTGGCAGGGCGGCGAGCGGGAGACAGGCGGCCGGCGCGGGCGGACAGGGCGGCGCCCGGCACGGCGGACCGCAGGCACGGAGCCTTAAGTGCGCGCCCTCTCGTAGACGACTTCGCCGCCCACCATCGTCATCGTGACACGGGCGCCCGCGATCCCTCCGTCGAGGTCGTCGACCTCGAAGATGTTGCGATCGACGACCGCGAGGTCGGCCAGCTTCCCCACCTCGAGTGACCCGGTCTCGCCGTCGAGATTGTTCACATAGGCCGATCCGAGCGTGAAGGCCCGCAGGGCCTCGGCCAGGCCGATCCGCTCGTCAGGGAGAAACGGGACGCCGGACGGCTCCCCGTCCCCCCCATAACGCAGCCCTTCGGGTGACCGCCTGTTGACGGCCACGTACATCTGAGCCAGAGGATCGGGACTGGAGACCGGCCAGTCGCTGCCGAAGGCGATAGGGCCTCCCCGTGACACGAGCGAGCCGATCGGATACTGCTGGGCCGACCGCTCCGGACCGAGAAACGGCATCGTAAGCTCCACCATCTGCTCGTCCGAGCAGGCCCATAGCGGCTGAAAGTTCGCGGTGACGCCGAGTCGCGAAAAGCGGTCGAGGTCATCGGGATGCACGACCTGCAGGTGGGCCATGTGGTGCCTGAGCCCGCTCGCCCCGTTGGCGGTGCGCGCCGCCTCGACAGCATCGAGCGCCTCACGGACCGCGCGGTCGCCGATGGCGTGCACGTGGACCTGGAATCCCGCGGCGTCGAGCAGAGTGACGTCCTCTTTCAACGACTCCGCGTCGACAAAGGAGATGCCGCAGTTGTCGGTCGCGTGCCCATGGACGTCGAGATAAGGCGTGAGCATCGCCGCCGTGAAGGTCTCACAGACTCCGTCCTGCATGATCTTGACCGACGACGCACGAAAGCGATCGGCCTCCGCAGCTGCCGCCCGAAGCGCCAGGTAACCCTCCACCTGCTCGGCTCCGCGCGCTCTGTCCCACCAGTGGGCCGCCACGACGCGGGCAGTGAGGCGGCCGTCCCCGGAAAGCGACAGGTAGGCGCCAAAGCTGTTCTCCGAGGGAGCCGAGGTGACCCAGGCGTCCTGCCACGCAGTGATCCCGAGCGAGTGCAGGTAGGCCTGCGCTGCCAGGATCCCCTCTACGTAGTCCTGCGGCGAGAGCGCAGGCACTATGTGCTCGACGAGGGTCATGGCGCCCTCGTGCAGCGCTCCGGTCGGGCGCCCGGCGCCGTCGCGCTCGATGCGGCCGTCAATCGGATCGGGCGTGTCCGCAGTGATCCCGGCCAGCTCGAGGGCGCGGGAGCTGACCCACGCGCTGTGGTGATCGCGATTGGGCAGATAGACCGGGCGCGCGCCGACGACGTCGTCGAGATCGGCGGCCGACGGCAAGCCGTTGGGAAAGGCCGGCATCGACCACCCGCCGCCCCGTATCCACTCGAGCTCGGGGTGGGCTGTCGCGTAAGACGACACGATCGCCAGATACTCAGCGCGCGACCTGCCGGCTGTGAGATCGCACCGCAGCATCTCGACGCCGCCCATCGGCGGGTGAATATGGGAGTCCTGGAAGCCCGGAACGACCATCTGGCCCTTGACATCGACGACCTCGGCCGACGGCCCGCAGATCTCTCGAACCTCGGACTCGGAGCCAACGGCTAGAAGGCGGCCGCCGCGGATCGCACATGCTCGGGCCCATGGCCGTGCCGAGTCGAGGGTGTAGATCGAGCCACCGATGAGAGCGGTGGTTGCTTGCGACGACATTTACGTCCTCCACTTGGGCTAGATGGCACAGCTCAACCGACGAGTGACTGGTACTGAGAGGGCGACAGCACCGGTGAGATACTCACATTCGGCTGCCCGTAAGGGCAAAAGTGCGTGGCAACGGTAACCGGACCCCCAGCGACATGGGGCAGGCTGACCGCGACTGCGCCAATTGTCGAGCAGCTCGCCTGCCCGTTGACCGGTTCGTCTCCGTACTCGAGAACGAAACCCGCCTCTCCTCCCGCGGCCACGCTCACCGGCACGGGCGAGCCGGTGTGGGTGATGGCGGCATGGATGGTGCCCGACACAGGCAGCAGAGCCACCGTCGGGTAGCCATCGAGCCTGCACGACACCGACGCGGTATTGGTGACGAGGAAGCCGAGAGCGATGGTGCCCACCGCGCCAGAGCTCCGGCCTTGGGAGATCTGCAGCGTGGACTGGCTGCATGGCCCACCAGGCACAGCTGTGGTCGTGGTCGTGGTCGTGGTCGTCGTCGTCGAAGTCGAGGTGGGCGGCACGGTCACCGAGGTGGGCGGCACCGTGGTGGTGGTCGAGGACGAGGTGGGAGGCGGCGGTGCGGTCGTGTTCGGCGAGCTGCTGTTGAACACGGAGCACCCCGACATTGCGAGCGCCGTCACGCCACAGACGACGAGCGCGCGGGTTCGACTGGCGCGAGTCACGGGAACAACCCGCGGAGACGTATCGCTTCACCCACGCGCTCGAGCGCCAGGGCAACAGAGGCCCGACGCAACGTCACCTTCAGATCCTTCGAACGGTGCCAGCACGCGTCGAAGGCCGTCTCCATGATGCGCCGCAACCGTTCGGCCACGATCTGCCCCTCCCACGCGAAACCCTGCCTGCTCTGGGCCCACTCGAAGTAGGAGGCCGTCACTCCCCCGGCGTTGGCAAGGATGTCGGGTACGAGCACGATGCCGCGCCGCTCGAGGACCGTGTCTGCGTCCGGCACGGTCGGACCGTTGGCGGCCTCGACGACGACTTTGGCCCCGAGGCGCTCCGCGACTGCGGCCGTGATCGTGTTCTCGAGCGCAGCCGGGACCGCCAGCTCGCACTCGATCTCCCAGAGCTTGGCCGGCTCCAGCGGATCAGCCATCTCGAAGCCGTCCACAGAGCCTCGTCGAGAGACGTGGTCCGCGAGCGCAAGGGTGTCCAGGCCTGCCGGGTTGTACACCCCGCCGTCCGCATCGGTCACCGCGACGACCCGCATGCCCGCCGAGGAGAGCAGGTAGCAGAGCGGGCCACCCACCTTGCCGTGGCCCTGGACTATGGCTCGGGCGCCCATCATCGGCATCCCGAGCTCGTGGAAGATGGCACGGCAGCAGATAAGGACGCCCTGCGACGTGGCGCCGACGTGGCCGAGACTGCCGCCGATCGCGATCGGCTTGCCGGTCACTATGCCCGTCACGGCCTCGCCTCGGAACATCGAGATGGTGTCCATGAGCCACGCCATCACGCGCGCATCGGTGTTCACGTCGGGTGCCGGCACGTCGCGATCGGGGCCGAGCAGCGAGGACACGTCGATCGTGTACCGCCTCGTGAGCCTCTCGAGCTCGGAGTCCGACAGCAGCCGCGGGTCCACCTGGACGCCGCCTTTGGCCCCACCGAAGGGGATGTCGACCACCGCGCACTTGAGAGTCATCTCTGCCGCGAGGGCCTTCACCTCGTTGACGGTCACCGACTGGTGGAACCTGATGCCGCCCTTTCCGGGTCCTCGGCTCACGTCGTGGTGCACCCGCCATCCCGTGTACACCTCGACGCGGCCGTTGTCCATCCGCACGGGGACCGCGACTTCCAGCACCCTCGTCGGCACCGAGAGCATCCGGTGGATGTCGTCGTCCAACCCGATAAGCCTTGCTCCGTCGTCAATCCTCTCGAGAACTGCATGCCATGGATCTGTTTCGGACATCTCCGTTGACCTCCGTGCCCCGGTCCTGTCAACCTAGTGCGCGCGGGAGCGAGAAAGGCGATGCCCAGCGCTACGCTGCGGCCGTGGCGGAGACCCAAGGTGACGGCGCCCCGGAAGTGAGCGAGGAGGAGTTCCGCGCAGAGGCGGAGGGTTTCCTTGGGGCAAACGCAAGGTTGAAGCCTGCCCGCAGGACAGCCTTCGGCGAAGGCTCGGACGAGGTGTCGCTGTTCCCCGAGCGCTCTTTAGCGCAAGAGGCCCACGAAGTGGCCGAGGCGATGAGCTGGGCGCGAAAGGTGTTCGACGCCGGCTTCGGCTGGATCACGGGCCCCTGGTCCTACGGGGGCCGCGGGCTGCCGAGATCCTACGAGGCGCTCTACCGCTCGCTCGAGGCCCGCTACGAGACACCCAGCCAGGCGCCCCGGCTCATCGGCCTGGGCATGATCGCTCCGACGATACTCGCGCACGGGACCGAAGCGGCCAAGCGCAAATACCTGCGGGCCCTCTACAGGGGAGAGATCATCGCGTGCCAGCTCTTCTCCGAGCCGGCCGCCGGATCTGACTTGGCGTCGATTCGGACCCGGGCGGTGCGCGATGGCGACGAATGGGTCGTGAACGGCCAGAAAGTCTGGACCTCCGGCGCCCAGTACTCCGAGATCGGCGAGATCCTCTGCCGGAGCGACGCCGAGTTGCCCAGGCACCGGGGGCTGAGTGCCTTCATCGTCGACATGGCTTCGCCAGGAGTCGAGGTGAGGCCCCTTCGCCAGATGACCGGCGGCGCGTCGTTCAACGAGGTGTTCTTCACCGACGTGTCCATACCCGCAGATCACCTGCTCGGCGAAGTCAACGGAGGCTGGACGGTAGCCCTCACGACGCTCATGAACGAGCGTGCGGCGATCGGGGGCGGGGGCGCCGGGGGAGGCTCGTCAGGTGGCGCCGACCTGAGCCGTCTCGTCGCGCTCGCGCAATACCTTGGAGTAGCCGGCGATCCGCTCATCCGCCAGGAGATCGCGGACACCTGGATCAACCTCAAGGTCGCGCGCTACAACAACGAGAGGGCGATGGCCAGCATTCGCTTCGGCCGGCTGCCAGGCCCAGAGCTCTCGATCGCCAAGCTCACCCTCACCGAGAACCTGCGGCGCACGGCCGCGCTCGCCGCGCACATCCTCGGACCGCGCATCACCGCCGACTCGGGCGAGTGGGGCACCTTTGCATGGTCGAAGTTTCTCCTGGGCGTGCCCGGGATGCGCGTCGCCGGTGGCACCGACGAAGTCATGCGCAACATCCTCGGCGAGCGTGTCCTCGGGCTCCCAAAGGAGCCTCCCGAGCCCCGCGCGGACCCCGCCGTCTCCCCTTGAGCCCGGCCCCCCCTTGAGCCCGGCCCCCC
>CAZAMA010000053.1:5467-12014 GCA_964485645.1 uncultured Acidimicrobiaceae bacterium | reverse complement strand
GTCGGAAAGCCCGAGCTCGAGAGATAGGAGCCGCCCCCCGGCGGATCTACTGTCAGCGCGCTGCACAACCCGCCCGGAGCCGCGGCTTCGAAGTAGTAGGTCCCGGGCTGCGAGGTCGCGGGGTAGCCGGCAAATATCGGCACGGCTTTGCTCGCGGTGATCCGGAGGACTCCCAGACAGGACCCAGTGCTCGACTGGGAAGCGGACGCGGGTTGGAAGCCGGTCAGCACGAGCGCGCCGGCGACCGGAAGGGCGAGGGATATCTGGTCCGGCGTCGCGGACAGGGCTTGGAAGCTGACAGTCCGACTGAGACTGGGATCCGCCTGTGCCAGCGCGGCGCCGTCAATGCCCTGGACGCTTTCCCCGTGCACCGCCTCGTAGGCCCCGGCCGCGCACAGGGCGCTCTCGAGGTTGGTCTCCGTCGCGCCGAGCGCGGCGGCGGTGCCTGCACAGGCTGTGCTCCCGCCTGGCGTCGCGGTTGCCGCCGGGGCGTTCGAGCTGGCAACGTGGCGCAGATACTGCGCGCCGATGACGAGAGCAATCACCGTTGCGATCAGTATGAGGACGGTACCTACCACGACGCTGGGTTTCGCCCCTTTCTTCGGTGTCGACGACCAGACCTGTGCCGAGAGAACGTCGAAGATGGCTGCGGCTTCCTCGGCCGATCCTGGCGGCGGAGGGACACGGGCGGAGCGCTCGGGCTCTAACGGTTGACCGGTCGGCGGTGGGTCAGCCATGGCCAGGCTTGAAGTACATCGAGTCGACATAGGACCAGCTGCGGCGGTGAAGCGGTGTGCAGCCCCACGTCGCGAGCGCCATCTTGTGCACCGGTGCCGGGTAGCCGCGATTCGACTCGAACCCGTACCACGGGTAGTGCTCGGCCTCGTCGGCCATCATCTCGTCACGTGTCACCTTCGCGAGCACCGAGGCGGCAGCAATGGCCTTCGAGCTGGCATCTCCCCGCACGATCATCTCCACAGGCATCGAGCCGTCACCGCCACTGAGGAAGTCGAATTTACCGTCTAGCAAAAGCATCTCGGGGAGGGCATCCAGCTGGGCGAGGGCCCGGCGTGCCGCAAGGCGCTGGGCGGCTGTCATTCCGAAGAAGTCGCACTCCTCGTTGCTCGCGTGACCGACAGCCCATGCCGAGAGCCCTTCGACCAAAGCAGCGTAGAGCGACGTCCGGCGGGAAGGGTTGAGCTGCTTGGAGTCACGCAGGCCCTCCGGCAGCCGGCGCGCGGACGCGGGCGTCAGGACTGCCACACCAACGCTGAGAGGTCCGGCCCAGGCCCCCCGTCCCACTTCGTCGACGCCGGCCACCGACAGCCGGCCGTCGGCGAACCACCGCTGCTCGGCGCGCAGGCTCGGCCAGTTCACCATGCCTACACACTGCCGCATCTGGCGCACCGTGAGCTTGTTACAAGTGTCACTTGACATTAGACAGAGTTGCTTGCAACGGCTACGGTCGCGCCGATGGGAACCTCGACACCAGCTACAACACCACCTACGAGACAGCCCGCCGTGCCAGCACCGATCGTGCCGTCGTCTCGTGGCGAGAGAATCCCTCGGCTGACACGGCAAAGGTCGCTGCGAAAGCTCGTCGTTGCCATCACGCTCAGCGCGACTGCCACGCTGGCAGCCGCGTGCTCGGCGGGCAGCGCGGCCGCGGCGACGAGCACTCGGTCCGCGGCCCACGGGACCGCATCGGTGGCGTGCGCAGGCTCGCTCGAGAAGCTTTACAACCTCACCCTCGGACCGGCGTTCGCTCGCGCGACCGGTGACAGCTTCGGGGGCCCGCCGTGTGCCGGCTCCTTCGCCCTGGCCTCGGAGATCCTGAACAACGAGATCACCCCTGGGGTGTTCCTCTCCGTGGGAGCGGCGGCCATCGAGAAGCTCTGGCCCGCGCACCGTGCCAAATTCGCCCTTTCGCTCGCGACGGACCGCCTCGTGGTCGCCTACTCACCAAGGAGCCGGTACTACGCGGAGCTGAACGCGATCAGGTCGGGAGCCCGCCCGTTGTCGAGCCTGTTCTCGCTGTTCCTAAAGCCCGGCTTCAGGCTGGGCCGCACGAACCCGGACCAGGACCCACAGGGTGCCTACTTCATCATGATGACAAAGCTGGCACAGACCTACCTCCACCTTCCTGCCGGTGAAGCCGCCAAGGCGCTCGGGATCACGAGCTCGAACCAGTTCGGGTCGTCCTCGCAGATCTTCGACGAGACAGCACTACCGACAGACATCGCCACCGGCGTGGTCGACGCCGGCAGTGACTTCGTGTCCGAGGCTAAGCAGTACGGTTTGGACTACATCAGCCTCCCACCGGCGCTCGACTTCGCCTCGCCCTCCGAGCTGCCCCGATACAAGACAGTGAGCCTCACCGTAAGTGGAAAACGCCAAGCAGGCGACCTCATCAACCTCGATGGCACTCTCGTCCTCCCGGCCAAGGGTTCCCCGGTCTCGGCGGTCGACGAGAAAGCCGATCAGGGGTTTCTGACTTTTGTGATGTCGAGGAAGGGTCGGTCCGTCCTTACCACCTCCGGCTACTCGATGGTCCCACCGGTGCTCGACCTGGCGCCGGGGCTCAAGACGGCGGCAGCGGCTCTTCCTGCCACGGCGTTGTCTCTCTACAAGTCGCTGGGCGGCTCGATCGCCAGACCGTGATGTCGACTCTCAGCCGCCGCGCCATAGGACGTGTGCCCGGCGCGGCGGCTGTCGTCGCATCCGCGCTCGTCTGGGTGGTCCTTCTTGGACCCCTTGCGGTTCTCGTCACCCAGGTGTCGCCCCACCAGATCCGCGCGACACTCGACCAGAGCGGGGCGCTCTCACCGCTTTGGACCTCGCTCGGGGCAAGCGCGGTCGCGCTCGGAGCCATGATCGTCCTCGGTACGCCGCTCGCGTATCTGCTCGCCCGCGGGCGCCTGCCCGCGGCACGACTGGTCGAAGCCGGCCTCGTGCTGCCCCTCCTCATGCCGCCGCTCGTCATCGGGCTGCTGCTGATCTTCCTCATCGGCCAAGCAGGACCGGTCGGCCGGGTGGTATCGGGCATCGACCCGAGCGTCTTCGGCGTCAACACCTTCTTCGCCCTCGTAGTGGCTGAGTTCTACGAGGCTGCCCCCTACTACATCCTCACCGCCCAAGCGGCCCTTACGACGGTCGACAAGAGGCTGGAGCAGGACGCCCAGCTCCTCGGCGACCGCCCCCTCCAGGCCTTCTCCAAGGTCACGCTTCCACTGGCGGCCCCTGGGCTGGCAACCGGTCTCGCCATGGCCTGGGCGCGCGCCATGGGAGCTTTCGGCGCGGTGCTCATAGTCGCCTACAACCCTGCGGGCCTGCCTATCAAGATCGACACGAGCTTCATCGACAACGGCCTTGGTGGATCCCTGCCTTTCGCCCTTCTCCTGATCGTCGCGGCGCTACCGCTCCCCCTGCTGGCTCTCCTGTGGAGCGCCCACGCCCGGGGCGGACGGATGGCTCCTGTCCAGGCTGACATCGGATGACCTCTGAGGCGCGCCAGACCCCGGACGGGGCCGACGGGGCCGACGCGGCCGACGGCACCCACGGGGCCGACGCGGCCGACAGGGCAGAACGGGCCGACGGGGCCCACGGGGCCGACGGCACCCACGGGGCCGACGGGGCCGACGGGGCCGTCATGCTCGATGCCGACTTCGAGGTCGCGCGGCGCAGCTTCGGAGTCGCGGCGCACTTTCGGCTCGCGCCAGGAGAGCGGCTCTCCATCTTCGGGCCGTCGGGCGCCGGAAAGACAACCTGCCTGGAGGCGATCGCCGGAACGGTACCGCTCAGCCGAGGACGCGTTGTCATCGACGGGAGTGTCGTGAACACCGCGAAGCCAAGGCGCCGCCTCTTCGATAGTGGCCGCGAGCATGCACTTGGCCCCAAGGATCGCGGCGTCACCGTGATACGCCAGCCGACGACGCTCTTTCCTCACCTGAGCCTTGCCGCCAACGTCGCCTACGGTCTCCGCCTCGGGCCGTCTGCGGGAGATCGGTCCGTCGAGGAGCTCCTCGAGCGCGTCGGCCTCGGCGGCCTCGGCGGCGTCGCACCTGAGACGCTCTCGGGCGGGCAGCGCCAGCGGGCATGCCTGGCACGCGCCATCGCCCGACACTTTCGCGCGATCTTGCTCGACGAGCCGTTCTCGGCTGTCGACGCGGGATCGAGGAGGATGCTGCGGGAGACCGCGGCTGCAGCCACCGAGCGCGAAAAAGCCGTCGCCGTCCTCGTTACCCACGACCTCGGCGAGGCCCAGGCCTTCGCCCACCTGATCGCTGTCATGGACGCCGGACAACTCCTGCAACTCGGCGACAGCGACACTCTGGTCCGTTGCCCCGTGAGCGTCCGGGTAGCCGAGCTGTGCGGATATCAGAGCTTCCTCCCCCACGACTCGGGCAAGCTCTGGGCTCTCCACCCCGACCGCTTCCTCGTAGGGTCCTGGCCCGGTCGAGGCCTTGTCCTTGAGGGATCGGTCGTGTCGGTACAGGCTTTCGGCCCACGCTATGCCTGCGAGCTCGTGCTCGATGCTCTCAAGACGGCTGTCCGCGTCAACGTGGACTCCGCTCCTCGGGTAGGCGAGAGCTGGGAGGTGACGAGTCTCGACCCCCCTCTCGTTAGTAGAGTGTCACTTGCGGGGGACGAGGAAGGAAGATCAGTTGCCAGAAACCCGCCGACACCCTGATGACAGGCTCAGACTGACCCGACTGGCCCGTGGCCACTCACAAGGAGATCTTGCCCGTGCCGCGGGGGTGACCCGCCAGGCGATCTCGGGCATCGAGTCCGCTCGCTGGTCACCGTCGCTGGAGGTGGCGCTCTCCCTCGCCCGGGCGCTCGAATCGACCGTCGAGGATCTCTTCGGCGAAGCGACCGAAGCACCGGCGGTCAGCGGGAGGCTGGCGGTGCGCTCCGGCCATACAAGACGAGGCGTCACGGCCGAGCGCCTTCTCTTGAGCGACGTAGCCGGAGACACAGTGGCTTTCCCACTCTCGCACGACAGCACGCTCGTTCCGGGTTTCGTGCCGGCGCTTGCAGTGATGGACGAGGAAGCTCGCGACCGCGCCCACGGGGGCCGCGCTCTCGACGGCGCTGCCGGCGAGGTTCGCGTGATGGGGGCATCGGAGACTGCCCGTGAGCACGCGGCCGCGAAGCGGGCCCGGCGACGGCCCGAGACCATAGAGGCGCTCCGAATCACCGAGGCGACACCGACTCTGGCGATAGCGGGCTGCGATCCGGCCCTGGCTTTGCTGCAAGGGCCGCTGCACCGCCACAACCCGTCCGTCGGGCTCCTCTGGTGGCCCTGCGGCAACGCGATGGCTCTGGAGCTCCTCGAGAGCGGATGCGTGCACGCGGCCGCGGTCCACCGGAGTCTGACGACGCGAGTGCGCCACCGCCCAGGTGTCGAGACAGTCGGCTTCGCGTCCTTCAGAGAGGGACTCGCCGTCGCGCCGCGACATCAGTCACGGGTGCGCGACTTGCGAGACGTCGTGTCCGAGGGCCTGAGAATCGCCAACCGTGAGCCTGGCTCGGAGGCTCGCCGCCTCCTTGACGAGCAGCTAGACCGCCTGGGCCTCGACCCGTCGCAGCTTGCCGGCTACGACACCGAGTGCACGGCGCACCTGCTCGTGGCCTCTGCAGTCGGATCGGGGCTCGCGGACGTGGCGGTCACGACCGAACCGGCGGCCCTTGCCTTCGACCTCGGCTTCGTCTCCTGGCAGGAGGAGATCTCCGAGCTGCATGTCCCCCGATCCCTCATGGGCGGAGTCGAAGTTCGCGCGCTCTTGGACGTCCTCGGCGGTCGCGAGCTGCCGAGACAGCTGGCGGCACTGGATGGCTACGACGCAGATCCCTGTGGTCGGGTCCTCGCGGCCTGATAGTCAGCTCACCGGGTTTGCCGAGGGCCGGGCGATACGCGCGCTCTTGGTCCCGGTCAAGTCGTTTCGCACCGCGAAGCTCCGGCTCGCACCCGTGCTCGATGCCCCGCAGCGGGCCGAGCTCGCGCGAAGCCTTGCTACCGGCGTCCTGCAAGCCGGCGCGAGCCTGGAGCGCTATGTCGTGTGCGACGACGACGAAGTGGCGTCGTGGGCCGCCTCGCTCGGCGCGCACGTCATCTGGACGCCGGGGCTCGGCCTCTCGGGCGCCGTCGAGTTCGGCGTGGCGAGCCTTGCCGAAGCCGGCTACGCCCTTGCCGTCATTGCCCACTCTGACCTGCCAAAGCCGGAAGGGGTCGCTACTCTCGGCGAGCCGGACCGGGTGAGCCTCGTTCCCGATCTCCGATCCGACGGCACCAACGTCGCAGTCGTGCCGACGTCGGCCGGGTTTCGGTTCTCCTACGGCGCAGGATCGTTCGAGCGCCACCGCGGCGAGGCGGGACGGCTGGGCCTCGCATGCGAAGTCATCCGCCATCCCGGTCTCGCGGCCGACGTCGACATGCCAGGCGATCTTGCCCACGTCGCTGCGGCCCAGCTAGCTCGGGCGCGCGCGGCCTCGAAGGCCCGGTAGGCGGGAAGCCGTCAAAGTCGCACGCCGACAGGTCCGTCCC
>CAZAMA010000053.1:0-5367 GCA_964485645.1 uncultured Acidimicrobiaceae bacterium | reverse complement strand
GCGTGCGGGCGATATCGTCCCGGCGGTGGACACGAACCTCGCCGTACCCGAGCGAGCCCTTGCAATAGGCGCCCATCCCGACGACATCGAGTTCGGCTGCGGGGCAACGCTCGCGAAATGGGCCGCACACGGTACCTCCGTCTCGCTCCTGATCTGCACCAACGGTTCGAGAGGAACATGGGATCCGGCCGCAGACCCAGCCCAGTTGGTCGTGCAGCGACAGTTCGAGCAGCGGGCCGCCGCCTCGGTGCTTCACGCCTCGACCGAGGTCGTCTTCCTAAGCTGGCCAGACGGGGAGCTAGAGTCAGGACTGCGACAGCGTTGGGAGGTGGCCGCCTGGATACGGCGACTACGTCCCGACGTCGTGTTCGGGCACGACCCGTGGAAGCGCTACCGCCTCCATCCCGATCACCGCAACGCCGGCTGGCTTGCCACAGACGGCATCGTGGCGGCTCGCGATCCTCTTTTCTTCCCCGAGCTCGACTTCCCTCCCCATAGGCCGTCCGCTCTCCTTCTGTTCGAGGCGGACGAAGTCAACCATGTCGAGGACGCGGCTGGCTTCGCCGACGTGAAGGCCGAGGCCCTCCTCAAGCACGAGAGCCAGCATGCGTCGACCATGGCAATAGCCGCCGTCAAGAGTCGCGCCAGTCGCGCCAGTCGCGCCAGAGCGACCGACGTCGAGAAGTTCCGGCGCTCCATTCGAGACAAGCTTTCCGAGCACGGCCAACTGGCAGGCCTGGCCCTTGGCGAGGCGTTCCATCGGATCGACCGTCTCTGAGATCTCGCGCCTGGCTGGCTCCCGGCAAAGACGAACCAAGAGCACCAAGAGAAATCTGCTTGCGGCGGCCTGAGCCCACGGAGATCATCCCGGCCACGACGGCGGCGCCGTCTGACCGGGACCTCCCCTAGCTGCCGCCGGGAGCCACCTGGCATGGCATGACCCCCGGCGACTTCGATCTCACCGCCTGCTGGAAGCCTTCTTGGCCGGGGCCTTGGCCGCAGCGGCCGTCTTGGCGGGCGCCTTCGCAGCTGCAGCCTTCTTGGCCGGGGCCTTGGCTACTGCGGCCGTCTTGGCGGGCGCCTTCGCAGCTGCAGCCTTCTTGGCCGGCGCCGGGGCCTTGGCCGCGGGCGCCGTCTTGGCGGGCGCCTTCGTGACTGAGGCCCGGGCTGCTGGGGCCTTGGCTACTGCGGCCCTGGCCGCCGACGCGGGCGCTGCCTTGCCCGATGCGCTCGGCGTGCCCGCCGGCTTCGGGATAGCTCCGCGCACGTTCAGCTGACTCTTGAGCGTCGCGCCGGCCGTAAAGGACACGCCACTCGAGGCTTTGATCTTCACCGCAGCCCCGGTTTGGGGGTTGCGGCCCATGCGGGCCGAGCGCGGTCGGGGCTTGAACGTGCCAAAGCCAGTGATCCGTACCGCGTCACCGCCCTTCACAGCCGAGGAGATCGAATAAAGCATCCAGTCCAGGGCCACTTCGGCCTCTCGCCTGGATAGCTCTGACCCCTCGCTGATCTTGCCGATGAGCTCTGTCTTGTTCACCGTCACCTCCTGGTGATCGCGGAGAATTCCCAGGAAATCCAAGAGCAATTTGGCCAAGAAATCAAGCACCATCGCGAGTAGAGCTCGGACGAGGCCGCAAGGCGGGCGCGAGACGACGCCGAGACCGCTGGGCTAGACCTGTCAACCATCGGGAGTTGAGATCAGCACACCCTTGTAGAGTCTGGGGAAACTCATCTTCTGTCAGTTGACCTGCCTGTTTCTATCTTGCCAGTAAGGCTGCCGCAGCTTGAACTTCTGCAACTTGCCGGTAGCGGTCCGCGGCAGGCTGTCGCGGCGCTCAATCGACTTCGGGCACTTGAAGTGAGCGAGCTGTGATCGGCAGAACTCGACCAGCTCGGCCTCACCCACTGTCGCTTCAGGACGGAGCACGACGAGCGCCTTCACCGTCTCTCCCCAGCGTTCGTCAGGCACTCCGATGACGGCAGCTTCGAGAACATCCGGATGGCTGTAGAGGGCGTCTTCGACTTCGATGGAAGAGATGTTCTCGCCGCCGGAGATGATGACGTCTTTCTTCCTGTCAGAGATGACGACGAAGGCACCGTCGAAGTGTCCGCCGTCTCCGGTGCGGAACCAGCCGTCGGTGAGCACTCTCTCTGACTCCTCGGGCTGTCGCCAGTACCCCCGGAACACATGGTTGGAGCGCGCGAGGATCTCGCCGTCGCGGTCGACATCCATGCGGACCCCTATCGCGGGCGTCCCTGCCCGCGCCAACAGTCGGGAGCGCTCGGCCGGCGGAAGGTCGTCCCATTCGAGTCGGGCGCGATTGACCGTCAGCAGCGGAGAGGACTCGGTCAGGCCGTAGATCTGGATGAACTCCCATCCCAGCTCGGTCTCGACTCTTTGGATGACCGAGCTCGGAGGAGGTGCTCCTGCCACCACTATCCGCACTGCTCGTGTCGGCGACGGTCCTGGGGCCGCCGTGGGCACGGCTCCACCCTCCTTCACGCGGGACTCGGCGGCTGCCAGCACAGCCGCCACGACGGCCGGGGCGCCGCACATCAGCGTCACATGCTCCGCCTCGATCCGGCGCAGTATCTCCTCACCGTCGACCTTGCGCAGCACGACGTGACGACCGCCCATGCCGGTGACGGCATAGGGCATGCCCCAACCGTTGCAGTGGAACATCGGAAGGGTGTGGAGCAGCACGTCACGATCTGTCACGCCGGTGTGCCAGCCAAAGGCCATTGCGTTAAGCGTGCAGTTGCGATGGGTCAGCTCGACGCCCTTCGGGCGTGCGGTGGTCCCGCTCGTGTAGTTGATCGAACAGGTGGCGTCCTCGTCAGGCTCCCAGCCTCGAGGACGCCTTCCGGCAGCCGGGGAGAAAAGCTCGGCGTCGTCGATACCGTCGAGGACGATGCGGACCCGAGCCGAAACGCCCGCGAGATCCTTGTCGTACTCCGGATCGACAAGGAGAACGTCGGTGCCTGAATGCTCGACGATAAAGCCGATCTCGGCGGCATTGAGCCGGAAGTTGATGGGAACGAGCACCCGCCCGAAGCCGCTCACTCCGAAGAAGGAGGTGAGGAACCGTGCGGCGTTCGGGCTCACTATCCCGACCCGCCCTCCGACGGGAACGCCCAGCTGGTCGAGCGCCACCGCCATACCGGCCGCCCGCGCGGCGAGTTCCCCATAGGTGACAGCCCCGAAGCCGCCTGGTACACCAGGCTCGTCGATGACCGCTGTGCGCTCGGGATACGCAAGGGCCGCTCGATCGAGAAAATCCGAGACGGTCAGTGGGACATGCATACTCTGCCTCCTCTGGGCATCCGCGACTTCGTCTCCAGCATGCCCTCTCGGAGGCTTCCCTGCAGCAGGGCCAAGCGCTACCCTGCTGGGAACCCGCGCACTTCCCGAAGCTGTGTAGAAGGAGCGGTATGTAGATCGGGAAAGGCGCCGGTGATCCTCCAAGGAGTGAGGCCACCACCTATGAGCGTGCCACCACTGAGCGAGAGCTCTCCTGCGGTAAGTGCCCTTGCCCGAACTCTCGCGCTGTCGGAGGCGAACTCCTACGGCATCTACATCGGCAGGGGCCCCACAGGAGCCACCTTCGCCGCGCCGCAGCATGGCGTGCTTGCGCTCGGGCCGCCCCGGTGCGGAAAGACCACCTCGATAGTGGTGCCCAACATTCTCGCCAGCTGCGGGCCTGTGTTGGCCGCCTCGACCAAACCCGACGTGCTGCAAGTCACCTCCCCTGGCCGCACGCTTCTAGGCGATTGCATGCTCTATGACCCGAGCGGGACCGTCTCGTTGCCGCGGAACGTCCGGAGGGTCGCTTGGTCGCCGCTGCATGCAGCCTCTACCTGGCCCGGCGCTCTCTCGGTGGCCGAAACCATGGTGCTTGCCGCAAGGCCGGGGGGGCATCGAGGAGAGTCTGCGCATTGGAACGAGCGGGCAATGGCCCTGATCGCGGTCGCCTTTCATGCCGGCGCGCTCGGAGGCACCGACTTCAGCCGCGTCCTAGAGGCGATCGACCGCCGACAGAGCGACGACTTCAACGTGCCGCTCGCGAGAAATGGTGCCGACCTCGCTCTCAACCTCCTTGCCGGAATCACCGGCACCGACCAGAGGGAGCAGAGCGGAATCTGGTCCACAGCTGCGAGCGTGCTCGCCGCGTATCGCACCGAAGCCGCCCTGGCGAGCACGCGGGGGCTGCCACTCGACGTGGCCAAGTTCCTCGCTGAGCCTGCGACTCTCTACATCTGTGCCGGAAGCGACTCCCAGCGACATGCTGCCCCACTGGTGGCCGGTGTCATCCGAGACGTCAGGATCGCTGCCTACGAGCGCTCGGCCGCGCTCAGCCCAGCGAGGCCGTTCGAGGGCCCACCGTTGCTCCTCGCCCTCGACGAACTCGCGAACATCGCTCCGCTTCACGATCTCCCGGCGATCGTCTCCGAAGGCGGCAGCCAGGGAGTCGTCACGCTCGCGTGTCTTCAGGATCTGACCCAGGCGGAGGACCGCTGGGGCCGGCAGTCGGTGGGGTTTCTCTCGCTGTTTCAGGACAAGCTCGTGTTCGCGAACATCGCGGACACCCATACGCTCGAGATGATCTCCAAGCTTGGTGGGGAGATCGACGTAGTCCACACCTCGGAGACGAGGAGCCCGCGGTGGTCCAACTCGCTCGGACAGCGGGCTCAAAGGACACAGACCGTCTCCACGCGAAAGGAGCGGCGTTTCCCTGTCGATGTGATCGCAGTGGGGCGGCCCGGGTCCGTGCTGCACGCCGAAGGCGTCCGCCTGCGCTGGATCGGATTGCAGCCTTGGTACGCCGACGCCGATCTGAGAGCGGTCTTGGCCCCCGGCGACCGGGCTTAGGGGGCCGCGGGGTTCACCTGTGGCTCCGCGGGGGCCTGCCGGCGCGCCGCGGGTGGCGCGCCGCGGGTGGCGGGCCGGGGGTGGCGGGCCGGGGGTGGCGGGCCGGGGGGCGGGCAGACCAACCTTGAGCCCAAAGTGACTAAACAGGCACAGATAGGGCACTCCAAGCACACAGTTCGGTACCACCGGGGGGCGGGCAGACCAACCTTGAGCCCAAAGTGACTCAACAGCCACAGATAGGGCACTCCAAGCACACAGTTCGGTACCAACGTGCCTTCACCGCCCGATATCCAAGCCTCGCGCTGACTCGAGCTCCCGCTCCGGCCGCCGCCCGCCCCGCTCCCTGCCAAGGCTCCGAGCACGTGACACGAGCTTCTCCACGGCCGCAAGCTCGGCGGTCCGACCAGCGCCGGCGGTCCGATCCACCCCGGCGGTCCGATCCACCCCGGCGGTCCGATCCACGCCCGTGGTGCTTCCTCTGCTTGAGAGCCCGCCCT
>CAZAMA010000052.1:0-18184 GCA_964485645.1 uncultured Acidimicrobiaceae bacterium | reverse complement strand
GCGCGGCCGCGGCCGGCAAACCGGTACTCGGAATCTGCAACGGCTTCCAGATCCTTACCGAGGCACGGCTGCTGCCTGGCGCTCTCATGGCGAATGAAGGTGGCCGCTTCCTCTGCGAGATGGTCGAGTGCGAGATAGCCTCGACCTCATCGGCGATAACGTCCGGCGCGAGCCTCGGTCAGGTTCTCAGGCTGCCCGTAAACCACTTCGAGGGTCGTTACACCTGCAGTCCCGGAACGCTCCGGGACATCGAGGCCAGTGCCCGCGCCGTGCTCCGCTACAGATCCAACCCCAACGGATCGCTCTCGTCGATCGCCGCGGTCGCCAATGAGACCGGCACCGTCATCGGCCTGATGCCCCACCCCGAGAGGGCTTCGACCACGCTCATGGAATCGGCCGACGGACGCGTTATCCTCGACTCGTTCCTCAGCTCTGCCGGGCGCCGTCGCGATATGGACGGCGCCTCGGCCACCGGCATTACTACCTGGCCCTAAGAGCGACGGCTCCAGTGAATACCGGCGCGCGCCAGCACCTCGGCGGGCACGCCGACCTCGCGCCACGTCTTGTACTCGATTCCCTTGCGCTCGCCATACTCCGCGGCTACCTGTATGAACGCCTCTTCGAGAGATTCGACGTCAACCTCGTCGGTGTCCTCCGCACTCGCAAGACGGCGGTCGAGATCCCGGCGCTGCTGGATGAGATGCGCACGCTTCAAAGGATCGGCCGCCGCTATTTTTGCGTCGATCTCCTCCCGGCGCGACACAAGCGAGTCAGTGCTCACCTGGCGGCCACGTCGCGGACGGTTCTCTTCCAGCGCGACAAGATAGCGGCGCACGGCATTGCCTTGGCGACGGCCCTCTGCGAGAGCATCCTTGTGAGCATCGGTGAGAGTGCTCTTGTTCTTCGTCTGTCTTTTACGTGGAGGCATATAACAAGTGTCGCCGCAAAAGCCACAAAATGCAACCTCAGCCCGCAAGCTCACTGCTCGGCAAACATGAGAGTGATCCTTCACACCTTCAATCCGGAGATCTAATGCAACCTGCTCACCGCACACTCGGCCTTAGTGACGATGAGTACCAGATGATCATCGCTACCCTCGGGCGCGACCCATTGCCCGTAGAGCTCGCGATGTATTCGGTGATGTGGAGTGAGCACTGCTCCTATAAGTCGTCGCGCGTTCACCTGCGGCGCCTGCCGTCGGAAGGAAGCGCCGTTCTCGTCGGTCCCGGGGAGAACGCGGGGGTGATCGACGTGGGCGATGGGGTTGCCATAGCGCTCCGAATGGAGAGTCACAACCACCCCTCTGCGGTCGAGCCATACCAAGGGGCAGCCACGGGTGTCGGTGGAATTCTGCGAGACGTGTTCACGATGGGCGCGCGCCCGATCGCGTTGATGGATGTGCTTTGTCTCGGACCGCTCGACGGCGCGCACAGCCGTTATATCTTCGACGGCGTCGTACGCGGTATTGGCGGGTACGGCAATGCCGTTGGTGTGCCGACCGTCGGGGGCCAACTGTCCTTTGCCCCCTGCTACAGGGACAACCCGCTCGTGAACGTGCTCTGTGTGGGCGTGCTGCCGATCGATCGTCTCGTGCTGTCCAAGGCGAGTGGGACCGGCAACCTTGTCGTGCTCCTGGGCTCGCTCACCGGCCGTGACGGGATCGGGGGTGTGAGCGTGCTCGCGTCGGCAGGATTCGTACCCGACGGGGCCACAAAGCGGCCGAACGTGCAAGTCGGAGATCCGTTCGAGGAGAAGCGCCTGATCGAAGCGTGCCTCGAGCTTCTGGACCAACACCTCGTCGTCGCGATCCAGGATCTGGGGGGTGCCGGTCTTGCCTGCGCGACGTCCGAGACGGCCGCGCGCGGGGGAGTCGGGATGGACATCGACGTCTCGGCTGTGCCACTGCGCGAGGCGGACATGTCTGCGGTCGAGATCATGACGAGCGAGAGCCAGGAGCGGATGCTCGCAATCGTCGAGCCATCGTCTCTCGACGCCGTGCTCGCCTCCTGCGCCCTGCACGACGTAAGGGCGACCGTGATCGGAACGGTCACCGCGAGCGACGGCAGGGGCCGGTTGGTCATCCGCGGCGGTAGCGGCGCGACGGCCGAGGTAGTTGCGGATCTTCCGGCGGCCTCCCTGGCGGACGAGGCCCCGCTCTATCACCGTCCCATGTCGCCCCCTCCCGCCGCGGCCCGTACGCCGCCATCCGGTGCCGACCTCCTCGACGTCTCCGATGCGCGGCTGGGACTCCTGTACGACCCTTCGTTCGTCTTTCGCCAGTACGACCACCAGTTGTTCCTCAACACTGTCGTGCCGCCCGGGGAGGGAGACGCCACGGTACTAAGGCTTGCGGCACCGGGTGTTACCTGGGACGGGAAAGGCCTTGCCCTCACCTGCGACGCCAACCCGGCATGGTGTGCCGTCTCGCCCCGGGCAGGCGCCGAGCTCACGGTCGCCGAAGCATCGCTCAACATCGCGTGTGCGGGGGCAAGGCCGATCGCCATCGTGGACTGCCTGAACTTCGGCAACCCCGAGCATGAAGCGGTCATGTGGCAGCTGTCGGAAGTGGTGGACGGGATCGCGGCAGCCTGCCGCGCCTTCGATATACCAGTCGTAGGTGGCAACGTCTCTCTCTACAACGAGAGCGACGGGCTCGACATCGACCCCACCCCGGTGATCGGGCTCGTCGGCTTGATCGAGGATTTGTCTCGACGCCCGCCAGGCATATCCCTCGGCGAAAATAGCACGCTCGTTCTCCTCGGCGACGGGAGGTCGCCGGGCGATCCTGTCCGGCTCGGCGGCTCACGGTGGGCCCGCGAGCTTGGTGGGCACGGCGGTGACCTGCCAGAGCTCGACTTCGAGGCGCACGGCCGTCTTTGTTCTCTCGTCAGCAGGCTCATGGCCGCTGAGTGCGCCGGCAGGCCGGAGGTTCCGATCGTCGGTCTGCACGACGTGAGCGACGGGGGACTCGGCGTCTGTCTGGCCGAGCTTTGCTGCGCAAGCGGCCAGGGCATCGTCATCGGAGAGCCGTGGACGGAGGAGGAGCTGTTCTGCGAGGCGCCCTCGCGCGTGGTCGTCTGCTCCAACGACCCCGAGGGGCTACTGGCAGCTGCTCGTTCTCATGGCGTCGCCGCGCGAGTCGTGGGCCGAGCTGGCGGGGACCGGCTCTCTGTGCCGGGCCTGTTCGAGGTCAGCGTCAATGACATGGTCGCGGCGCGCTCGGGGCGCCTTGCAGGGCCCTGAGGGGCCGGGTGCTACTCGGCTCGGTGCAGGAGAAACGTCCCCGTCGCCCGGCTCACGATCTTTCCCTCCGCGCTCTCTACGCGTGCCTCGGCAAATGCAACCTGGCGGGCCTCGCGCACGACGGCGCCACGCACCGCGAGGACTGCGCCCGCGGCGGCCGGGCGCATCGTCTCGGTCTTCAGCTCGATAGTCGCCTTGGTCCTGTCGCGCCCCGAAAGGCCGGCGTTCACGGCGAAGTTCATGGCCGCGTCGAGAACCACTGCGTGCACGCCCGCCTGCACCGTGCCGTGCGGGTTGCAGGCAAGCGGGCGGGGCTCCCAGACTCCGGTGACCCAACCGGCGTGGTCGTCCCCTTCGACGCCGAAGTCCTCGAAGCGAACCCCGATCGCTCCGAGCACCTCCATGCCGCCGTCGCCCAACCACCGTCTCATGTCCTTTGGCATCATGGCCACGGTACCGGGTCGGCGAGCCGGGCCGGACTGTGCGCCACTACTGTCTTGGAGATGCCCGATGCAGTCATCATCGACGCTCTGCGCACGCCGGGGGGAAAGCGCAACGGGAAGCTCGCGCTCTGGCACCCCGCCGATCTGGCCGCCGAGACCCTGAAAGCGCTCGTAGAGCGCAACGGCCTCGACCCGGCCATGGTCGACGACGTCGTCATGGGCTGCGTCATGCAAGTCGGAGACCAGAGCGTCAACATCGGTCGCAACGCCGTCCTCGCCGCCGGTTGGCCCGAATCGGTGCCGGCGACGACAGTGGACCGCCAGTGCGGCTCGTCCCAGCAGGCGCTCCATTTCGTCGCCCAAGGCATCATGGCCGGCGCCTACGACATCGCGATAGCAGCCGGTGTCGAGACGATGACGCGGGTGCCGATGGGAGCCTCGATCGGGTCCGGTGTGGGGTTCCCATTCGGCCCGCGGGTAAAGGCGCGCTACGAGCCAGTTGGTGGCCTCGTACCCCAGGGCATATCCGCCGAGATGATCGCGGACCGATGGAACCTCACCCGAGACGAGCTCGACGCGTTCGGTGCCGCGAGCCAGCAAAGGGCCGTGCGGGCGACCGAGGAGGGGCGTTTCGACGAAGAGATGATCCCGATCGACGTGCTGGATGCTGCCGGCCGCCCGACCGGGGAGACGATGAGGACCGACGAAGGCCTGCGGCCTGGTACCACCGTCGAGACGCTCGCCCGCCTGAAGCCGGCCTTCAAGGAGGGCGGGAAGGTGACGGCGGGCAACTCCTCCCAGATCAGCGACGGCGCTTCGGCCGTCCTCGTGATGTCGCTGGAGCGTGCCGAGTCGCTCGGGCTCAGAGCGCGCGCTCGCTTCGTCGGCTTCTCGGTAGTCGGGGTCGATCCGGTCACCATGCTCACAGGTCCGATCCCCGCGACAACCAAGGTCCTCGAACGAACCAAGCTGACCGTCGAGGACATCGACCTGTTCGAGATCAACGAAGCGTTCGCCTCCGTGGTCCTTGCCTGGGAGAAAGAGCACCACCCCGACATGGGGCGGGTCAACGTGAACGGCGGCGCCATCGCCCTCGGTCATCCCCTCGGCGCGTCCGGCGCGAAGCTCATGGCGACGCTTTTGCACGAGCTCGAGCGCAGCGGAGGGCGCTACGGGCTGCAGACGATGTGCGAAGGCGGCGGACTGGCCAACGCCACCGTGATCGAGCGCCTGTAGCGCGCCGCGAGGCCGCCTCAGTGGTAGAAGGTCGCCATGAACAAGCCGGCGACGATCGCCGCGATGCCTCCGATGAGGTACCAGTCGTTCGTCCCCCCCGGGAGCACGTTCACGTAGTTGAGCACGATCACCGCCAAGCCGAGAATAAGAAACCCGAGCAGCACGAAGGGGAACCACGGTGGGCTCTGCCGCTTCTCCTTCGGGATCGGAGGGGTGTACCGACCCGGCTTTGCCGCCCGGGGCGCGGGGCCACCTTTGGGTGTCGCGCGTCCCGGCTTGTCGGTGACCGGCGGGGCGGACGAGGCCTTGGCTGCGGCGCTCTCCCTGATAGTGGCGGGCCTGCGCGGAACCAACCTGTCCGCTTCATCAGTCGTCTCCTCGACCACGTCGAGGGGGACCCAGTCGCTCGGTCCGGCTGGGCGACTCGGTGCGCGGGCGCTGTAATCAGCACCGTCTCGGTGATCCTCGGTGTCGTCGGCCCCGCCGCCGCCGGATATGGTCTCTGGCACGGTTGGCCAGGATAGAGCCTGGAGCACCCGCCGCCGTACCGGGGCTCGTGCCCGCCGGTAGCCTGGCCGCCGTGAGGGTTCGCGTCGTGGTGATAGACAACTACGACAGCTTCGTCTACAACCTCGTCCAGTACCTCGGTGAGCTGGGCGCAGAGCCGGTCGTCGTGCGCAACGACGCCACCGACCTCGACGGCCTCGAGCAGCTGGAGCCCGCGGCGCTCCTCGTCTCACCGGGACCAGGACGTCCGGCCGACGCGGGGATCAGCAGCGACGCGATCGGGTTCTTCGGCCGAGCCGGCCTCCCGGTGCTCGGTGTCTGCCTCGGCCACCAGTGCATCGGCGAGGTCTTCGGGGGAACTGTCGTCCGGGCCGGCGAGATCGTGCACGGCAAGGCGTCGGAGGTCACCCACGACGGGCTCGGCGTCTTCAGCGGTCTCCCGAACCCCATGCGGGCTACGCGCTACCACTCCCTCGTCGTAGAGGAGTCTTCAGTTCCCGCGTGCCTCGCGGTGACGGCGCGGACCCGAGACGGCCTCGTGATGGGACTACGCCACCGCACGCTCGACATCGAAGGCGTGCAGTTCCACCCCGAATCCGTCCTCACCGGGCAAGCCGGCAAGGATCTGCTCGCCAACTTTCTCCGGCTGGCTGCCGGTCACCTTCGCAGCGCCGTGTGACCGACGACCGCCCCCGACGACCGCCCCCGCCGCCCGGGCATTGCCGGGGCCAGTGGTACCGGGGGGGCCGGGAGGGCCGCTCGTCGTGGTCGTCGTGGACGTCGTGGACGTCGTGGACGTCGTGGTCGTAGACGGGCTCACGTTCCAGGTGAACGACACCGAGCCGGTCGCGCCGGTCGAATCGGTCACTGTCACTGTCACAGTGTCCGAGCCCGCCACTGTCGGCGTGCCGGAGACGACGCCGCTCGATGGACCGATGGAGAGCCCCGGTGGCAGTCCGGTCGCCGCGTAGGAGAGGGTGGCGGCTCCCGAATCGGTCGCCAGTATCTGCAGGGGCGTTACGGCAGTGCCCACCGTCGCGCTCTGGGCTCCCGGGCTTACGACCGTGACGGTGCTGAGCCGGCCCTGGCCCACGGTCAGGGTGATCGTCGTACCGACAGGCTGCTGACCGGTCGGAGACTCGGCGAGAACCAGATCCTTGCGCTGTGGGCTGCTCGGCTTGAACTGCACGAGCGGGAAGAGGCCCGCCGCATGGATCTTATTCTCGGCCGTGACGTAGTTCTGGAGCACCACCCGCGGAACATTGATCCCCGGACCCTCCGAGACGATGAGGGAGACCGAGGAGTTCTCTTGCTCCTGGTTACCTGCCGACGGGCTCGTCCCGATCACGAGGCCCTTTCCAACCGTCCCCGAGAGCTGCTGGATGGGCGTGCCGAGACTGAGGAGCGCTCTCGCGATCTTCTCCTGGGCGACGGTGACCGAGTCGTTGGTCACGCTCGGCACCTTTACAAGAGGGACTCCCTCGGTCACTGTCAGCGTGACCACATCGCCTGGCAGGACCGCAGTGTTCGGAGCAGGGTTCGTGCTGGTGACGATCCCTGTCGCCTGGCCCGGTTGCGGAGTCACGGGATTGATCCTGTAACGGAGGTGCTGGTTCACGATCGCCGATTTCGCCTGCTGCAGGGTGTCGTCGATGACTCCGGGGACCGGGACGGTGCCTGGGCCCGTCGAGTAGACCACCTCGACCGACTGGCCTTGCTGGACCTGGTGACCCTTCGCGGGGACGCTATAGAGAACCGTGTTCTTCGCCACCCCGTTCTCCTTCGGCACGGGCACGGGTGTCAGGCCGTCGTTCTTCAACGTCTTCACCGCATAGCTGAGCGGCCGGCCGTCGACAGCGGGCAGGTCCACGTAGCTCTTGCCACCGAGATAACCGAGCTGATGGGCGCCGAACACGACCAGGAACGCGAGCAACACCGCCAGGGCGACTGCGGCCGTGCCCCAAGGCAGCCACCGTTTCTTGGGCATGACAGGTGTGTCAGGGGGCGCAGCGGACCGTCTCCCGTCGTCCAGGGTGCTCTGGACGGTCGGGACCCCGCTCGTGCCGGCGACCGGGGCCACCACCGTCGTGGCGGCCCCACCGGTGGGCGTCGGCAGGACCGTCGTGGTGCTCCCCGGCGAGAATGCCTCGGTGGCCATTCCGCTCGCCACGAGCGGAGCGAGCACCGGCGCGCCCTGCATGAAGCGCTGCAGGTCGGCGTGCAGGTCTTCTGCCGTCGCATAGCGGTCTGCGGGGCTCTTGGCCATCGCCCGCATGACGATCGCCTCGAGAGGGGCCGGCACGTGTGCGTCGAGCTCGCGCGGCGGCACGGGGGACTCCGACACGTGCTTGTAGGCGATCGCCACCGGCGTGTCGGCCACGAACGGCGCGCGGCCCGTCACCATCTCGTAGATGACGACGCCGAGCGAGTAGACATCGCTGCGACCGTCCACCCCGAGCCCCTGGGCCTGCTCGGGGGAGAAGTAGGTCGCGGTGCCCATCACGAGCCCTGTCTGGGTCACGTTGTCGTCCGACCCGACGGCCCTCGCGATGCCGAAGTCTGCGACCTTGACCTGCCCGTCACGCGTTATGAGCACGTTGCCGGGTTTCACGTCGCGGTGCACGACGCCGTGGCGGTGCGCGTAGCTGAGCGCTTTCGCGATGTCGGCCGCGATCGATGCCGCCCGGAGGGCCGGCAGCGGCGCCTGGCTCCGGATGATCGCCGAGAGAGGCTCCCCGTCGATGTGCTCCATGACGATGAAGTACGTGCGCTCGGACTCGCCCCAGTCGAACACCGGGACGATGTTGGGGTGAGAGAGGTTGGCGGCGGCCTGCGCTTCCCGTCGGAAGCGCTCGACGAAAGAGCTGTCGCTCGACAGCTCGGGGAAGAGCACCTTGAGCGCGACCGGCCGATCGAGCAGCAGGTCGCGGGCGAGGTACACCTGCGCGGTCCCACCGCGAGCGATCTGGTTCCGCAGCTCGTAACGGCCGTTGTAGATCGGCGGGGGCGCCTCGCTGCCTGGAGGGAGGTTCACGGTCATGGCGAGGTGAGCCTACGCGTCGGTTCCGGGGGTCGTGTCGACACCGTGGCCGCTCACCCTCCGGCCTGTTGGCGCAGGGCCGCCTCGAGAACCGAGACGGCTACCGGGCCGGCGATTGAGGCCCCGGTCGGATTGATGGTGCAGGCACGAGAGCTCAGAACGGGCACCATGGCGGCCACCACGACCGACGGCGTCTCTCCCGCTCCGGCCGGCGCAGCGGCAACGAGCCAGTTGTAGGTGCCGCATCCGTTCCCGCCCGGTTGCGCCGTGCCGGTCTTGGCAGCCGCGGTCGGAAACCCTGAGGAGTAATACCCCTGGAAGACGGTGTAAGCCGTCCCGATACTCTTAGTCGTGACACCGGTCATGAGGCCGAGCACCGAGGCCGCCGACTTGGCGGAGGTGGCCCGGCGCCAGACATGGGGGCGGTAGACGAACTCGTCGTTGCCGAGACTGCCGACGACCTTGCTGACGAGATGTGGAGCCATGATCTTGCCGTGGTATGCGACGGCCGCGGTGGCCAGAGCCATCTGCAGAGCGGTGGCGTTGTCGTCGTACTGTCCTATCGCCGAGTAGGCCAGGTACGGGCTCGCGCTTGGCGCGTCGATCGCGCTTGGCGGCGGGAACTGCGAGGCGACCGCGCCCGGCACGTCGATCGGCGGCACGCTGCCGAATCCGAAGGCCCGGGCTTCGCTCGCGAGGCTGTTGGCTCCGAGCTCGTAGGCGATCTGGCTGTAGGACGTGTCACACGAGATGGCAAGAGCCGCCGCGAGGCTACCTCCGCACACCTCGTAGGCATAGTTGTGGATGGTCTTCGGCGGGGTTCCGGTGTGGGGGAAGTCGTAGAGCGCCTCGACCGGGAAGCTCTGATTGGCGATCGAGGGGTGATGGTCATATATGGCCGACGTTGTGACGATCTTGAACGTGGAGCCCGGGGGGTGAAGCGCCGCGATCGCGTCGTTGTACAGGGGGTTCTCGGCATTCGGCCGCGAGTTGTACTTGGTGGCCAGCGCGTTGACGGCTGCGGGGTTGTGGACGGCGAACAAGTTCGGGTTGTACGACGGGTCGCTGTACATCGCAAGGATGTTGCCGTTGCGGGGGTCGATCGCGACGACGGCGCCACCGCTTTGGGCATCGGGCTGTGAGTCGAGGGCGTGCATAGCGGCGGCTTGGAGGCGCTCGGAGACCGTGAGGATGACGTCGTCGGTCTCGAGGTGCTGGGTGAATAGGTCGTGCAGTGAGCTGACGGGCGATTCGTGCTGGGCCAGGTACTGGTTGTAGGACGCCTCGATGCCAAAGGGATTGGCCTCGACGGCCGTCGCGTAATAGCCGGTGATGCCCGAGAACATGGATGCGGTGAGCGAGGGGTAGACCCGCAGGTAGTGGTACTGGTCGTTGGTCCGCTTCGACTCTGCCAGCACGTAGCCGTCGGAGCTGATGATCTCCCCGCGCGGGCCGAAGAAGGGGCTCGGCTGGACAACTCGGTTGAGCGGATTGCGGTCGAGGGCGGCGGCCTGGCGGACTTGGATGTTCGTCAGCTGCACGAGCAGCAGGGCGAAGCAGATGAGCAGCAGGACGCCCACGCGCGTAACTCTCGAGTCCAGCACCTAGAGCCCCCCGTAAAGCTGGCCGATCGGTGCGGGGAACCGAGCCGCCGCTCCTGCGACCGAGGAGCTCGGGCTGCTGGTAGGAACAGTCGTCGTAGGGACAGTCGTCGTAGGGACAGTCGTCGTAGGAACAGTCGTCGTAGGCGTCGCGGCGCCGGCGAGGGCGTTGCGTCGCTCGTTACGCAGACGTCGCACCACGTCTTCGGCCGCCCGCAAGGACGACTCGGGGATGCCCCTGCGCAGCGTCGTGATCGTCGAGCTCAAAAGCTCACTCGCAGACACCTGGCTCATCTCCAGCAACTGGGGCTTGAACCAGAGGATGCCGCCCGGTCGACCCTGGTAGATGGCCACGGCATCACCATCCATCCCGACGAAGTACGAGGACTGGTCGAACCAGATCACCGCTCCGGCCGTTCCGGCCAGCAGCCCGACTAGCACCACCACGAAGAGAGCAACGCGCAGGGTGAGGATATGGTCCCTCGCCCGAGACCTCCTGCTATGGGGTATGAGGATGACCGGGCGTGCCTGATGCTCGGCAGATCCCACCGACTGGGCCAGGTCGTCCAGCGAGCCTGGACTGTCCGGCGGTACTGCTGCCAGCGAGTTCGCCTGGGTGTCCGGCCCACTGGCGTTGCCCGTGTCACGCACGCGGGATTGAGCCAGCACAGCTCCGCGCTGGTCGGGAAGATCGCTCCGAGATGACGGACCACCGAGGGGGCGCCGGCTGCTCGGCACTACCGGGTCAGAGGACGGCGAGGGCGGCTCCATGATGGGAATGGCTTCGGTGAGCTCCGGCGTACCCAGCACCGGAGCCTCCGGCAGCGACGGGCCCGGAGGGATGAGCTGGACATCGACCGCCGCAGGATCACCACTGCCTTCGACGACGTCTGCGACGACAACGGTGACGTTGTCCATCCCGCCGTGACCGAGCGCTCGCCCGACCAGCTCGCCGACGGCTTCCTCAGGACTCGATGCCCCGGCCAGGATCTCGGCGATCTCGAGGTCCTTCAGCTCGTTGGTCAACCCGTCGCTGCAGAGCAGAAACCGCGCCCTCGCGTCGACCTGCAGCGCCCACACGTCGACAGCCACCTCGGGCTCGATCCCAAGGGCGCGCGTGAGCACGTGCCTGTGCGGATGGACGGCCGCCTCCTCGGGACTGAGCTCGCCCTGGCGGACCATCTCCTCCACGACCGAGTGATCGTCGGTCAGCTGGCGGAGTTCCCCTGTCCCACGGTCCAGCACGTAGGCGCGGGAGTCCCCTACATTGACCAGAACGAGATATGGTCGCCCGTCGTTGCCATCGCGCACGAGGGCAGCCGCCGTGAGCGTGGTACCCATGCCGTGCAGGGCACGATCGACCCGGCTCTTGCGCCACACCGCGCGATTGGCCCGGCGTGCCGCCATGACGATCCCGTCATCTGAGCGGTCCTGCACGAAAGCATGGAGCAGCTCCTCGATCGCGGTCCGCGAGGCGACCTCACCGCCGAGGTGGCCGCCCATCCCATCTGCGACCGCGATGAGATCTCCGCTGACGAGCGCCAGGTCCTGGTTGGTCGACCTCACGTAGCCGGTGTGGGTCTCGGCCGCAGCGCGAAGCACTGTCATCGGCAGAAAGCCCGCGCGGGCGCCCCAAGGACCGACGTGATCGCGGCGGTCATCGCGCCACCTCGAGGATGGTGCTCCCGATCTTCACGCGGTCGCCCCGCTGCAGACGTTCGGGGCTGTCGACCCTCTCGTCGTTGAGGAAGGTCCCGTTCGTCGAACCGAGATCCTCGAGCCAGAGCTCTCCGTTACGTAGGTAGACCCGTGCGTGTACCGAGGAGGTGAAAGTGTCATCCTCGAGCGATACCGCGCAACCCGGTGAGCGGCCCACGGTCACCTCCTCACCGAGCTCGAATATCCTGCCGCGGCGCTGCGGCGGATCGAGGACCTTGAATTTGAGGGAGACCGACCGGTCGGTACCGAGGGGCGGGGCTGGCACGGTTGCGGGTTTCTCGGCTTTGGACCGCCGCATCTCGACGTACACCATCCGGGCGGCATAGAGGAAGAAGAGCCAGAGCAGCCCGAGGAGAAAGTAGCGGAGGAGGTGCAGCAACGCATGTGGCATGGCATTGTCCGCCGGCTAGGCGGTCTCGAACCTCAACGTCGTCGTGCCGAGCGTTACGGTGTCCCCCGGCTGGAGGCGGTGCTCGCGCGTGAGGACGCCGTTGACCTTGGTTCCATTCGTCGAACCGAGGTCGACGATCATCACCTCGGAGCCTTCCCGGCGGATCTGGGCATGGCGTCGCGAGACGTTGGGGTCGTCGAGGGCGACCGCGCACTCCGGCAAGCGACCGATCGTCACGACCTCGTCGGCGAGAGCGACCCTGCGCCCGTCGGGGAGAACTATCCAGTCAGTTGGAGTACCGACTCCTTCGACCCAGTCGCTCTCGATCGCGAAAGTGCTCATCGACAGGTCCGGATCCTCACTTATCTCAACCTCGACCGGCCCGAGGAAGTGGTAGCGCTCCCCCTCTGCGTGCTCTCGCACCGCCTCGACGAGCTCTCGATAGAGAACCTCGCCAAAAGCCTCGAAACGGTCGAAGTCAGAAGTCGAGAGGAAGATCTCGAAGCGGTTCGGCGCGATGAGCCCCTTTATCCCGACGGTACGACGCAGGTCCATCTCCCGCGTCAAACGGCGGCCAAGCTCCACCGGCTGAAGCTGACCGCGAAACGCCTTGGCAAACGCGCCCTCAACGAGGCGCTCCAGGCGGCGCTCGAACTGCTGGAGTCCCATGTAGTGAATGAGGATACCGGCAAGCGGGGAAAGTAAGGGGACATACCCCGAGCCCACGTCCTGCCAGGGGGTGGCCGCGACCTCGGCTATCGTCTCTCGCACTGGGCGAGTGGCGGAATTGGCAGACGCGCAGGATTCAGGTTCCTGTGTCCGCAAGGACGTGGGGGTTCAAGTCCCCCCTCGCCCACCAGGGGAAGAAGCACCCGACGGCTCATGGCCCATAGGCGACCGTCAGGAGTCGAAACCCATACCTGCTCGGTCGAGCGTGCGGAGCCAGACGTTGCGCCGACCGCCATGACGGTCGGCTCGACCGAGGGACCACCGGGTCAGTTGAATGCCGACCGAGCGGAGCGGCTCAGGCGGGAAAGGCACAGGCTTGTGCCGGACGAGACCGAGGCGCGTCAGCTCGGTCTCGTGACCCGAGAGGAGGTCGAGCATGACTCGAGCCGCAAAGCGCGAGGCGCCTACCCCGAGACCGGTGAAACCGGCAGCCGAGACGACCCGACCACCAAACGATCGGTCGAAGAAGACGCAGAAGCGCGAGCACGTGTCGATGGCGCCCGCCCACGCGTGGGTGAACCTCACTCCGTCGAGCTGCGGAAACGTCTCGCCGAAGAGCGTGGCCAACCTGGAGAAGGTTCGGGCTCGCTGCTCGAGCGCCGGATGCATGCGGCTGGCGAAGTAGTAGACGGCGTCATAGCCGCCGAAGAGTATCCGGCCGTCTCGTGTCAGGCGGTAGTAGAGGAACTGGTTGCCGGAGCCACCGATGCCCTGGCGGTTGCGCCAGCCGATCGAGTCCGATTGTGAAGGGCTCAGGGGCTCGGTCATGAGGACATAGTCGTAGACAGGGACGATGTAGCGCGACAGCTTTCGCACCGGCGAGGGGAAGGCATTTGTGGCAACCACGACCTTGGCGCTCGCAACCGTGCCGTGTCTCGTTCGCAGCGCGGCTCCGGGTCCCTCCACGGTCAAAGAGTCGACCGGCGTGTTCTCGTAGATGCGGACCCCGGCGCGCTCACAGGCGCGTCGCAACCCCCATGCCAGGCGGGCGGGGTTGAGGAGGGCACAGCCGTCCCTGTCCCACAGTCCGCCGAGGTAGGTCGGGGAGTCGACCTCACTTCGGACCGCCTCGCCGTCGAGATATGTGACGTTGCGCCCGTATCGCGCCGCCAGCAGCGCCGCCTCTTTCAGATCGAGCGCCTGGTGTGGCGCGGTCGCGACGCTCAGCTCTCCGGTGCGCTCGAAGTCGCAGTCGATCCCGAGACGGGACAGGTCCGCCTCGATGGCGTCGAGATTCTCGCGCCCGAGACGCTCGAGCGTCTCGATCTCTTCGGGAAAGTGAGCGAGGCCGTTCTCCAGGCCATGGGTCACCGAGGCGGCACAGAAGCCGCCGTTTCGGCCCGATGCCGCCCAACCGCAGCGATCAGACTCCAGGAGGACGACGTCTCGATCGGGGGACTGCTCCTTGGCCGTCAGCGCGCTCCAAAGACCGGTGTAGCCACCCCCGATCACGGTGAGGTCCGCCGAGGTCTTGCCGACGAGAGCTGCCGCCGACGGCGGCGCGGCGGCGTCGTCGAGCCAGAAGGAGACAGGTGCCGCGTCGACCAGGGACGGGCGCGTTCTCACGGTGACCACAAAGCGTACGCCCCAACCACATCGGTGCTGCTACACACCGAAGAGCACTCCGAGATAGTGGTTGAGCGTCGAGACCGTGAGAGCACCGATGTTCTCTCCCACGACCCTGCCGCGGGCGCTCAGGAACACCGTCACCGGCAGGCCTGGGATGCCGTAACCCGTCGCCACGACGGCCTTCGGATCGAAAAGCTGGGGGTAGGTGACGCCGTATCTGTGGACGAAGGCCAAGCCGGCCCCGCGCAGGTCCGCGGTGTCGATCCCCACGAAGCGGACTCGCGGCCCGAGGCGGCGGGACACGGTCTCGATCGCGGGCGTCTCGGTCCGACAGACAGTGCAGGTGCTGGCCCACATGTTCACGACAACAGGCTCGCCAAGCAAGCTCGCCTGGCTTACCGGCCCCGCTCCGGCTCCCCTCCGCCCACCGGCAAGCAGGGGCAGCAGGAACGGTACGGCCTTGGTCGACTTGGGCCGGAAGAAGCCCACAGATGCCCCCTCGGTGCTTGCCTGCCGGTTCGCCGCAGAGGAGTAGTGGACTGTCTCGATGACGCCCACGATCGCGAGGCCCGTGACGGCGATCCCAGCAGCCAGCAGGACGCGCAAACGCCAGGGAAAGCGGCTGGAGGGGGAGGACGCAACCGAATCTGACATCGCCCCACGAAACTACCGGCTTTGAAAGCGCGACTCGCAGCAGGCAGGATGGCGTGGATATGGGTGTGACCGGATCGATCGAGATCGGGTACCTGGCCGCGTTCGGGGGCGGTCTGGTCTCCTTCGCGTCGCCCTGCGTGCTGCCGATCCTGCCCGTGGTTCTATCGGTCGTCACCGGTACCGACTTGACGACCGTTACCGAGACCCGTGGCCGGCTCGGCAAGGTCGCGCGCGACACGGGCCTGTTCGTCGCGGGTTTCTCCGTCGTGTTCGTGCTCGTCGGCCTGTCGGCTACCGCCGTCGGCCAGGCGATCACCCACGACAAGCAGCTCCTCACCCGGATCTCCGGCATCGTGCTGCTGGTCATGGCCGCCCTGCTCGCCGCTGGCGTCCTTCTCGGGCTGCCGGGCATCGGCCGCGAGGCGCGCTTTCACCCCGACCTGTCGCGCTTCGGGCCGTTCGCCGCGCCGATCGCAGGAGCGGCATTCGGCTTCGCATGGACGCCGTGCACCACGCCCGTGCTGGCCTCGGTGCTGACCGTGGCCGCCTCTGGTGCCGACATGACACATTCAGCAGGCCTTCTCGTCGCGTACTCGCTCGGCCTGGGCCTCCCCTGCCTGGCCTTGAGCCTCGCCTTCGGACGGCTTGCCGGAGTCCTGGCCTTCGCACGTCGACACGTCGCCGCGATCACCGCCACTGCCACCTTCGCAATGGCGGGCTACGGAGTGCTGCTGGTCCTCGACCGCCTGAGCTGGATCACCACGCACCTCCAGTCGCTCTAAGACCTGGCGGGCCTGCCTCACGGTCAAGCACCGGGCTGCGCCTAGTCTGACCCCGTGCCAATATCGCTGCACGCCGGTCGCATCCCGGTCGACAGCCAAGTCCTCGGCGTATCGGAGGACCAGTTCGAGGCGCTCGCCCGCTGGATCGCAGAGATCGCCGCGCCGACAGACGCCCTGCTGGAGATCGGAGCCGGGGATGGTGACGATAAGTACTTCGACCTCGTGCGACCACTGGTCGGACGCGTCGTCGGCGTCGATCCCGACCCCAACTCGTCGAGACACGCGGGCCTCGACGAATGGCACCAGACAACCGTCGAAGAGTTCTCGCTGCGACTCGATCCGGCAGCCGTCGAACCGGCTGCAGCCAAAGGTGTGCCGGGGGCGACCGCAACCGTGCCTCCCCGGTCACGCGCCGCCCACGGTTCGGGCCCCTACGACCTCGCGCTGGCGGTTTACGTCGTCGAGCACGTGGCCAACCCGGTCGGTTTCTTCCAAGCCGCGCGGACGTGCCTGCGACCGGGTGGCTCTCTCTTCGTCGTCACACCCAACCTCTGGCACTACTTCGGCGTGCTCGCAAAGGCGGCGACTGCTCTCGGCGTCGAAGACCGGCTCCTCGAGGCGCTCCGGGCCGAACGACCCGAGCACCACGGTGTCGCCCACTTCTCGGTCGCCTATCGCGCCAACTCCGTCAGCACATTGCGGCGATTAGGGCACGAGGCAGGCTACTCCGCGCTCGAGATCCGCCATCTCGACAATCCGGCGGTATTCGAGGCTTACTTCCCCGGTTGGTCCGTGGCCTTTCCACGCTGGTACTCCAAGATGGTCCATCGGATCGGTCGGGCCGAGCTCTTCGGCACCCTTATCTGCCGCTTCGTCAACTGATCCCCTGAGCCCGCCGGGCCTGTCGCAGGCACGTCGCAGGCACGTCGCAGGCACGTCGCAGGCACGTCGCAGGCACCAGGTCTGGTTGCGGCAGAATGTTTGCCATGACCGATCTGGCCGGCGCCGACACCCACGAGGACCCGGCTGCAGGATCCTCCCTTGTCGCCGAGCGCCTCGACGACCTGCTCGCCACTTGCGACCCGGCGCGTACCGACGCAACCACTTTCCGCCTCCGCCAGTACGAGGCCGGCCTTGCATGGGTGCACTTCCCCGAGGGCTACGGGGGTTTGAATCTGCCGGCTTTCTTGCAGGCTCTCGTCGAGGATCGACTCGCCCGCGCGGGAGCCAAGCCTCCCGGCTCCCTGCAGTTCTTCGGTCTCACGATGGCCGGCCCAACGCTCGCGACCCATGGGTCGCCCGAGATACGGCGCAGGCTCCTGCCCCCCCTCTTCAGCGGCGAGGACACCTGGTGCCAGCTGTTCAGCGAGCCGGGAGCCGGCTCGGACCTCGCCGGACTGGGAACGCGAGCGGTCCGGGACGGAGATGAATGGGTCGTCACGGGGCAGAAGGTCTGGAACACCGTCGCTCATCTGGCCGACAGGGGGATGCTCGTCGCTCGTAGCGACCCACAGGCGCCCAAGCACAAGGGCCTTACCTATTTCGCCCTCGACATGCACTCGCCGGGTGTCGAGGTGAGGCCGCTGCGACAGATGACCGGCGAGGCGGAGTTCAACGAGGTCTACCTCACCGACGTCAGGGTGCCGGACACCGACCGCGTGGGCGATATCGGTGACGGGTGGCGAGTCGCGATGAGCACGCTCATGAACGAGCGAACCTCGCTCGGCGGGAGCGGGTCAGGTGCCGCTCCCGAGCGCGGCTCGGGGGCGATCGCCGAAGCCATGCGCATCTGGAAAGAGGAACCGGGGCCGCGCACGGCAGTACAGCGAGATCGCTTGATGCAGCTTTGGGTGGAGGCAGAGGCACTTCGGCTGACGAATCTCCGGGCCGCCGGCATTCGCAAGCTCGGCAACCCCGGCCCGGAGGGATCGATCGCGAAGCTCCACTTCGCGGAGCTGAACAAGACGATCTTCGACTTCTGCACCGATCTGCTGGGCGCCGCCGCTCTCATCGACTACGACTACACGGCACGGCGCAGCGAGCACCTCGGCCTCGCAGGCCCGCGCGGGTCCGCGCGAAAGATGATGCTCAGATCGAGAGCGAACTCAATCGAGGGAGGTACCTCCGAGATTCAGCGGAACATTCTCGGCGAACGAGTCCTCGGTCTCCCCGGCGACGTTCGAGTCGACAAAGACATGGCATGGTCAGAAGTGCCCCGGGGCTGAGGAGCCGGGGCCGGGGCCGGGGCTGAGGAGCCGGGGCCGGGGCCG
>CAZAMA010000051.1:0-18660 GCA_964485645.1 uncultured Acidimicrobiaceae bacterium | reverse complement strand
CCCAGATCAAGCGGGAGATCGAGGAGACGGACTCCGACTGGGACCGCGAGAAGCTGCAGGAGCGGCTTGCCAAGCTTTCCGGCGGCGTAGCCGTCGTGAAGGTCGGCGCGGCGACCGAGGTGGAGCTGAAGGAGAAGAAGCACCGTGTCGAGGATGCGCTCTCCGCGACGCGTGCGGCCATCGAGGAAGGTGTCGTCGCGGGCGGCGGCACGGCGTTGCTGCGAGCCCGCGGTGCGGTTGCAGCCGCGGCCGACAAGCTGTACGGCGACGAAGCCACAGGTGCTCGTATCGTGCACCGCGCCCTCGAAGAGCCGCTCAAGTGGATTGCCATCAACGCGGGCCTCGAAGGTGCCGTCCAGGTCCAAGAGGTGGAGCGCTCCGAGGGCGGCTTCGGCCTGAACGCCATGTCGGGCGCCGTCGAGGACCTCGTCAAGGCCGGTGTCATCGACCCGGCCAAGGTGACGCGCTCCGCGTTGCAGAACGCCGCGTCGATCGCCGGGCTTCTCCTCACGACTGAGGCGATCGTGGCGGACCGACCGGAGAAGAAGTCAGAGCCGGCGATGCCGCCCGGTGGTGGCATGGGGATGATGTAGTTCCCTTGTAAATATCTTCATGTGCGACACGGGGTCGGGCCTTTAAGCTCGGCCCCGCGTCGCGCGCGTGGGGCTCGACACGGCTGCTGTCTCCGACTACGGCAGGTGCCCCGGGCTCGGTAGGCTCGGGCGCGGGGATCACAATGCGGTCTCGACCTTGAGGTTTGGCAGGAACGCGGGAGCAAGTGATTAGCCAGGCACATCAGAAGAGATCGCACCGCGCGAGCTACGGTCGCCCGCGGCGCGTGTTCCTCGCGGCTTTCGTGGTCTTCTTCGCCGCCACCGCGCTGTGGAGCCTCGAGACGCCTCTCATATCAGCGCCCGATGAGCAAGTCCAGGTCGCCAAAGCCGCGGCTGTGGTACGTGGAGAGCTGGTCGGGCATCTGATCGACGGGCCGTCGAGCCCGAACGGCATCGTGACTATCCCGGCCGCGTACGCGAACCTCGGGTATCTCGTGACCTGCTACCAGTTCAACCCGAATATCCCGGCCTCGTGCGCCCCCCCGTTCCGCAACGCGAGCGGCACCGTGCCCGACATCATCTACGACGCCCGCTACCAGCCGCTCTATTACGCGATCGTCGGGATCCCGAGCCTTTTCACGGACTCGGCGCTCGGGATCTACCTCATGCGCCTGGTGAGCGCCGCCTTGAGCGCTATCTTTCTCGCCCTGGCGGTGATGGCGGTGGTGACCTGGTCCAGGTCGCGCCTCCTGCTCGCCGGCATCGCGGTCGCGGCGACACCGTCGGTGCTCTTCTTCGCGGGAGTCGTGAACCCGAGCGGCCTCGAGATCTCGATCGGGATCTGCCTATGGACTTCCTTGCTGATACTGGCTCGAGAGCGGCTGTCGGACCCCCCCGGTGGGCTCGTCGCCCTGGTCGCGATATCGGGTGGGATCGAGTCGCTCGTCCGCTCCATGTCACCGTTCTGGGTCGTCCTCATCTTCCTCGTGGCCCTAGCGGTCGCGGACTGGAGTCAGCTGAGGGAGTTTCTCCGTCTGCCGATGGTGTGGGCTGCCGGCGGCTTCACGGCGGTCTGCGGGGCTCTGGGGACGGCTTGGGTTCTCGCCGAGCACTCCCTCAACGTCCTTCCGGGCGCTGTACCGCTGCCCGCCAAATTGAGCGAGGGCCAGCTCCTCGTGGAGGAGTTCCTGCGGACGGCCCAGCACTATACGGAGATGGTGAGCCGCTTCGGGTGGCTGAGTGCCCCTTCGCCCGATGTCACCTACCTGCTCTGGGCGGGACTGCTCGGGTTGCTCCTGGTGCTGGCGTTCGCGACAAGCTCGATCAGACCTGGCGCCGTGCTCGTCCTCGTGGTCCTCGCGGTTGTCGTGATCCCGATGGTGGTCTCTGCCAGCCAGGCACGCCGCCTCGGCATCATCTGGCAGGGAAAGGACACGCTTCCCTTCGCGGTGGGAGTGCCGATCCTGGCCTCTTCGATGATCGCGACATCGGCGCTCGCCTCCTTCAGGGCTCTTACTACCCGGCTGGTCGCTGTCGTGGCGGCCTCGGCCGGACTCGGCACGCTCGTCGCGCTATGGGGCGATCTGCGCCGTAATGCGGTCGGAGACGCGGGTCCGGCCCTGTCCTTCGTCGGAGCCAAGTGGCAGCCACCGCTCAGCATCTCCGGCACCTTCGCGCTCGGGCTGTTCGTCACGGCCGCCCTTGTGGCGATGCTCGCGGTCCTCGGCGCGTCGCCGGCTCCGGCGCGGTCCGACTCCTTGCCGCCGGCTCGCCGGCAGGGGTCGAGCCTGTCGCCGGACCGGCCGCGCGGGTCAGACGGCCCCGATGGCCCCGATGGCCCAGACCGGCCCAAGGAGCCGGACCGGCTAGACCGTTCGTATCCACCGGACCTGATGGATCTGGTAATGCACGACCGAGCGCCCTTGCCAGCCGAGCCCTTCGATGGAGCCGAGCATGCCTGATGTCGAGATCGGAGTCGGCAAGTCCTCTCGCCGCGGTTACAGCCTCGACGACCTGGCGATCGTGCCTTCCCGAAGGACCCGCGACCCGAAAGACGTGGACCTGTCGTTTGCCGTCGACGGCTTCTCCTTTGCCCTTCCCCTCGTATCGGCGGCATCTGACGCCGTCGTGAGCCCGTCCAGTGCTGTCGAGATCGGCAGGCTCGGTGGTCTCGCGGTCCTCAACCTCGAGGGACTTTGGACACGCTATGAGGATCCCGGCCCCGTCTACGACGAGATCGCAGCTCTGCGTGGGACTGCGGCTACGCGCCGGCTCCAGGAGCTCTATGCGGTGCCGATTCGGGAGGAGCTCATCACCGAACGGATCCGTCTGATCGCCGCGGCCGGTGTCACCACCTGCGGCTCGCTCTCGCCGCAGAGCACCACGCGCTTCGCGAAGGCCGTCGTCGATGCCGAGCTCGACATCCTAGTGATAAAGGGATCCGTCGTCTCTGCCGAGCACGTCTCGAAGCAGTCGGAGCCGCTGAATTTGAAGCGGTTCATACGCGAGTACGAGATCCCCGTCATCGTAGGCGGCTGCACCTCGTACTCGGCGGCGCTCCACCTCATGCGCACCGGAGCCGTCGGTGTGCTTGCCGGCGTCGGGACCGGTTCGGCCGACACGACATCTGCCGTACTTGGTCTGGGCGCTCCTCACGCGACGGCTATCGCTGATGCCGCCGGTGCCCGGAGCCGCCATCTCGAGGAGACAGGCGTCTACGTCCATGTCATAGCCGATGGAGGCATGTCGAGCGGCGGAGACATAGCCAAGGCGATTGCGTGCGGTGCCGACGCCGTGATGATAGGAGCTCCGCTCGCTGCTGCGAAGGACGTGCCGGGGGGCCGCCGCTACTGGGAGATAACCGCCGCTCATCCCGAGCTTCCGCGTGGAGCCCTCATCGACGTCGTTTCGCGCGGAACCCTCGCGGAGGTGATCAGCGGTCCCGCCCGGGCGAGCGACGGCTCGGTCAACCTCTTCGGCGCACTCCGGGCAGCCATGGCGATGTGTGGCTGCGCGTCGATAAAGGAGATGCACAAGACCGAGGTGATAGTCACCACCTGAGCCGCGGACCCAGCCGGGCGCGCGAGCGGACGGGTCACTCGACCTCTTTGCTCGCTCGGGGGTCTTAGGCTTGAGGGCGTGCCAGACCCCGAGAACGAGTGGGACCTGTTCGGGGACTTCCAGGCCCTTCCCGATCTTGGTGAGCACAGCCGCGAACATGAGATCACGCGCGGGGCTGTCACAGCCGTGCCGTCGCGAGTCGAGCTCGACGAGGAGACGCTCCTCGGTGACCTCAACGCGGCCCAGCTCGAGGCGGTCTTGCACGACGACGGCCCGCTAGTCGTGGTCGCCGGAGCCGGATCGGGCAAGACTCGGGTGCTCACGAGGCGCATCGCCGCTCTCGTCGCTCGCGGGGTGCCCCCATGGCAGATACTCGCGATCACCTTCACGAACAAGGCCGCGCAGGAGATGCGAAGGCGCGTCGTCGAGCTCGTGGGCGCCGACGCCGATCGCATCTGGGTATCGACGTTTCACTCGGCTTGCGTGCGCATTCTCCGGCGCAATGCCGAGCACGTCGGCTACCGATCCAACTTCACGATCTACGACGACGCCGACTCGAGACGTCTGATCGAGCACGTGCTCGGCGACCTTGGTGTCGACCAGAAGAGGTTCCCGCCCCGAGCCGTAGCAGCCGCCATAAGCCAAGCCAAGTCCGAGCTGCTCGAGGTGGAGGCTTACGGGGATCGCGCGACGACCCTGTACGAGCGCCGGATAGCCGACGCCTATGACGAGTACGAGCGCCGACTCCTCGAAGCGAACGCGATGGACTTCGACGACCTCCTCGTAAGGGTGGTGAGGCTCTTTCGCCGCCATCGAGAGGTGCTGGAGCGATACCAGGACCGTTTCCTGCACGTGCTCGTCGACGAGTTCCAAGATACGAACCAGGCGCAGAACGAGATCATCAGCCTGCTGGCCGGAGCGTCGCGCAACGTCTGTGTCGTCGGCGACACGGACCAGAGCATCTACCGATTTCGCGGCGCCGAGATGCGCAACCTCCTCGACTTCGAGGCCACGTTCCCCGAGGCCCGCGTGATCGTCCTCGATCAGAACTACCGTTCGACTCAGACGATCCTCAGGGCTGCCAACGCCGTGATCTCCAACAATCTCGTCCGGCAGTCCAAGCACCTTTGGAGTGCTCTCGGCGAGGGTGAGAAGGTCAAGTGCTACCGGGGGAGCGACGGTGACGACGAGGCACGCTTTGTCGCGAGCGAGATCAGCTCGATCGCGCTTCATCGGGGTGTCGGCTTCGGTGATATCGCCGTCTTCTACCGGACGAACGCGCAGTCACGCTCGATCGAGGCAGCACTCATGGAGCGGGGAGTTCCCTACCGTGTGATAGGGGGAACGCGCTTTTACGACCGCCGCGAGGTCCGCGACGCTCTCGCGTATCTGAGGCTCGTGCTGAACCCCGGCGACGAGGTATCTCTCCGCCGGGTCCTCAACGTGCCAAGGCGTGGCGTCGGCGACACGACGCTCACGCGCGTCGTGGCCTTCGCCCGAGACGAGCGGGTCAGCTTCGCGGAGGCGCTGCGCAGAGCTGACGAAGCTGGGGCTGCCGGCAGGTCCCTGGCGGGCATCCGTGCGTTCGTCGAGTTGCTCGGCCGCCTCTCGGCGAGCGACGGTGCCAGTCGACCCCCAGCAGATGTCCTCGGGGACATCCTCGACGAGGCCGGCTACATCGACATGCTCGAGACTGAGGCCAAGGCGGGGGGTTCCAAGGTGATAGAGGCCGAGGGGCGGCTCGAGAACATCTCGGAGCTCTTGTCGGTGGCGGCGTCGTTCGAGACGGTCGAGGGGTTTCTCGAGTCCACGTCGTTGGTGGCAGCCTCGGACGAGACGGGCAACGGTCCTGCCGTGTCTCTCATGACCCTGCACGGAGCGAAGGGCTTGGAGTTCAAGGTCGTCTTCCTCACCGGTCTCGAGGAGGGACTGTTCCCGCTCAATCAGACGCTCGCGGAGCCAGACGAGCTCGAGGAGGAGCGCCGTCTCTGCTATGTCGGGATAACGCGGGCCCGTGAGCAGCTCTATGTCACCCATACCTGGCGGAGGCTGATCTACGGCTCCTACCAGGAGAGCTTGCCCAGCCGGTTCCTTGCCGAGATCCCTGCGGACCTGATCGAGGAGCTCGGCGCCGGTCTCACCCTCGGCCGCGAGGACGCCACCGGCGTCTCGGGCCGTTTCGGAGATCGGTACCGCGACCGCATGGGTCTGGCACCTCGACACGAGGGGGACACGAGGCTCGCGGCCTCGGTTGCGCCGCCGAGAGGAAGAGAGCGCGTCTCCGCTCTCGTGACGGCGGGTTCCCCGGCCGCCTCGACGGGCGCGGAGCTGCTCGGCCTGGTCCCCGGTGAAGCCGTGGCCCACCCCCGTTTCGGCGCCGGCGTCGTGACGCACGTCGAAGGTGAGGGCTCAGACGCCCGCGCCGAGGTCCGCTTCGTCGAGGGTCGGGTACGGCGGTTCATCCTCCATCTCACCCCGCTCAGCCGGGTGTGACCACCGAGTCTCAGGGCGTGGCGGTGCTGTTGCTCAAGTAGATCTGGTACTGGGCGTCGTGCAGGATGGAGAACCGGTGGCCCACGTAGGCCTGCAGTGCGGCCGAGAGGAGAATCTTGGGGGAGCCCGGAGCTACCACCAGGTAGCGGGCCTGCGAGAGCAGTTGCTCCCAGGTCGCGGCAGATGCAGCCGGCGTGGCGGCCAGCGCGTCGATCCCGCCTGGGTCGACGACGAAGGGGCAACCAGGCGGCAGGCTCGCGAAACGGTCGGCGATGATGAGCGCCTCGGGGTTGTTCGACACGACGCAAGCGCCGTTCGGAACGACGGCATCGATCACCTGAGCCGGGCTCGTGCCGTTCTCGAGGAAGTACGAGCGCCAGAAGCTGGTCTCTTTCGGCACCCCCACGGACACCACGGCTACCATCGCCGCCACGCAGACGACGGTCATGCCCCCGGCAGTCGTGGACGTGAGGTCGCCACTGCCGATGGAGATCGAAGCGAGTATGGCGAGAAGGTTCCCGACGCAGTTGCCGATGAGTATGAGGCCGAAACCCGCCAGGAAGTACGTGTAAGCCTCGGGCAGGTGCTGGGGCACGATCGCGATCGCGCTGAGCCCGACGACTGTCGCGAGCAGGGCCCAGTCGAGCATGGTCGAAGTTGAGACGTGGCTCGCAACCGCGGCGATGATCACGACGACGAGCAGGGCGCCGATCCCGAGGGCGAGGTCGCCTGGATGTGTGAGCCCGAGAGCTGAGCCGAGCCCAAGGATCTCCGCGAGGCGTCCTTTCAGTCCTGTCGGAGCACCGTGTCCGCTTCCACTGCTCAACTCGGCCTGGACGACGTCGCGGATGAAAGCGCTCGGCGACGCGAGGAAGAAGAAGATGCAGGGCACCGCGATTCCGATGACGAGGCCGCCGACGAGGCGGCCGAGAGCTTGGCGCCAGCGGACAGCCCCACAGGCGAGCAGCACTATTGCCGGGATGATCGCCCAGGGCTTGACCGCTATCGCGACTCCTAGGAGCGCGCCCGCGAGCACGAGCCGGCCGCCGGTCGCGAGCGCGCCCTGCACGAAGGCGGCCTGGAAGGCGAGGAGGCAGAGCAAGAGCAGGTATGGCTCGAGCATGACCGACGATGTGGCGTAGAAAGCGTTCGGAAAAGTCGCGAACAGGACACCGGCGACGATGGTGCTCGCGATCCCGTGGAACCTGGCCATATATGCGACGAGGAAGACGTCGACGACGGCGACGACGGCCGTGAGGCCCCTGGCCGCGTCAAGAGCGGTCGATCCGTTCGTGTGCGCGGCCCAGGCGAAGGGAAGAAGCAGAATGCTCATGCCGGGGGGCTGGGTCAGCGCGAAGTTCTCGTAGGGGAGCTGCCCCTTGGACAGTGCCACCGAGGAGGCGAAGTTGACGCCTCCCGCCTGGAGGGTGACTCCGCCGATGACGTCGTGCAGGGTGAGCTCGTGGATGATGAGGAAGATGCCGACGACAGTCGGTACGAGCGCGAGGAAACCGGCCAAGTGCGGACTGGCCCACCACACCCCGGTCTCGGATCGTCGGCGCACTGCCTGGGATCGTAGTGGTCACAGGCGCAAGATGCCCGGATGCCGCCCCCGGGGGCCCCGGGAAGCCGCCGGCGTGGGTAGCATCGGCCGGGCATGGAACGTCGATACCGCGTAGTGGTCGCGAAACCCGGCCTCGACGGGCATGACCGCGGAGCAAAGGTGATTGCGCGCGCGCTTCGTGACGCTGGTTTCGAGGTCATCTACACTGGTCTCCACCAGACGCCGGAGCAGGTGGTCCAGGCGGTGCTCCAGGAGGACGCCGATGCAGTCGGGCTCTCGCTGCTGTCCGGAGCACATCTGACTCTCGTGCCAAAGGTGATCGAGCGGTTGCGGGCCGAGGGCCTTGACGACGTCCTGGTCCTCTGCGGAGGGATCATCCCCGACGCCGACATCGCGGTGCTCGAGCAAGCAGGCGTGGCGGCAGTGTTCACACCAGGCGCGCCGCTGCCCGAGATAGTGCGGTGGCTGGAGGCGACTCTCGACGCGAGAGAGCACAGGGGGGTCGAAGAAGAATCGACCACCGGCGATTGACGGCCACGGCGAGCATGGATGACCAGGCCAGACGGCACTCAAGGACGGAGGACGGCCTCGATGGATCTTGTCGAGTACCAAGGTAAGCAGTACTTCGCGCGCTACGGCATCCCCGTCTCAGACGGCCGCGTAGCCGACACGGTCGAGGAGGCCGTCGCGGCGGCGGGAGAGCTCGGCTGTCCAGTCGTCGTGAAGGCCCAGGTGCAAGTGGGCGGCCGCGGGAAAGCCGGAGGCGTGAAGCTCGCGGCTGACGAGATCGAGACAGCGCGGTTCGCATCCCAAATCCTCGGGCTCGCCATTGGCGGCCACAAGGTCCGCCGCCTCTGGGTGGAGCGTGCCACCGACATCGCAGCCGAGTACTACGCGAGCTTCACTCTCGATCGAGCCGCGAAGAAGCACGTGGCCATCGTCTCCGCGCGTGGGGGAATCGACATCGAGCAAGTCGCTGAGACCGATCCCGAGGCGATAGTGTCGATGCACGTCGATCCGCTCGACGGGCTCGATCGCGACGTTGCGGGAGAGCTGGCGAGCCGCGCCGGGCTGGATCCCCGGGCGATCGATCAGGTCGCCACCGTCCTAGTCGATCTTTACCGATGCTATGTCGAGGGGGACGCCGATCTGGTCGAGATCAATCCGCTCGTGCTCACCTCGGACGGGCGGGTGCACGCCCTCGATGCCAAGGTCACCTTGGACGACGACGCTGCGTTTCGCCACCCGGAGTGGTCGGAGATCGAGCAGATCGGAGACGTCGATCCCCGCGAGCGCCTTGCGCGCGAGAAAGGCCTCCAGTACATCGGCCTCGACGGCTCGGTCGGTATCATCGCCAACGGTGCCGGGTTGGCGATGTCCACCCTCGATGTCGTCAACCAGGTCGGAGGTCGCGCCGCCAACTTTCTCGATATCGGCGGCGGCGCCAACGCGGACGTGATGGCAGACGCCCTCGAGGTGATAAACACCGATCCGAACGTGCAGGTGATCCTCGTCAACATCTTCGGGGGCATCGTGCGCTGTGACGACGTCGCCCGGGGCATTCTCAAAGCCATCGAGCGAGTCGAGCTTTCGTCGCCCATAGTGCTGCGGCTCGACGGCACCAACTCCACCGAGGCGAGGAGGATTCTCGACGAGCAGAAGCCCGCCGGGGTGATCCCGGAGCTCTCCATGATCGGCGCCGCGAAGAGGGCTGTCGAGATCGCAGGAGAGCGGAAGTGAGCATCTTTGTGGACGAGAGCACGCGGGTCGTCGTCTTGGGGCTGACCGGGAGCCAGGGGCGGTTCCACGGTCTGCGGAACCGGGACTACGGCACAAAGGTCGTCGCCGGTGTCACCCCGGGCAAGGGCGGACAGGATGTCGAGGGCATCCCCGTGTACGACACCGTCGCGCAGGCTCTTTCGAGCCGCGAAGTCGACGCGGCCTTAGTGGTAGTTCCGCCGAGGGGAGCCGCAGAAGCGATCCTCGACTGTGCTGCGGCAGGAATCGGCCTCGTCGTGTGCATCACCGAGCACATCCCCGCGAAGGACCAGGCACTCGTAGCGGCTCGCCTGCGCCGGGAGTTTCCCCGCACTCGCCTTGTCGGGCCGAACTGCCCCGGCGTCATCTCGCCGGGCAGGTGCAACATCGGGATAACGGCCGGCGACATCGCGCTGGGCGGTGGCCCGGTCGGTATCGTCAGCCGTTCGGGCACTCTCACATATCAGGCTCTCCACGAGCTCTCACGTCAAGGCGTCGGCCAGACCACCTGTGTCGGCATCGGGGGCGATCCAGTGCCGGGAACGACCTTTGTCGACGTCCTCGAAGCTTTCCAGGCCGACGAGGAGACCGAGGCGGTCATGATGATCGGCGAGATCGGAGGTGACGGGGAGGAACGTGCCGCCGACTACATCGCCGCGCATATGACCAAGCCGGTCGTCGCGTACATAGCCGGGGTGACCGCACCCGAAGGGCGCAGGATGGGGCACGCCGGCGCGATCGTCTCGGGCTCGAAGGGGACCGCGAGGGCCAAGATCGAGGCGCTGGTCGGAGCCGGTGTCGTCGTCGGGCAGAACCCGACCGAAGCGGGAGAGCTCATGGTCGACGTCGTTCGCCGGCTCAGGGATGCGACACCGTGAAGATGAGCCTGCGATGAGCGAGGCCGCAGGCGCCCCGCACGCTCTCGACGCGGTGACATTGGACGATGTGAGAGCGGCGCGCGCCCACGTTGAACGTGTGGCGGTGCGCACCCCTGTCTTCAACTCCCGGGGACTCAGCCAAGATGCGGGTTCGCGCGTCGTGTTCAAGGCCGAGAACCTGCAGAGGACAGGTTCGTTCAAAGTCCGAGGCGTCGCGAACAAGCTCGCAATCTTGGGGTCTGATGCCGGCGCGGGCATCGTCGTGGCAAGTGCGGGCAACCACGCCCAGGCGGCCGCGTTCGTCGCCGCTCAGCTCGGGATCTCCTGTGAGGTCTTCATGCCGGCGACGGCCTCGATCGCCAAGTCGGAAGCGACGATCGCGTATGGGGCCGAGGTGCATCTGGGCGGTGACGGCATCGACGAGTGCTTGGAGCTCGCCCGGGCGCGCGTCCTCGAGAGCGGCAAGGTGCTCGTCCACCCCTTCGACGATCTTGCAGTCATCGCCGGTCAGGGCTCCCTCGGCCTCGAGCTCGTCGAGGACATCCCCGATCTTGCCCTCGTCGTGGTGCCGCTCGGCGGCGGCGGCCTCGCGGCCGGGGTCGCGCTCGCCGTCAAGTCACTCAAGCCGTCCGTGCGGATGGTGGCAGTGCAAGCTGCCAGCGTCGCTCCATTTCCGGCCTCGATCGCGCAGGGTCGAACAGTCGAGGTGACGGCGGATCCGACCCTCGCCGACGGAATCTCCGTCAGGCGCCCGGGCGAGCTCACCCTCCCGCTCGTCGCGAAGTTCGTCGACGACATCGTGACGGTCGGAGAGGACGAGATCGCCGACGCGATGGTGCTCCTTCTCGAGCGGGCCAAGCTTCTCGTCGAGGGCGCAGGAGCTGTCGGTGCCGCGGCCGTCGCGTCGCGGCGGGTCAAGATGCCGAACGGGGGGGGCACGACGGCCGTCGTGCTCTCGGGTGGCAACGTGGATACCGGACTGCTTCTCGACGCGATCCGACGTCACGAGACGCGCTGTGGCCGGCGGCTCGTCCTTTTCGCCAGGATGTCAGACCGTCCCGGCCAGCTCGCTCGCCTGCTGACGCGCCTCGGGGCTTCCGGCGCCAACCTCCTCGAGGTGGACCACCTGCGGGAGGGTTTCGATCTCCATGTGAGGGAGAACGGCGTTCAGCTCGTCCTCGAGACGCGCAACCCGGCTCATGCGGCCTCTGTCATATGCGACGCGCGCGCCGAGGGCTTCGAGGTCGATCGGGTGGGTCATGCCTTTGCCGCCGAGGACGAGCCGTGAATTCCTGACGACGGCGGGCGTGTCCTCAGTGGGGATGGGAGTGTATGTAGACGACCGCGATGCCCACGGCCGCGAGGACGAGCACCATCGCGATGACGAAGAGCGCGCCGCTCAGCTTTGCGCCCGCGGGGGATCGTGTCGCGCTGTCCTTCTTGCGAGAAGGCTTGATGACGAAGAAGTCGGCCTCGCGCGACGAGACGCGCGGGACGATCGATGTCGGGCCGCCGGCGGGCAGCCGGGCACCGTTGAGGACGTCTGCTACTCCCATGAGCCGCTGGGGCACCGGAGCCTGCCGGGGGATTCTCTGCGGCTGATCGACGGAAAAGTTCCGGAGCCACTCCTCGAAGCCGTCCTGGCCGGGTGCTCGCCCGGATAGAGCCGCCGATGGGTAGCGAGCGCCGTTCGGCCGCGTGCCTGGATTGGACCCCCGTGGAGGTGCCGGAGCCGGCGGCTTGCGGTAGGTCGGGGCTTCTGACCGGAGCGGTGTTCGGAGCGCCGGGCGGCTGGGCGGAGGCGAAGGAGTCGGGGGTACCCACTCGCCGAGGAGCAGGGAAGGCTCCAGATCGAGATCCCCCTTTATCTGTCGCATGGCTCTGGTGGCCACGGGCTGTCCCTGCCGCCCCGGGGACTCTCCGCGCGCCCCGGTTCCCGCGCGCCTGTCCGGGACCGGCCCCCGCCGCTCGGTCGGGCCGCGGCGACGGTCGACAGCCCCCGGCCCTACCTCGCCGGCGCGCTCGTGCGGCGCGCTGTCTTGCTGCCGAGCGGGGGACGGGTCGCCGGGATCTAGCAGCAATCGAGTGCCGCCTGACGAGCCGTTCATGCGCGGGAGTGTCCCGTTGGTGGCGCGGGCCGACCCGTTGCTCGCGACCAGCGATCCCGCTGCATCGAGCGCAAGGTGACCCCGACGAGACGGATCATAGCCAGCGGGTCCGGTCCGCGATCCGCCCATGCCCGCTGGCACGCGCGGCGAGGCGCGCCGAGAGAGCGTGATGGTGGCGATGTTGTCGGGATGCAGCTCCGGGGCGTACCAGTGGCCGTCCGATGCCTGCCACCAGCCATCGGCGGGGGCGGTAGCGCCATTGCCTGCGACATGTCCGCTCGCGAGCGCGTCGGGGTGGGTGTTGCCCGGGTACCACTTACCGTCCGAGGCGATCCACCACCCCTCGCCCAGGGGGACGTCGCTCAGGGGTGCACTCCTAGCTCGTGACGCCGACTCCAACAACGGGATGTCATCGCCGACCTCCGCTCCCGGTTTAGGACGAGATTACCACTAATAGTGGTGGCTTAGCTACTCTAGGTGCGCAACGTCATCCCTCTTGTGGCGACAAGCGAGGTCTGCACGGCGGAGATGAGCGCCCCTTCGAGTCGAGCCGGCGACACTGGTACGGTTCGGGTCGTGCGTGTCGCCGTCCTTGCCTCGGGGAAGGGCACGGTGCTCCAAGCCATCATCTCTGATGGCATCCCAGTAGCTGTAGTGGTCGTCGACCGTCCCTGTGGAGCTGAGGCCGTCGCCCAAGGTGCGGGAGTACCGGTCGAATCCGTCTTGCGGGCGAGCTTCTCGTGTCCCTTCGACCGCGATGGCTTCACCGCCGCGGTCGTCGGCGCGCTTGGCGCCTACGACGTCGATCTCCTGGCGATGGCAGGCTACGGAACCGTGTTGGGGACCTCGATCCACCAGGCCTACCCTGGGCGGATTCTCAACACACACCCATCGCTGCTACCCGCGTTCAAGGGTTGGCACGCCGTCGAAGATGCCTTGGCCGCCGGCGTTAGCATCACCGGGTGCACAGTGCACGAGGCCACCGTTGAGGTGGACGAAGGTCCGATTCTCGCCCAGGAGGCGGTGGCCGTGCTGCCCGGCGACACCGCCACGAGCTTGCATGACCGGATCAAGGCGGTGGAACACAGCCTGTACCCCGCCGTGATCCGCGACGTGCTCGCTGCCCGTCGCAGTGCGACCGCGGCGAGCGCGCGGCCCGGCCTGCGAGCCGTCTGCAGGCCATGAGGGCGCTTGTTTCGGTCTTCGACAAGACGGGAGTCGAGCGCCTCGCCGCAGGTCTGGTCTCCCTGGGCTTCGAGCTCGTCGCCAGCGGCGGAACCGCGAACGTGCTGCGCGCGGCGGGAATTGCTCATCTGAGCGTCGAGGAGGTGACAGGATCGCCGGAGATGCTCTCGGGGCGGGTGAAGACCCTCCACCCTGCGATCCACGGCGGCATTCTCGCCGAGGCTGACAACCCGGCGCACCGGGCCGAGCTGAGAGAGCGTCAGATCGAGCCGATCGAAGTCGTCGTCTGCAACCTGTACCCCTTCAGGTCGAACCCGTCAGTGGAGATGATCGACATCGGCGGCCCGGCAATGGTCCGAGCGGCCGCGAAGAACCACGAACATGTCGCCGTCGTCGTGGACCCGGCCGACTACGAGGTGGTGCTCGACGAGCTTCGCCAAGAGGGACAGGTCACGGCGCCGACCCGCCGCCGCCTCGCGCGTGCCGCCTTCGCCCACGTTGCCGCCTACGACGCGAGCATCGTGTCCTGGTTCGACGGTGCGGCGCCCGAAGATCTGAGAGGGTTGCCATCGAGCCTGCACCTCTCTCTCGAGCAGGTGCAGGAGCTCCGCTACGGCGAGAACCCTCATCAGCTTGGTGCCCGCTACCGCTCGATCGGCGGCGACGGCGGCTTTTGGGAGTCGGTCGTGCAGCACGGTGGGAGGGATCTCTCATATCTCAACCTGTTCGACGTGGATGCCGCGTGGCGGCTCGTCCACGAGCTCGCAGAGCTACGCGGGTCGATGGCTGCAGTGATCGTGAAGCACGCCAACCCTTGTGGCGCTGCGATCGCGCCCGATATCGCGACGGCCTACGAGCTGGCTTTTCGAGGAGACGCGGAGGCTGCCTTCGGCGGCGTCGTCGCTGTCGCCGGCGAGGTGGCCGAGTCGCTCGCGGAGGCGATCGTGGGCAACCCGCTCGCTGACGTGCTCGTCGCTCCGAGCTACAGCTCAGGCGCGCTGGCGCTGTTCGGCGAGCGCCGTAAGAACATGCGCGCGCTGGAAGCGCGCGCGCCGGGGCCGCTTCGACTCGGCATGCGCCAGATCGATGGGGGTTTCCTCGTGCAGGAGCCGGACGAGATGCCGGCTGGGCACGACTCTTGGCACATCGTCACCGAGATTGCCCCTGAAGATGCGCAGTGGAGCGACCTGGAGCTTGCCTGGCTCGTGTGTGCGCGCTCCACTTCGAACGCGGTTGTCGTCGCCAGTCGCGGCCAAGTCGTCGGGGTGGGTTGCGGTCAGCAGAGCCGCGTTGACGCCGCGACGCTGGCATGTTCCAAGGCAGGAAGGCGCATCGCCGGGGGAGTGGCAGCGAGCGACGGCTTCTTCCCTTTCCGCGACAGCCTCGATGTGATGGCCGATGCGGGGGTCCGCGCGGTCGTGCAGCCGGGCGGGTCACTTCGCGACGCCGAGGTCGTGGCAGCCGCCAACGAGCGAGGCATCGCTATGGTGCTCACCGGCAAGCGCCATTTTCGACACTGAGAGTCAAGAAGCGAGCTCGCATCGTGAGCTCACATCCCAGGAAATAGGAGAAGCAAATGACCGCGATCATCATGGACGGCGAGGCTCTCGCCCAGAAGACCAAGGCTGAGCTCACGGCGACCGTGGCGGGTCTAAGGGCCAGAGGCGTAGTCCCCGGTCTTGGGACGATCCTTGTCGGCGATGATGCGGCAAGTGCCCGCTATGTCGCGAAAAAACACGAAGACTGCGCCGAGATCGGGATCGCGTCGGCTCACGAGCACCTCCCGGCAGGGGCCACCCAGCAGGATGTCCTGGCAGCGATCGCCCGGTTGAACGCTGATCCCGACGTCGATGCCTTCCTCGTGCAGCTGCCGCTCCCGGCCGGTCTTGACGAGGAGGAAGCCCTGCTCGCCGTCGACCCCGAGAAGGATGTCGACGGGCTGCACCCAGTCAACCTGGGCCGGCTCGTCATGGGTACGCCCGGCCCGCTGCCCTGCACGCCTGCCGGCATCGTCGAGCTGCTGGGAGCCTACGAGGTCCCAGTCGAGGGCCGTCACGTGGTCATCGTGGGTCGAGGGCTCACGATCGGACGGCCCCTCGCCATGCTCATGTCCCTGAAGCGCCCCGGGTGCAACGCAGCTGTGACGGTCGTGCACACCGGCATCTCGGATCTGGCACCCTATCTGAGGACCGCTGATGTCATCGTGGCTGCTGCCGGCCGCGCAGGAATCGTGACCAAGGAGATGGTCAAGCCGGGAGCCGCCGTCGTGGGAGCCGGCACGACCTGGGAGGGTCGCAAGCTGCTTTCGGACGTGCGCGACGACGTGGCCGACGTCGCGGGATGGGTCACGCCGCGCCTCGGCGGGGTCGGGCCGATGACGCGGGCCATGCTGCTCCACAACACCGTTCGCGCTGCCCAGCGCCGGGCCGCGCGCCGCTGAAGCGGCGCCCTGGAGCCTTGGAGCCCTGGAGCCCTTACGGGTCGACTACGAGCTCGATGCCGAGGCTGAGAGCGGTCTCGACTGCGTCATCTCCGGGTTGGTGCAGAGTGACCATCACGGGCAGGGCCCGGCGGGATCGCGTCAAGAGCACGCTGGCGGCGCGCGCCAGCTTCTCGAGGTCAATGCGCCGAGAGCAGGAGACGACGTCCACTACCAGGTGAAGGCTCGCGTGGGCTGGCCCGTAGGATCCTTGGGCAAGGAGGGCGACGCCGCGCAGCGCCTGCATCTCAGCCTGCGACAGCGGTAGGTCCCAGCGCGCGAGCAGCTCAGCGAGCTCGTCGACATCTTGCCGGACGATCTTGGTGGCGCCCCCGACACCCGCGAGCAGGTCCGCAGGGTTCGAGCGCAGGCCAGCCACGACTTGGCGCCGGCTCAGGCGGTCGACGGCCGCCCCGAGCGCCTGCAGGCGATCGTCGAGCTCGCGAGCCGATATCACAGGACTGCTCATGGTCGTGACGAGGGGACCCTGCTCGCTCTCGCCTTCGGGCGCCAAGGTGCGCACCTCCCAATCGCTCTTGGCAGCTCAGGATAGCTGCTCGGCCTCTCGCGGCGTCAAGAGTCGCTGCGCCCGTGCCCAGAGCGAGCTTCGCGGCCGGCGTCGGAGTGGCAGGTGGCGCCTTTTCCCATAGTCTTGTCCCATGTCCGAGACGACCGCGATGCCCGGGAAGATAACGATGTCGGAGGACGGCGTCCTCGATGTGCCGGCGGTGCCGATCATTCCTTTCATCGAGGGTGACGGTACTGGCGTCGACATCTGGCCGGCGGCCAAGCTGGTGCTGGATGCCGCCGCGGCCAGACACGGGCACCGCGTGCATTGGATGGAGGTCCTCGCGGGCGAGAAGGCCTTCAAGGAGACCGGAGAGTGGCTGCCGTCCGAGACCGTCGCGGCCTTCGACGATCACCTGATCGGCCTGAAGGGCCCGCTCACGACACCGATCGGCGGTGGCTTTCGCTCCCTCAATGTCGCCCTTCGCCAGCTCTTGGACCTCTACGTATGCCTCCGACCTGTCCGATGGTTCGCCGGGGTCCCCTCCCCGGTCCGCCATCCAGAGAACGTGGACATGCTCATCTTCCGGGAGAACACCGAGGATGTCTACGCGGGCCTCGAGATGCCGGCAGGCAGCGAGCAGGCGCTCCAGCTCATCGATTTCCTCGAGAGCTCCTACGGATGGTCGATCCGACGTGATTCGGGAGTCGGGATAAAGCCTGTCTCCGAGACAGCCTCGAAGCGTCTCGTGCGCGCCGCACTCACATACGCGGCGCGCCGCGGCCGCCGCACCGTCACGCTCGTGCACAAGGGGAACATCCAAAAGTTCACCGAGGGAGCCTTTCGCGCTTGGGGGTACGAGGTCGTGCGAGACGAGTTCGCCGATGTCGCGATCGCATGGGACGACTGCGGCGGCGATCCGGGCGACAAGATCCTCGTGAAGGATGTGATCGCGGACATCGCCCTGCAGCAGGTTCTCACGCGGCCGAAGGAGTTCGACGTCATCGCCACTACCAACCTCAACGGCGACTACATATCCGACGCCCTCGCCGCGCAAGTCGGTGGCATCGGAATCGCACCGGGCGGCAATATCAACTATGTCACCGGTCATGGCATATTCGAGGCTACGCACGGCACGGCGCCCAAGTACGCTGGTCAGGACAAGGTGAATCCTGGCTCGGTACTTCTCTCAGGCGTCCTCATGTTCGAGCACATCGGCTGGCAGGACGCAGCCGACGACATCGTGAGGGCGCTCGAGCAGACGATTGCCGAAAAGATCGTCACTTACGATTTTGCCCGGCTGATGGATGGCGCGACTGAGGTTGCCTGCAGCCGGTTCGCCCAAGCGATCGCCGATCGCCTCTGAGGAGTCGGCGATGGTCGGCCCGAACGCGACACCGGTGTGGGCGGCGTCGGCTTCCACCAGAGCAGTGCCTGGCTACGAGCCGGTAACCTACGCGGCGTGACTGATACGACACCTTCTCTGACGAGGACTCCGCCGGTACCCCCGAAGCCTGTCCACGTCACCGTTACCGGAGCGGCGGGCCAGATCGGCTACTCGTTGCTCTTCCGGATCGCCTCCGGGCAACTCCTCGGCGAGGACCAGCCGGTTGTGCTCCGACTCCTGGAGATCGAGCCGGCCATGAAGAGTCTCGAAGGTGTGGTCATGGAGCTCGAGGACTGCGCGTTCCCCCTTCTGGCGGGAGTCGAGACGACCACCGATCTCGCCACGGGCTTCGACGGGGCCTCATGGGCGCTGCTCGTAGGATCGGTCCCACGCAAGGCCGGCATGGAGCGCAAGGAGCTTCTCGGGATCAACGGAGGGATCTTCAAGCCGCAGGGAAAAGCGATCGCCGAGAACGCGGCAGCGGACATCCGCGTCCTCGTCGTCGGCAATCCCTGCAACACGAACTGCCTCATAGCTCGCTCCAACGCGCCGGAGATCCCCTCTGAGCGGTTCTTCGCAATGATGAGGCTCGACGAGAACCGAGCCAGATATCAGCTTGCCAAGCGGGCTGGTGTGCCTGTCGCGGCCGTGTCGAACGTGGCCAGCCTGGGCCACCACTCCTCCAC
>CAZAMA010000050.1:0-19276 GCA_964485645.1 uncultured Acidimicrobiaceae bacterium | reverse complement strand
AGATCTGGGCGCGGATCGCGAATCGAGATCGGCGCGAAAGACACCAGCCACCTAGTAGGACTTCGGGAGCCCGAGGGAGTGCTGGGCGACGTAGTTGAGGATCATCTCCCGGCTGACCGGCGCCGTCCGCAGGAGTCGGGCGGTTCCCCAGAGGTCGGCGAGACCGAACTCGGATGCCAGCCCGTTGCCCCCGTGGGTCTGGATGGCCTGGTCGAGTGCGCGGAGGGAGGCTTCGGCAGCCGCGTACTTGGCCATGTTGGCAGACTCCCCTGTGTCCAGTCCCGCGTCATAGCTCCAGGCCGCCTTCGACAGCATGAGCCTCGCGAGCTCGAGCTCGATCTTGGCTATGGCGAGGGGATGGGCGATGCCCTGGTGAGCGCCGATCGGGCGGTCCCACACGGTGCGTTGAGTCGCGTAGGCAGCCGCCCTCTCGAGGGCGTAGCGTCCGATGCCGCACGAGATGGCAGCTGCCATCAGCCGCTCCGGGTTCAGTCCGGCGAACACTTGGCGAAGGCCCTCCCCCTCGGTCCCGAGCAGGTCGTCCTCACCAATGCTGCAGTCGTCGAGAAAGATCGTGAACTGCTTCTCAGGCGCGGCGATCTCGACTGGGATCTTGCGCGCCTCGAAACCCTTTGCGTCGGTGCCGACGATGAACAGCGAGAGCCTGGCCCGTCCCGTCGCCTCCTCGGTGCCCGTCCGGGTCACGACGATCACCGCGTCGGCTTCGTCAACCCCCGAGATGTACTGCTTGGTCCCACGGAGAGCCCATCTCCCGCCCTCGTGCGCGGCGGTGGTGGAGATGCGGTGCGAGTTGGAGCCGGCGTCCGGCTCGGTGATGGCAAAGGCCATCTTCGCCTCCCCCGACGCCATCGCGGGGAGCCACCGCTGCTTTTGCGACGCGGTGCCGAACTTCGCGATGAGCGTGGCGCAGATGGCGGGCGAGACGAGCATCAAGAGCAGTGGGCACCCTGCCGCGGCAACCTCCTCGCAGACGATCGCAAGCTCGGCGATACCCATGCCGCCGCCACCGTAGGCGCAAGGTAGGTGCACACCGAGGTAGCCGCCCGCTCCGAGCTCGGACCACAGCTCGTCAGGCTTGGTTCCCTGTCTCGTCTTCTCCTGGAAGTACTCGTGGCCGTAGCTGCCGGCGATGCCGGCCACTGCCTCTTTGAGCAGCTCCTGCTCCGGAGTCGGGCTGAAGTCCATCTGGGGCCACACTAGATCCCTGGCCGGACAGGGAAGTGCCGGACAGGGAAGTGCCGGACAGGGAAGTGCCGGACAGGGAAGTGCCGGACCGGGCCCGCGGTCCCGGCGCCGCTGTCTCAGGGCGGACTCGAAGGGTCCGGCGTGTGCCGAGCACGGCGCCTGGGCCCCCGCTATGGTCGGAGCCGTCGGACTCTTGGAGGTGGTGACGCGATGACCGTCGATGCGAGGCCGCAACGCCGGCCCCTCTCCGCGATAGTGCTGGCGGCCGGCGAGGGGACGAGGATGAGATCGGCCACCCCGAAACCGCTCCACCGCCTCTGCGGTCGCCCGATGATCGTCCATGTCCTAGATGCCCTTGCCGAGCTGCCCATGGACAAAGTCGTGGTCGTCGTGGGTCACCATGCCAACGAAGTCACAAAGACGATCCAGGCGGAAGCGCCGAAGGGCATGAGGATCGAATTCGTGGAGCAGCTCGAGGCCAGGGGCACCGGAGATGCCGTGGCCGTCGGGCTCACCGGGTTCGACGACGCGATCGCCGGAGACTTCGACGAGGGCGACGTCGTCGTTCTGCCGGGCGACACCCCGCTCGTGCGCCCGGCCACGCTCGCGCGCCTCGTCTCGGAGCACCGTGTGCGCGATGCAGCCGCCACGATCCTCACGGCCAAGCTCGACGACCCGTTTGGCTACTCTCGCGTGCTGCGCTCGAAGGACGGCCGCGTCTCGCGGATAAGAGACGACTCGGAGTGCTCGACAGACGAGCGCGACGTCGACGAGGTGGCTTCGCAGATCTACTGTTTCCGCCACGGCGTGCTTGCGCCGGCGCTTCGGCGGCTCTCCCCTGACAACTCTCTCGGGGAGTACTTCCTCACCGACTCGATCGAGGTGCTCCACAGTGCCGGCTACACCGTCGTCACCGTCGTCGTCGGCGACCCGATGGAAGCCGCCGGAGTCAACGATCGCTCCCAGCTAGCGGCCGCGGAGGCGGAGTTGCGCTCGCGGATCAACGACCGCTGGATGCGTCGGGGCGTGACGATGTGCGACCCCGAGGCGACCTATGTGGACGTCAACGTGCTCCTCGGAGCGGACGTGACCCTGATGCCCGGTGTCGTGCTCGAAGGGCATACCTCGATCGGCGGCGGGGCGGTTATCGGGCCTGACTGCCACCTCGTCGACTGCGAGGTGGGCGAGCGTGCCCGCATCACCCACAGTGTCGCCGAGCGCGCTTTCGTCGGCGAGGGAGCCTCCGTCGGACCGTTCTCGTGTCTCGAGCCCGGGACCCGGTTGGCGCGTGGGGAGCGTGTCGGGGCATTCTTCGGGGCAAGCCCACCGGCTGGGGGTTAGAACCGGAAAGATCGACGAGAGGACCGGAAGATGGAGCTAGTGCCGACTCGCCGCCTTGAGCTGGTGACTGGAAGGTCGCACCCCGGGCTTGCCGAGGAGATCGCCCAGTGCCTCGGGATCTCGCTCGGAGAGACGAACCTGAGGGAGTTCGCCGACAGCGAGATCCACTGCCGATATGGGAGCTCTATCCGGGGCGTCGACCTGTTCATCGTCCAGACCCATGCTGCGCCGGTGAACGACGCGATCATGGAGCAGCTCATCATGATCGATGCCGCTAAACGCGCCTCTGCGAAGCGCATAACTGTCGTCTGTCCCTACTACGGCTACTCGCGTCAGGACCGCAAGTCGACCGGGCGCGAGCCGATCACCGCCAAGCTCGTTGCCGATCTTTTCTCTGCCGCAGGAGCTGACCGGGTGGTGAGCGTGGACCTGCACTCGGGGCAGATCCAGGGTTTCTTCGACGGGCCCGTCGACCACCTGACGGCCGCACCGGTGCTCCTCGAGTACCTCCGGCGCGAGCAGCCGGGCGATGTCGTGATCGTCGCCCCGGACGCCGGTCGGGTGAAGGTGGCCGAGAGCTTCGCCCAAAAGCTCGGCGCCGACCTCGCCCTCGTGCACAAGCGGCGCCAGGGTCAGCGGTCCGACCAGGTGGAGGCGCGCGACATCGTCGGCGACGTGAACGGCCGCTGCTGTGTCGTGATTGACGACATCATCGGTACGGCCGGGACTGTGTGCGCGGCAGCCGAGCGGCTGGCCGACGAAGGTGCGACCGACATCTGGGCGATGGCGACCCATGCGGTGCTCTCGGGACCCGCGCTGGACCGCCTGAAGGCGGCACCGATCTCGAGGGTGATCCTTACGAACACGCTCCCGCTCCCGCCGGAGCGACGGATCGACAAGATCGAGGTGATCTCGGTTGCCAAGATAATCGCCGATGCGATCGACGCGGTGTTCGAGGACACCTCGGTCTCGGAGATCTTCGGCGGGCAGAACCTGCTCTAGACCGAAGCGGGCCTGCTCTCGGCCCCGCGACGGAGAGCCGGACCGGGGGTGGCGACGGATCGCCTAGAATCCCCCGGGCCGCAGTCAAGTCGATCCACCGATCGCACGTCTCTCTTCTAGGAGCTCTGCTCAATGGCTGACATCACACTCGTCGTTGATCCGGCTCGCCCGACGGGCAGCCGATCGAGCGGGCGCCTGCGCGCGGCCGGACGCATCCCGGCCGTCGTGTACGGGCATGGGATCGAGCCCATCTCGGTGTCGGTCGACGCGAAGGACCTCCGCCAAGCCCTTGGGGGCGAGGCTGGCTCGCGTGCCCTGCTCAACCTTGTCATCGGCGACGGCGAGCACCTTGCGATGGCTCGCCAGCTGCAGCGCCACCCGGTGCGCCACACTGTCATCCACGTCGATTTCCAGGTGGTGCGGCGCGACGAGCTGATAAGTGCCCAGATCCCGATCGTCCTCGTCGGCGACGCGACCGCCGTCCACCGTAACGACGGCACCGTCGATCAGGAGATGACCGTCCTCACGGTCAAGGCCAAGCCGGCGGACCTGCCCGCGCACGTCGAGCTCGACATATCGACTCTCGAGGTCGGCGACTCGCTTCGGGCGGCCGACATCGCGCTTCCCACCGGCGTCGAGCTCGATGGGGACGGCGACAGCCCGGTCGTCGTCGCCCATGCCCCGCGTACCGGCCCCGAAGATGCTGTCGTAGCCGGCGAGGGGGCCGAGCCGGCCGCTGCGGCGACCGAGCCGCCGGACGCGAGCTGACGCTCCGCCGCACACCAGCCGAGGACCGAGCGGGATCGGGTGCAGATCTTGTCGCGATCGGGCTCGGGAACCCCGGAGCGGAGTACGAGTCCTCGCGCCACAACCTTGGAGCCGACGCGATCAAGTGTCTTGCGGCTCGGCACGGAGGATCGCTGCGCGCAGAGCGAGGAACCAATGCCGCGACCGCGACGCTGCGTCTCGGGGGCAAGCTCTTGGTCATCGCGATCCCTCAGACCTACATGAACGAATCGGGCATAGCGGTGCGACCGCTCGCCAAGCGGTACCTCCGAGAAGCGCCGGGCGAGCATCTCGTGATCGTGCACGACGAGCTCGACCTTCCTCCGGGGACCGTGCGGGTGAAGGCTGGTGGAGGCACCGCCGGCCACAACGGTCTTCGCTCGATCGAAGCTCACCTGCACCGGCGTGACTTTCTCCGTGTGCGGATCGGCATCGGGAAGCCCTCGTCGCCCTCTCGCGGTGTCGACCACGTCTTGAGGCGCCCTTCCAAGGCCGAGCGCGAGCTGTTGGCCACCTCGGTCGAAGTGGCAGCCGATGCAGTCGAGGCGATACTCGCCGACGGGGCGGACGCCGCCATGAACAGGTTCAACACCAAGTCATGACGGCTCCACCGCTCTCGGGCTTGCCCGGCCTGCTTGCGGGCGAGGCCGCCATCGCCGAGCTGCTGTCGGCCGACGACGCCTCGGTCGTCGTCCCCGACGGAGCCCGGGCGATCACCCTTGCGGCCCTTGCCGAGCTGTCGAGCGCCCCCGTGATCCTCGTGGCGACGCCCACGCTGCGTGAGGCAGAGCAGCTGGAGCACGACCTCGTCGCGTTCGTCGGCCGCGAGCGTGTGGAGGTGCTGCCGGCCTGGGAGACCCTTCCCTACGAGCGGGTGTCGCCGGCCACCGAGACGATGGGCCGGCGGCTGCGGACTCTGTGGCGACTTGGCCACCCAGATCGCGTGCCGGCCGGATCGCGCCTTGTCGTCGCGCCGATCCGGGCTCTGCTGCAACAGCTGGGGCCGTTGCTCGCCGACGCCGAGCCTGTCGTCGTCTCCCGGGGCCGCGAGATAGACGCCGACGAGCTCGTGGCCCGACTCGTCGACGCCGGCTACCGGCGTGAGTACCAGGTGGAGCATCGCGGCGAGCTCGCGGTCCGCGGCGGCATCATCGACGTCTTCCCCTCTACCGGCGATCACGCGGTGCGCATAGACCTGTGGGGCGACGAGGTCGAGCGTCTCAGCATCTTCGACGTCGGTGACCAGCGTTCCATCGCCGACATCGACAGCGCCGAGATATTCGGCTGCCGAGAGCTCGTGCTCACCGGGGCCGTCCGACGGCGCGCTCTAGATCTCGCGGCCAATGCGCCCGTCGCGCGCGACGTCTTCGAGCGGATCGCGGCGGGTGCTCTCTTCGACGGGATGGAGTCATGGTTGCCCTGGCTCACCGACGGCCAGCATCTCTTCACAGACCTGCTGCCGAGCGACTCCCGGGTCGTGCTCGTCGAGCCCCGCCGTATGCGCGACCGTGCCACCGAGCTGGTCGACGAGGAGACCGCGCTCACCGAGTCGCTCGCGTCCACCTGGGCGACACCTGGCCGGGAGGCGGGAACCGTCGCTCCCGATGCCGTGGCGCGCCTGCACCTCCCCTTCGAGCGGTTGCTCGCGCGCACTGACGCCAAGCTCGCGACGATCCTGCCCACCGCAGATCGCGCGGAGACGACGGTGCTCGTCGCCCGGGGCTGGCCGCCGGTGCTCGGCGACGACGTCGGCCTCGCTCGCCGTCTCGGCGAGCTTGCCCGCTCGGGTCATAGGGTCGTCATCTGCGCGGACGGCCGTGCCAGCGCGGAGCGGATGGCGAGCGTGCTTCGCGCCGAGGGCCTCGACACCCAGCTCCACTCCGACGTCTCACCCGCCGGCGCTCCCCCCGCCGGCGCTCCCCCGTCGCCCTTGGACCAAGCCCTTCGTCGCAGCGGAGTCCACATCGTCGTCGTCCCGCTCGACCGTGGCGCCCTGCTGCCAGATTCGCGGCTCGCGCTCGTCTCCGAGCCCGACATCACGGGGCGCCGCCGACCTCACCGGGTCGCGAGGCCGAGGGCGAGGGCGGTGGAGGGTTTCTTCGATGATCTTGCACCGGGGGCCCTTGTCGTCCACCATGTGCACGGCGTCGCTCGCTACGGGGGCCTCGTACGCCGGGCGATCGGTGGGTCCGAGCGTGACTACCTGCTGCTCGAGTACCGCGGTGGGGACAAGCTGTATGTCCCCTCGGACCAGATCGACTCGATTACTCCCTATGCCGGGGGCGATCATCCGAGCCTCAACCGCCTCGGCGGTTCCGAGTGGCAGAAGCAGAAGGCCCGCGCGCGCGCCGAGGTCCGCGAGGTGGCAAAGGAGCTGGTCGCGCTTTACCGGCGCCGGGCGACAGAGCCGGGCCACGGCTTCGGCCCCGACACCCCCTGGCAGGCAGAGCTCGAGCAGGCATTCCCTTACCCCGAGACGACGGATCAGCTGCGCGCGATCGCCGAGGTGAAGGCCGACATGGAGCTCGCGGTGCCGATGGACCGGCTCGTGTGCGGAGACGTCGGCTTCGGCAAGACCGAGATCGCGCTGCGGGCGGTGTTCAAGGCGATCCAGGACGGCTACCAGGCAGCCGTGCTCGTGCCGACGACGCTGCTGGCCCAGCAGCACTTCCAGACTTTCTCCGAGCGGTACGCGCAGTACCCGCTGCGTGTGGAGATGTTGTCGCGGTTTCTGACCGGAGCCGAGGCGCGAAAGGTCGTCGACGGCCTTGGAGACGGCTCGGTCGACCTCGTGGTCGGCACCCATCGCGTGCTCGCCGCCGATGTCTCGTTCAAGAAGCTCGGACTGCTCGTGGTCGACGAGGAGCAGCGTTTCGGCGTGAGCCACAAAGAGGCGATAAAGCAGCTCACCGTGGGAGTCGACGTCCTCACCTTGACGGCGAGCCCGATCCCTCGCACGCTCGAGCTGAGCCTGACGGGGATCCGCGATCTCTCCCTCATCAACACGCCGCCGGTGGAACGACAGCCGATCCTCACCTTTGTCGGCGAGCACGACGACCGCGCCGTCGCGGAGGCGATCCGCCGTGAGCTCCTCCGTGAGGGCCAGGTCTTCTACGTCCACAACCGCGTGCAGGACATAGAGAAAGTCGCCCGCGAGGTCGCCAACCTCGTACCCGACGCACGGGTCGCGGTGGCCCATGGCCAGATGGACGAGGGCAGCCTCGAGCAGGTGGTGCTCGACTTCTCGGAGGGGCGCTTCGACGTGCTCGTCTGCACGACGATCATCGAATCCGGAATCGACATGCCGACCGTCAACACCCTCGTGGTCGACCGGGCCGACATGCTCGGGCTCGGGCAGCTCCACCAGCTGCGCGGACGTGTCGGCCGCAGCGGCCGCCGCGCGTACGCGTACCTGCTCTTCCCCCCCGACCGAGTCATGAGCGAGCAGGCCTACGAGCGCTTGCGCACCATCGGCGAGCACACCGAGCTCGGCTCGGGTTTCAAGATCGCGATGCGAGACCTGGAGATCCGGGGCGCGGGCAACCTGCTCGGACGCGACCAGTCAGGACATATAGGCGCCGTCGGCTACGACCTCTACGTGCGGATGGTCTCAGAGGCGGTCGCGGAGCTCAAGGGCGAGCCGATCCAGGTACCTCTCGAGATCACCGTCGACCTGCCGGTGAAGGCATCCATCCCCGACTCCTATATCGCCCGGGAGGATCTTCGCCTCGAGGCGTACCGCAGGCTCGTGGAGGTGAGAGATCCGGCCGGGGTCGAGGACATCGCGGCAGAGTGGGCCGATCGCTACGGGCCCCCGCCTGCCCAGGCCCAGGCCCTGCTCGCGGTCGGACGCCTGCGGGCCGCGTGCGTCCGCACGGGGGTGGCCGAGATCACCGGGGCCCTCACCAAGCCCGGGGGAGCCGGGCCGGGTCGCCCGGGGGAGGTCGTGGTGCGGATGTCGCCTGTGCACCTCGCGGTGTCTTCCCAGGTCCGGCTGCAGCGCCTCCACCCGCGGGCGATCCTGAAGGACGAGACGTCCCAGCTGATCCTGCCAATTGCCGCCGGTGTGGACCTTGCTGACAGGCTGGCAGGACTGCTTGGCGAGCTCTTCCCGGTTCCCCTGCCGGAACCGGCGGGCACCTCGTCATGAGGGGCGAGTCCGCCCGGGCGAGCAGCGCGACTGGCCAGGCCGGCCGGCTCGAGCGGCCGCGGCGGTCGAAGCGACCCGCCCGGGCGAGCAGCGCGACTGGCCTGGGTGAGCGACGCGACTCTACGATCTCCACATCGTGAAGCGGATCCTGGCGGCGCTGCCCGCCCTCCTCGTGATTGCCCTCGTGTCGGCGGGCTGCAACGCCTCGTCTGTCTCCTCGGCGGCTGCCCACGTCGGCGCCTCGGTCATCGCCACGACGAAGCTGGACGCGTCGATGACCGATCTCCGGTCGGACTCGGAGTACTTGTGCCAGGGCGGTGCAGGCACCACGCCTGTGACAAAGGGTGTCGGCACCAACACGTGGAACTCGACCTACAGCGACTTCGTCCTCACCCAGCTGATCAAGTTCCAGATTCTCGACCAGATGGTCGCGGCTCACCACCTCGCGGTCCCTGCCTCCGAGGTCGCGGTGGCTACGACCGAGGCGGAGGCCAGCGTCGCGCAGAACCTCTCGACCCTCCAGCAGCAGTCCCCACCGGTTACCTGCCCCGGGACGCCGGCTTCGATCGTCGAGAGCCTCGGACCGGCGTTCCGCGACGCTCTCATCGGGAATCAGATGAACGAGGACGCGTACTCCGCCTACCTTGCCGGCGCCTCCTTGCGGCCGGCGGCTCTGTCCAGCTGGAAAGCCACGCATCCCGCCACGACGACCCAGTCCTGCACGTCGGTGATCGAGGTGGCGAGTGCGAAGGAGGCCACCAGCATCGAGACAGCGGTGCGGGCCGGGGCGAACTTCGCCACCGAGGCCGAGAAGTACTCGCAGAGCACCGGAACCGGCAAAGGCGGAGTCGTCGGTTGTGTGCTCGAGAGCCAGTGGGCGAGCAACCTCGGCCCTGTGGTCGCAGGCCTGAAGGTGGGCCTCGTGAGCGCTCCATTCAAGTTCCAGACGAGCTACCTGCTCCTTCTCGTGACCAAGCGACAGCTCGAGCCTACGGCGGACGTCGTCCCCCAGATAGATCTGCTCGAGTCCGCGGCGTTCTCGGCTGCCTATGCAAAGGCGCTCGCCGCGGTCCATATCTCCGTCGCGCCGGCTTACGGCTCGGTGGAACGAAAGGTCCTCCAAAGCGGCTACTCCCTCGCGGTGGTGCCGCCCTCTTCCAGGGCCTGCGCATACGCGGTCTCACCGGCTGCCGCTGGCTGTGCTACCGCGTCGCCCGCCTTGGCTCCCGGCGGCCTTGCGGGCGCCGGCAGCGGCGCCGGCAGCGGCGCCGGCAGCGGCGCCGGTTGAACCACCCGGCGCCATCGAGGTTGCGGGCCCGCGGCTGGTGCCGGCCTGAGGAAGTGCTGAATGGATGATCCGATCACGCCGCGGACGCATGCCGATCCGCTAAGTGCTCCGGTCGTCGAGATCGTCGGTCTCGGTCCGGCCGGGGTCGAGCTCATGACCGTTGCCGCGACGGAGGCACTCAGGCGAGCCGTCGACAACGCCACGCCCGTCTACCTGCGCACGAGCCGACACCCCGCCGCGGCCGAGTTGCTTGCCGGCGGTGCAGCCGGGCGCGAGCCGAAGACCTTCGACGATCGTTACTCGAGCGAGGCCAGCTTCGAAGCCGTCTACGAATCCATCGCGACTTCCCTTGTCGAGGTCGCGCGCGCCCAGGGGCGCGTGCTCTACTGCGTGCCGGGCTCACCGCTCGTGGCCGAGCGCACCGTCGAGCTGCTGCGGGCAAAGGCGCCCAGTTGCGGGGTGCAGCTGGAGGTCATGCCAGCGCTCTCGTTTTGTGACCTCGCTTGGACGAGGCTCGGTCTCGACCCGATAGCGGCAGGCGTCCGCCTTGTCGACGGCGCGAGCTTCGCCAGCTCGGCTGCCGGGGACCATGGCCCACTCCTTGTCGCCCAGTGTTGGTCGAATTCGGTGCTTTCCGACGTCAAGCTCTCGATCGAGGACCCCGCGGCCGACCAGCGCGCGACTGTCCTTCATCATCTCGGGCTCGAGGACGAAACCGTGCTGGAGGTAGCCTGGGAGGAGATCGACCACTGCGTAGCGGCCGATCACCTCACGAGCGTGTTCGTCGAGCACCTCTCCGAACCGGTGGCGGGTGACCTCGTCCAGCTGGCCGAGACTGTGAGCTTCCTTCGCCGTAAGTGCCCTTGGGACCGGGAGCAGACGCACCGCTCGCTCGTGCGCCACTTGCTCGAGGAGTCCTACGAGGCGATCGAGGCCCTCGAGGCCCTCGGTGAGTGTCCGGCACAGGCCTCGCTCGAAAGTGTCGAGCACGCCGAGGAAGAGCTTGGGGACCTGCTCTGCCAGATCATGTTCCACGCGACGCTTGCTCGCGAGGAGGGCCTGTTCGAGCTGGCCGATGTAGCCCGAACTGTGAATCGAAAGCTCGTCCGGCGCCATCCCCATGTCTTTGGCGACACGGTGGCCACGACAGCCCTCGACGTCGTGACCAACTGGGAGCTCTCGAAGCGACAAGAGAAGGGCCGCAAGCACCTTCTCGACGGAGTGCCGGCGGCCATGCCCTCTCTTGCTCGGGCTGCGACCATCGAGCGCAAGCTCGCGAGCGTCGGGCTCGGGTGGAATGCGGCTCCTGGTGAGGAAGGCAGCCGGGGCGCCACCGAGGGGAGGCCCAACACCGCCACCGGCGAAGGCACCGTGGGCGCCACCGGCGAGGGTAGGGACGAGGGCGAAGCCATCGTCGCCCTCGCACGCGCTTTTGCTGCCGCAGGCGGAGATCCAGAAGGGGCGGCACGTCGAGCGCTCGACCGGTTGGTCGCACGCGTGCGAGATCTCGAAACGGGAGCATCCGATCCCGCTGCGCCCGTGCGCGACCCGCAGCCGCTCATCCCGCCCATCCCGCCCATCCCGCCCAGACTCACATGACAGTCTTAACTTTGATAACTTCTTCAACACTTCAAACAGGAGTAACCAGCCGTGACGTCCATCACTTCTCTAAGCGCACGGGAAGTACTCGACTCGCGCGGGAACCCGACAATCGAGGTCACCTGTGGTGCTGACTCCGGCGCTGTCGGCGCCGCCATCGTCCCTTCCGGGGCGTCGACGGGAACTTTCGAGGCCAAGGAGCTCCGGGACGGTGGCGAACGCTTCGGGGGCAAGGGAGTTCTCTCGGCCGTCGCCAACGTGGCTGGGGAGATCGCATCGGCTGTAATCGGGCGGGATGTCATGGACCAGCGAGGCCTCGACTACGCGCTTGTCGATCTGGACGGGACCCCCGACAAGGGGCGCCTCGGGGCCAACGCCATCGTCGGCGTGTCGCTCGCCGTGGCCAGGACGGCCGCGATCGATCTCGGCCTTCCGCTTTACCGCTACATCGGCGGCGTGGACGCCCACGTGCTCCCGGTGCCGCAGATGAACGTCCTCAACGGCGGCGTTCATGCGGACAACAACGTCGACTTCCAGGAGTTCATGGCCGTCCCGGTCGGAGCCGCGTCGTTCTCCGAGGCGCTGCGGTGGGGGGCCGAGACCTATCACGCCCTCAAGAGCGTGCTGCAGAGTCGCGGACAGGGGACCGCGGTCGGAGACGCAGGCGGCTTTGCCCCGAACCTGACCCGCAACGAAGAGGCCCTCAGCGTCCTCGTCGAGGCGATCGAGCGGGCGGGTCGGGTGCCGGGCGACGAGGTCGCCATCGCCCTCGACCCGGCAACGAGCGAGCTGTGGCGCGGCGGAAGCTATGTCCTGGAGGGCGAGGGTCGGACGCTGTCGAGCGACGAGCTCGTCGCCTACTGGGTCGACATCGTCGATCGTTACCCCGTCGTCTCGCTCGAAGACGGGATGGCGGAGGAGGATTGGGGTGGTTGGGCTGCGCTCACCTCCGCGCTCGGGCACCGGACCCAGCTCGTCGGAGACGACATCTTCGTCACCAACGTCGAACGACTCGAAAGGGGGATCGCCGAGGGCGTCGGCAACGCACTCCTCGTCAAGTTCAACCAGATCGGCACTCTCACCGAAACCCTCCTCGCCCTCGAAACAGCCTCTCGCGCCGGGTACGCCTCGGTGATCTCGCACCGATCGGGCGAGACCGAGGACACCACGATCGCCGAGCTTGCGGTCGCGAGCGGTTGCGGGCAGATCAAAAGCGGCGCACCGGCCCGCTCGGACCGTGTCGCCAAGTACAACCAGCTCCTCAGGATCGAGGACGCTCTCGGCTCGTCGGCCTCGTTTCCTGGCCTTTTAGCCTTTGCAGGCAGCGGTGGCACGAAGCGCCGCCCGAGTGCAAAGGAGTCCCCATGATCGCCCGTTCGCGGGCAGTGCTCGCGGTCGCGGTGATCGTAGGCGTCGTGATCGTGTCCACGGAGTTCCCGCTCGGCCAGCTGACGCGGGCTCGGGCCACGGCCGCGACCGCGTCCTCGCAGCTGAGTCGGCTCAAGTCCGAGAACCGCCAGCTCGCGAGCGAGGTCGCCTCGCTGCACAAGGACGCGACGGTTGCCCGCATCGCTCATAGCGAGTACGGGCTCGTCTCAAGTGGTGACCGCGCCGTGATCGTGCTGCCCGCGGCGGGCGCCAAGGCGGCGCCGGTGTCCGGACCGCTCGGTCCCAACATGATTCCCAAGGCAGACATCTTCCCGACAGACGCGATCGTCGCCTCTGGTGCCAGCCCCTCCACCAAGGCCGGGAAGCCGGAAAGCTACTGGTCGAGGCTGCTGCAGCGACTGGAGTTCTGGAAGGCGGTCCCCTGAGCATCGCGGCGCGGTGCACCTAGCGCGCTTTCGTGCCACTACGTGACGCAAGTGCGAAAGCAAACGAGACCGTGGCCGGTAGGGTCGCCACTCATGAGCATCCTTGGTAACAGAGTGCTGCGGCGGGAGGATCCGAAGCTCCTCACGACAGGGGGCACCTACGTGGGCGACCTGGACTTTCCCGGTGCGCTGAGCCTTACCTTCGTGCGAGCGACCATCGCGCACGGTCGCATCCTCGGGGTCGACTCCGGGGACGCCAAGCGCGCACCGGGGGTCGTGGACGTGTTCACCGGCGACGACATGGGGTTGGCTCCGATGCCGCCGGCCATGCCCTTTCTCAACCAGGCGATGACCCGTCCTTTACTCGCGAGCGGCGTCGTGCGCTATGTGGGCGAGGCAGTCGTCGTGGTCGTCGCCGAGACTGCGGCGGCCGGGGCCGACGCAGCCGAGCTGGTGGTGATCGACTACGAGCCGCTGCCCGTCGTCGTCGATCCGCTCGAGGCATTGAAAGACGAGACGCTGCTGTTCCCCGAGGTGGGGACCAACAACTGCTTCGAGTTGCAGTTCGGCCACGACGACTCCCTCTTCGAGGACTGCGAGGTTGTCGTCAGACAGAGGATCATCAACCAGCGTGTCGCGCCCTGTCCTCTCGAGACGAGAGCGGCAGCCGCTCTTTTGGAGGGTGACGGGCGGCTGCTGTTCTACTCCTCGACCCAGTCGGCGCACGGGGTGCGCGACACCCTTGCCAGCTCGCTCGACCTGGCAAAAGAGAGCATTCACGTGATCACGCCCGACGTGGGCGGGGGTTTCGGAGCCAAGGCGACGGTATATCCCGAAGACGTAGTCACCGCGTGGTGCGCCCGCCGGCTTGGCCGCCCCGTCGTCTGGAGCGAGACCCGTTCGGAGAGCATGCTCGGCCTCGGGCACGGGCGGGCCCAAGTGCAGGATGTGGAGATCGGCGGCACGCGCGACGGTCGCGTCCTGGCGTACCGGATCGACGTGGTGCAGGACTCTGGGGCCTATCCGGCGATTGGCGCGATGCTGCCGTTCATGACACGGACCATGGCGACCGGCGTCTACGACATCGCGCGCGCCGAGTGCAACAGCACGTCGGTCGTCACCAACACGGTTCCCACCGTCGCCTACCGCGGTGCTGGGCGCCCTGAGGCTGCCGCGGCGATAGAGCGGGCGATGGACTGCTACGCCGTCGAGATCGCCATGGACCCCGGTGAGCTGCGCCGCAAGAACCTCATCGCTGCCGGCGCCTTTCCCTATACAACGCCTACCGGGACCGAGTACGACTCGGGGGACTACGTGCCGGCCCTCGACCTGGCACTCGAGATGGCCGGCTACTCCAAGCTGCGAGCGGACCAGCAGGCGCGGCGTCGCGCCGGTGGCAGCCGCCAGCTCGGCATCGGTCTCTCCTCGTACGTCGAGATCACCAACGGCGTTCCCGAAGGTGAGTACGGTGCCGTCGAAATCCGCCCCGACGGAAAGGCCATCGTGCGCACCGGTACGTCTCCGCACGGGCAGGGACACCACACGTCCTGGTCGATGCTCGTCGCCGACCAGCTCGGCATTGCCATGGAGGACATCGAAGTCATCCATGGCGACACCGATCTAGTCCCGCGCGGCGTCGGCACCTTTGGCTCCCGCTCGCTGCAGATCGGTGGTGCGGCGGTCAACCAGGCCGCCATCGAGGTCGTTGACAAGGCCCGGGCGCTCGCCGCCGACCTGCTCGAGGCAGATGTCGCCGACGTCGTTCTCGACAAGCCTGGCGCTGCCTTCCACGTCGCGGGGACGCCGTCCATCGCCCGTGGCTGGGCCGAGCTGGCCCAGGCCTCTCTCGAGCGGGTGGGTGAGCCTCTTATGGCCGAAGTGGATCTGCCTACGGCGGGGGCGACGTTTCCCTTCGGCACCCATGTCGCGGTCGTGGAAGTCGACACCGAGACTGGCCAGGTCAAGCTTGTGAGCCATGTCGCAGTCGACGATGCCGGCCGCATCCTCAACCCCCTGCTCGCCGAGGGCCAGGTTCACGGGGGTATCGCCCAGGGGGCGGCCCAGGCCCTGCTCGAGGAGTTCAGCTACGACGCGGCGGGCAACCCGCTCACGGGCAACTTCGCCGACTACTCGATCATCTCGGCCGCCGAGCTCCCGAGCTTCGACGCGGCCTTCACCGAGACGCCGACTCCGCGCAACGCTCTCGGCGCCAAGGGCATCGGGGAGTCAGGCACGATCGGCTCGACGCCTGCAGTGCAGAACGCCGTCGTCGACGCCCTGTCGCACCTCGGAGTCCGCCATGTCGACATGGCGACAACCCCCGAGCGCGTGTGGCTCGCGATCCAAGCGGCGCGCGCTCGCGCAGGCAACGGCACCGAAGCAAGCAAAGGAGCAGCTTGACAGTGGAAGTGACGATCACGCTGAACGGCACCGAATTCACTCACGACGTCGAGCCCCGCACGCTCCTCGTGTACTACATAAGGGAAGCTGCGGGGCTCAAGGGCACCAACGTCGGCTGCGACACCACCTCGTGCGGTGCTTGCACCGTGCTGCTCGACGGCCGCTCCGTCAAGTCCTGCACCGTCCTCGCCGCCCAGACCGACGGACGTGCTGTCACGACGATAGAGGGACTTGCCGAGGCCGACGGGACGATGCACCCGGTACAGCGGGCGTTTCACGAGCATCATGGCCTCCAGTGCGGCTACTGCACTCCGGGCATGGTCATGGCGATCGTGTCGATGCTCTCCGAGCGTGGCGACCACGTGCTCACCGAGGCCGATGTCCGCCTCGGTCTCGAGGGCAACCTGTGCCGTTGCACCGGGTATCACAACATCGTCGAAGCGGCCCTGGCGGCTGCGCGGGCGCCGGAGCTGCGGTCGTGATCCCGGCCTCGTTCGACTACGTCCGCGCCGACTCCCTCGATGAGGCGATCGGGCTGCTGGAAAGACACGGCGACAGCGCCAAGCTTCTCGCCGGTGGCCACTCCCTCCTTCCCCTCATGAAGCTACGCCTGGCCGTCCCCGAGGTCCTGGTCGACATTGGCCGTATCCCAGGGCTCAGCTATGTGCGGGACGAAGGGGACCACCTGGCCGTGGGTGCGCTGACCACCCATGACGAGATCGCCCGGTCGCCGCTCGTCGCCTCCCAGCTTCCGCTGCTCGCCCATGTGGCCGGCCAGATCGGCGATCCACAGGTGAGGCACAGAGGAACCATCGGCGGGTCGCTCGCCCACGGTGACGCCGCTTCCGATCTCCCGGCCGTAGTGCTAGCCCTTCGAGGGACGCTCGTGCTGAGGGGACCGGGAGGCAGCCGGGAGGTCGGTTCCGACGCCTTTCACCTCGGGTTCCTGGAGACTGCGATCGCGCCCGACGAGATCTTGGCCGAGATCCGCTTGCCCAAGACAGGCGAGCTGGGCTGGGGATTCGAGAAGCTCACGAAACGAGCTCAGGACTGGGCGATAGTCGGCGCGGTCGCCGCTCGTCTCGACGGGGACGGCTCGACCGCGATCGCTTTGATCAATGTCGGGCCGGTCCCGGCAAGGGCTTTGGCAGCCGAGGCCGCGCTCGCGGCCGGATCGAGTCCCGCCGAGGCAGCTGCGCGAGCCGATGACGGCATCGAGGTGTCGGGAGATCTGAACGCGTCCGAGGCCTTCCGGAGGCATCTGACCCGCGTCCTTGTCGGCCGGGCGCTCGAGAAGGCGCTGGGATGAAGGAGCTGGGATGAAGGAGCTGGGATGAAGGAGCTGGGATGAAGGAGCTTCTGCCGCAGATCGACGAGTGGTTCGCCGAGGGCAAGAAAGTTGCCGTCGCGCGCGTCGTCGGAGTCGAGGGCTCGAGCCCGCGTGACCCAGGTGCGACGATGGTTGTCAGCGACGCCGGGGAGGTCGCCGGATCGGTGTCAGGTGGGTGCGTCGAGAGCGCCGTGGTGACCGAGGCGCTCGCGGTCATCGAGTCGGGAGAGGCGCGCGTCTGCACGTTCGGCTACTCAGACGACGAAGCCTTCGCAGTCGGTCTCACGTGCGGAGGCACGGTGCGGGTGCTAGTGGAGCCACTCGACTGGTGACAGGAAGCGTGGGATCCGTCGGCGAGATATTCCAGGCGCTGCGAGCTGCCCTTGCGGCGTCCCGGCCGGCGGGGCTCGCCACGGTCACCGCGGTCGAGGAGACTGCGGACGCGATACGCGTCGGAGCCAAGCTTCTCGTCGTGCCTGGCGCGTCGACTCCTTCGGCTCCCGCCGTCGAAACCGACACGGCTGCCGCCGCGCCCGGCGCAACGCCCGCCGCAACGCCCGGCGCAACGCCCGCCGCAGATGGCGACACCATGATCGGCGGGTTCGGCGATGCCGACCTCGACAGGGTCGTGACGAGAGACGTCCGGGCTGCCATCTCGAGCGGGCTCACGGTCACCAGGCACTACGGTCCACACGGCGAGGCGCGCCAGATGGAGGTAGAAGTCTTCATCGAGGTGTTTGCTACGCCTCCTCGGATGATCATCTTCGGCGCCGTGGACTTCACCGCCGCACTCGCGTCTGCCGCCAAGCTGCTGGGGTACCACGTCGAGGTCTGCGACGCGCGGGCGGTCTTTGCCACACGAGAGCGCTTCCCGATGGCCGACGAGGTCGTGGTCGAGTGGCCCGATCGCTACCTGGACCGCACCGGGGGAGATCTCGGACCCCGAGACGCTGTCTGCGTGCTCACCCATGACTCGAAGTTCGACGTGCCAGCTGTTCTCGCGGCGCTGCGGACCGGAGTCGGCTATCTCGGAGCGATGGGCTCACGCCGGACTCATGACGAGCGCCTGAAGCGACTGCTGGAGGCGGGGGCCGAGCGGGCCCAGCTCGCGGAGCGACTGATGAGCCCGATCGGCCTCGACATCGGTGCCCGGACGCCCGAGGAGACGGCGATCGCCATCTGCGCGGAGATCATCGCGTGCCGAACCGGGATCGTGGTGCCCTCGCTCCGCCGGAGAGAGGGCCCGATCCACCGGCGCTGACGGGTGCCGAGCGGCCAGGAGCAAGCGGGCGAGGAGGTGTGCGGCGTCGGTACGCTCGGACGGTGTCCACTGCCGCAGTGATCCTCGCCGCGGGGGCTGGAACGCGCTTCGGCGGTCCCGGCGAGAAGCTCGTGACAGTGATACGCGGCCGCCCACTGCTCGCGTGGGCGATCGAGCCAGCGGTGGAGGCGGGCTGCGACGAGGTCGTCGTGGTCAGCGGCGCCGCCGATCTGACCGAGCTCGTACCGTCCGAGGTGACTCTCCTGCGCAATGACGAGTGGCAGCTCGGCCAGGCGACTTCGCTCGGTGTCGCGCTCGACTGGTGCCAGCGCCAGGGTCATACCACTGCCGTGGTCGGGCTGGGGGACACACCCGGCCTGACGGCCTCGGCCTGGCGGACGGTTGTGTCGGCTCCGGGTGGTCCGATAGTCGTCGCGACCTACGACGGGCGGCGTGGCCATCCGGTCCGCTTGGACGCCACGGTGTGGACCTTGCTGCCCACGAGCGGGGAAGAGGGTGCCCGCGTTCTCATGTCGAGGCGACCTGAGCTCGTGACGGAAGTAGCCTGCGAGGGCAAAGCGGCAGACATCGACACGAGAGAGGACCTCCGCCGATGGAGTTGACGAACGAGTTCGAAGTAGCCGTTCCCGTGGAGGAGGCCTGGACGCTCCTGACCGACGTCGAGCGGATCGCGCCCTGCCTGCCAGGGGCCGAGCTCCAAGAGGTCGAGGGCGACGAGTACCGCGGAATCGTGAAGGTGAAGGTCGGCCCGATCACGGCCTCGTATAAGGGATCGGCCCGTTTCGAGGAGCTGGATGGCATCGCGCACCGCGGGGTGCTCAGGGCCGAAGGTCGAGAGACGCGCGGGCAGGGCAACGCTTCGGCGACGATCACGGCGACGCTGTCGTCGGCAGGCACCGGGACGAAGGTCGAGGTTGTCACCGATCTTGCGATCACCGGCAAGGTCGCGCAGTTCGGCAGGGGAGTGCTGGCCGACGTGTCGGGCAAGCTCCTCGACCAGTTCGTCCGCAACCTCGAGACGATGGTCCTCGCGCCGGGCGCGACTGCAAGCGCGGGAAAAGCGGCGGCGCAGGGTAAA
>CAZAMA010000049.1:0-19538 GCA_964485645.1 uncultured Acidimicrobiaceae bacterium | reverse complement strand
GGCGGGGCAACCTCGTGCCGGAACTGACTGCACAAGGGGCTGGGCGACGCACCCTTGGGGCAACCTCGTGCCGGAACTGACTGCACAGGGGGGTGCGCGGTGACTTTCGGTACACAGTTGATCCAATCTGGCGGCTAGAAGGGGCCGCAGCGAACGAGGGTCGCACCCTCGCACTACCCTTTCGTCATGGCGTCGTCGCGGGCTTCGCAGGCCCTGCAATTCGACTTCTCGGTGCCGCCAGAGGCCACCTCCGAACCACAGGGGGAGGATCCGGTCCAGCAACCAGGCGCGTCACCGGGCAGATCACCGGGCAGATCACCGGGCGAACGACCGGGGGAGCAACCGGGCGGAGTTGACATTGAGGCCGGCGGCGGTGACAGAGCGTCGGAGGGCCAGGCTACAGATAGCGCTGACCAGGCAGCGGTTGCGCGCCGCCCGGCCGTCGTCGTTGCCAAGTCGGACACGGCGGGAGCCCGGAGCTTGCAAGCCGGCCGACCGGGGACGAGCGCGGATGCGGCCTTGACGGTCGCTCAGTTCTACGACCGTGTCAAGGCGGCGCTTCGCCTCGAGTTTCCGACAGAGGTGTGGGTGACTGGCGAGATCCGCAAAGTCAGTATCTCGAAAGGCAATCACTACCTCGAGCTCGCCGATCACGACGCCCAGCACGACGCCGAACCCGGACGAGCTACGAGCGCCACGAACACCACGAGCGCCACGAGAGCCACGAACACCACGAGCGCCATGTTGGACGTGGCCTGCTGGTCCCGCGACTGGCACGCGATCGGCGCCGAGCTGGCTTCTGTCGGAATCGAGCTCAGCGCTGGACTCGTAGTCAAGATCCGCGGGCGGGTGGGGATCTGGGACGGGGCGGCGAAGCTGCGCTTCTCGATGACTGCGCTCGACGTCGAGGCCCTGCTCGGCGGAATTGCGGCCGCTCGGCGCAAGCTGCTGCTCGCCCTCGAGCAAGAAGATCTCCTTGCAGCCAACCGGCGCCTCGCCAAGCCGCTCGTGCCAATGCGCATCGGCCTCGTCACAAGTGCGGGCTCGGAGGCCCACCGTGACTTTGCCGGCCAACTGGACCGGTCGGGATACGCCTTCGAAATAATGCTCGAGAGCTGCCTGGTGCAAGGTGTCGATGCGCCCGGACAGATAGCGGCCGCCATCGCGCGGCTCCATGTTTTCGAGCCGGACTTGATCGTGCTCGTACGGGGCGGGGGAGGCCGGGGTGATCTGGCGGCCTTCGACAGCGAGGTCGTGGCGCGGGCGATCGCTACGTCGAGCTACCCGGTCTGGACCGGGATCGGCCACACGGGTGACCGGTCAGTCGCCGACGAGGTCTCCCAGCGAGCTCTCATCACGCCTACTGCCTGCGGAGAGGCGATCGTCACGACCGTCGCGACTTATCTCGAGGGGGTGGATGGAGCGGCACGGACCATCGCGGCCAGGGGCAGGGCCGAGCTCGAGAGAGCGGTCGATCGCGTCGAGGAAGCCAGGGGCCGCCTGTCGGCGGTCTCACGTCACCAGCTCGACAGGGCGACCTCGTCACTCCTTCTGGCCAGCAGCCGAGCCGTCCACAGCGCCGTCGTGGGCCTCGAACGCAATCGGGCGACCTTGAGTGGTCGCTCGCGCGATCTCGGCCGAATCTGCCGGTATGCCTTGTCGGACAAGGAGCAAAGCCTCTCCCATCTCCGCGCCGTCCTCGAGGGATTCGACCCGAAGCGCCAGCTCGCGCGGGGTTGGTCCCTAACGAAGAACGGCGATGGGCGGGTCCTGCGGTCGGTCGCCGAGGTGTCTTGCGGTGAGGGGATCGTCACGGTGCTCGCTGACGGCACGGTGGCCTCGAGCGTTGAGAATGTGTCGAGAGTCGAGGAGACGGCGTGACGACAAGTGGTGAGGCACCAGTAAGCGAGCTCGGTTACTCGGCGGCGGCTGCCGAGCTCGACCGGATCATCGCCGAACTCGACCGGGGCGTCATCGACGTCGATCTCCTCGAGGTCCAGCTGCGACGGGCCGTCGAGATAGTCGAGGAGCTCGACCGGCGTATCCGCGGCGCACGCGAGCGGGTGAGCGCGATCCTGCCTCGCCTGGAGTCCGCAGGACGCGCCGATGACGATCCTGCCGACGCCGCTACGGTGTGATGTCATGGCAGACGACATCTCGCGCATCGGAGTGATCGGGTCCGGCCTCATGGGCTCGGGCATCACCGAGGTGTGTGCTCGCGCCGGGCTGGACGTAGTCGTGGTCGAAGCGGATCCGGGCGCCGCCGAGCGCGGCCGGGAGCGGCTCGAAGAGTCGCTCGAGACGGCGGCGAGGCGAGGAAAGATCACCGCGGAGGAGGCCGGAGGCGCGTTCGCCAGGGTGCGCTACGTGACCGACTTCGGAGAGCTTGCCGACCGGGATCTGGTCGTCGAAGCCATCACCGAAGACGCGAGGTCCAAGGTCGAGGTGTTTCGTACCCTCGACGAGGTCGTCCTGTCCGAGCACGCGATCCTCGCGTCGAACACCTCCTCGATACCTATCATGAAGCTCGCAACCGTCACGCGTCGGCCCGAGCAGGTTCTCGGTCTCCACTTCTTCAACCCTGTGCCGAGGATGCGCCTCGTCGAGCTCGTGACGTCGCTCATGACGAGCGACCCCGTCGTCGACCGGGCGACGGGTTTCGTCACCGGGCCGCTGCACAAGCGGGTGATCCGGTCGCAGGACCGGGCGGGTTTCGTGGTCAACTCGCTGCTCATCCCGTACCTGCTCTCGGCCGTGCGCATGCTCGAGTCGGGTTTTGCCACCCGTGACGACATCGACGCCGGCATGGTGGAGGGATGTGCCCATCCCATGGGCCCGCTCGCGCTCAGCGACCTGATCGGGCTCGACACGATGCAAGCCGTCGCCGAGTCGCTGTACGAGGAATTCAAGGAACCGCTGTACGCCGCGCCGCCGCTGCTGTCGCGGATGGTGGAGGCGGGACTCATCGGACGAAAGAGCGGGCGGGGCTTCTACGAGTACGGGCGGCCCGCAGCGCAGGTGACAAGTTGACCGGCGCTTTCGCCGCGGAACGCGAGACCGACGTCCGCCCGTGGGGAAGCTACGTCGTGCTCGAGGACGCGATCGACCACAAGGTGAAGCGCATCGTCGTGCTGCCGCAGAAGCGACTCAGCCTCCAGGTGCACAAGCATCGCTCGGAGCACTGGTTCATCGTCTCTGGTGAAGGGGCCGTCACTGTCGGTGACGCGGTCGTCACCCTTCGCCACGGGGACTCGGTCGACATACCGGTGTGCACTGCCCATCGCGCCGAGAACAAATGTGACGAAGACCTCGTCTTCATCGAGGTGCAGTACGGCGAGTCCTTCGGGGAGGACGACATCGTGCGTCTCGAGGACGACTTCGGCCGCAAGTAGCGGTCCAGGGCGAACAGCCTGCGCGGCCTCAGTTGGAGAACACGACCGGCAGCTCGCTGAGACCGCGCAGCGTGATCCGATTCTTGTAGATGGGCGATTCCGTCGCGAGCTCGATCGTCTTGAACCGTTCGAGCAGCCGGCCGAAGACGATCTGGCCCTCGGCGCGGGCGAGCGCCGCCCCGAGGCAGAAGTGGATACCGCCGGCGAAGCTCATCGACGGGCCCTCGTCTCGGCGCAAGTCGAGGTGGTCGGGGTCGCCGAAACGCGCTGGGTCACGATTCGCAGCTCCGAGCACAGTGACAACCTCGCTGCCCGCCGGGATGGTCACGCCTCCGAGCACGAGCTCCGCGAAGGCGTGGCGGCCGTCGAACTGCACGGCCGTGTCGTAGCGCAGCATCTCTTCTACTGCGGACCGCATGACGGCGCCATCACGGCTTCGGGTGCCACCGCCACCGCTCCCGGCCGCAGCGCTCTCCAGCGCCAGATCCGATCGCAGCCGCGCCATCTCCTCCGGGTGCCGAAGGAGAGCGAGCAGGCCGTTGCCGATCAGATTGGTCGTGGTCTCGAAACCCGCACCGAACAAGAGGATCGCGGTCGCGATGAGCTCGCCCTCGGTGAGCTTGTCGGTGCCCTCCTCCACCCCGATGAGCGCGCTCAGCAGGTCGTCCCCGAGAGCTCCCCGCCTCGAGGCCACGAGGTCGCCGAAGTACCGCTCCAGCTCCAACTGGGCCTCGAGAGCGGGCTCGACCTCGTCATCGGAGATGATCGGCTCCAAGAGAAGGGTCGCCCGTCCCATGACCTCACGGAAACGGGGCCATTCACTGGCGGGCACGCCGAGCATCTTGGAGATGACCGCGATCGGCAGCCGGTAGGCAAGTGCCTCCATCACGTCGACGACCTCTCCGGCCGGGATCGCGTCGCACAGCTCGTCGACCATGGCGGCGATCTCGGGGCGGAGCTGCTCCACCCGCCGGGGGGTGAAAGCCTGGGACACGAGGCCCCGCAGGCGAGTGTGGTCCGGCGGGTTGAGAAAGAGCAACGATCGACGTTCGGTCACGAGCTCGAGCAGTCTCGGGAAGACCTCGAGGCGGCCGAATCGCGCCCTGATCTGCTCCTCCCGACCACCTTCCCCCTTGCCGAGGCGCGGGTCGCGCAGCGCGGTGTAGCACTCCTCGTACCCAGTGCACACGAAGAAACCCACCGACGTGCGGTGCACCGGGGCCGCCTCGCGCAGCCTCCGGTAGCGGTCGTAGGGGTCTCTCCGGCCCTCCGGCGCCCCGATCGTCTCGAAGAACAGGGCGTCGAGCTCTGCGGGCGTTGCTGGCTTTGCGGCCGGCACCGCGCCGCCTGGCCCACCGTCGCGCACCTTCGAAGATGTGTCCGCCATGGCCCTAGTCACACTAACTTTGCCTTTGCGCTTCGCCGTTCGCCGTCGACCCGTTCTGCCACCCAGCCGCCCAAGCCGCCCCAGCCGCCCCAGCCGCCCCAGCCGAGAGAGGTACTGACCGATGCCCCAAGCCTCCATCGCCGTCGTCGGAGCGGGGCTGGCCGGGCTGCGAGCCTGCGAGGGGTTGCGTGCGCAGGGATTCGATGGTCGGATCACCCTCGTCGGCGACGAGCCGCACCTTCCATACGACCGCCCGCCGCTATCAAAGCAGTTTCTCGCGGGCGAGTGGGACCTGGACCGGGTCATGCTCACGTCGCCCGAGCAGATCGCCGGGCTGGGGCTCGATCTTCGCATCGGCCCTGAGCACCGTGCCGTCTCGCTCGATCTGGACGCCCGGCGCCTCGCGCTCGCGTCGGGTGAGTCGGTAGGCTACGACGGGCTCGTGCTCGCGACGGGATCGGCAGCCAGGAGATTGCCCGACGTAAACGGGCTGCCCGGCGTGCATGTCCTGCGCACCCTTGACGATGCCGTCGCCCTGCGGGAGGTGTTGTCACGGCCCGGAGCACGCCTGGCCCTCGCCGGCGCGGGCTTCATCGGCCTCGAGGTTGCCGCGACGGCCCGGCGCCTCGGAGCCCAGGTGACCGTCGTCGAGCCGCTCGAGGTGCCCCTCGGCCGAGTGCTCGGTCCAATGCTGGGCCGCGCATGTGAGGCGATGCACCGGGAGGAAGGCGTCAGCTTTCACCTCGGGACGGTCGTCGAATCCGTCGGTGCCGGCTCTGAGCGCGCTTCGCAGCCCCCGGGTACGGGCGAGCTCTCCTGTCGTCTTTCGAACGGGCAGGTACTCGAGGTCGATGCCCTACTCGTGGGCATCGGCGCGGCCCCTTCGGTCGGCTTCCTGGAGGGCTCGGGGCTAGCGGCCGGGCCCGACGGGATCGTCTGCGACCGGTCCCTCACGGCTGGCCCGGGCGTCGTAGTCGCGGGCGACGTCGCCCGCTGGCCGGCGCCAGGCTGGCGTGTGCAGGCTGCAGGTGAGGAGACGGCCCCGAGCGTGCGTGTCGAGCACAGGACGAATGCGGCCGAACAAGGCGAAGTCGCGGCCACGAGCCTGCTCGCGTATCTAGGGCTGGGCACCCCCGGCACCCCCGGCACCCCCGGCACCGCGGGCAGCCCGGGCGCAGACACGGCGACGCAGGCCCACGAGCTCCCCTATGTCTGGTCCGACCAGTACGGCGTCAAGATCCAGGTGCTCGGCATGCCCCGAAGCGACGACGAGGTGATCATTGTCGAGGGGAGCCCGGCCGAGCGGAGGTTCCTCGCCCTCTACGGGCGGGGCGGTCGTGTGCAGGCGGCGGTGGGTTTCTCGAGGCCGAGGCACGTGATGATGGTGCGTCCCCTCCTCGAGCGTGGAGCCACCCTCAGCGAGGCGAGAGCACTCTTCTCCTGATCCGCTGGCCTCGTCCGAGAGCCGTCCTAAGGGTGCGCAGTATCTCCTCGGCGACCTGGCGCTGCGCGGTTGTCGGCTCACGGCCGCCGTACGCGGCGAGGGTCACCAGCTCTACGACCATCTCGAGTCGGGCGGCACCGGGCGGGGGTGCCGCAACCCGGAGCCGCTCCGCGTACTCCGCCAGCGTTTCGGAGGGCGAGCGCGCGAGTCCTGCGCGTGCCACGGCTCGCTCCAGGCGCAGTGCAAGGCGGCCCGCCCAGGTCTTCGGGAGAGCCGCCCGGCGGCGTAGCTCGAAGCGACGACCGAGCACTGCGGCGACAGCGGCCGCAGCGATGCCGATCGGGAGCCAGGGCAGCCCGGCAAGAAGGCGGCCGAGGTCGGAGAGCAGCACCGCACCCGGATCGGCCGGGGCGAGCGGTACGTATGCCGTCGGGTCGAAGCTCTGCCACCCGTGACCGGGGAAGTACACCTGCACCCAGGCGTGTGCGTCCTTGGCCTCGATGTCGTAGAGGTCGCTCAGCGGGTCGAACGAGCCCGGCACGTAGCCGGTCGCCTCCCGTGTCGGCACACCGATCGACCGCAACATGACGGCGAGCGATGTCGATATCTGCTCGCAGTAGCCGGTGCGATTGCCGAAGAGGAACTCGTTGACGGAGTCCTGTCCCGGAAGGAGCGGCGGTATGTCGATCGAATACCGAGTGTGGGCGCCCATCCACCTCTCCAGCGCCTGTACCTCGCCGACGAGCGTGGTCGGGTCCGCCTTCGCAAGGATCGAGAGGGTCAGTGCCTTGACTCGCCCATAGGGGTTCGGTGACGGCAGCTGCAGGTCGGGGCGAAATGTGCCGCGCAGCGCAGCGCTGTCGTAAACCGACGCCGGCACGTCGGCAAGCTGCGCCGGCGTCGCCTCTGTGTCCTGCGAGATGACCGTGTAGACGGTGCCCGGTGTCATCGCCACGGTGGAGCGGATCGAGCTGTCGCAACCGAAGACGAGGCTGTGGTCGGGGAAGTAGATCTCGGTGGGATGCGGCGTCGCGAAGAGGATGTTCGGCAGCGGTTGCTCGACGTAGAAAGTCTGAATGTTCTGCGTGCCCCCGGTGACGGGAGAGGGCCTCGGGGTGGGGGAGCCGCCCTGGGGGGGCTCGTACGGCATCAAGAAGGGCGAGCCGGTCGCCTGGGTATAGGTGGCACATTTGCCCGGGTTCGTCCAGCTCTGGCCGTTCCACGAGGTGTAGGTGAGCCCGAGGAAGTAGCCCGGGCGGCTGGCTCGCACCCGCATGACCAGCTGGTTGCCGAGCGTGCCCCGCAAAGCGGTGTCGAGGGGTCCGGCCATGCCGACATAGCCGCCAACGCCTCCTGGCTGACCCGAATGAGCCGGCGCAGTCGGGTTGGAGCCGCCTTCGGTCAGGCCGCCGGTCACCTTGAGCGGAAGGTAGGACGTGAGGGAGTTCGGAAGCGTGATCACCTGGGAGGCCCGCGGCGGTGGCAGCACGGAGTCGAGGAGGATCGCGACGACAAGCACGAGGACCGTCGCGCCGACGAGGGTTCCGGCAGGCAGCCGGCCGCGTCCCCCCGACATCGATCTCCAGGAGCATGCCAACGCGATCACGGTGGCCGCCAGCCACACTGCGACCCAGACGAGAAACCCGCCCGATACCGCCTGCGCCGCCGCCACGGTTACGAGCGCCCCCGCTGCTGCTATGGAGAACAGCAGGTCGCGCCGAGCGGGAACGTCGAAAGCGTGCACGACCTGGACCCAGGTGAACAGCGCCGCCAGGGGCACCTCAATTGCGCTCAGCTCCCCGGTATGGGCGGCGCCGAACACCTGGTAGACGAACTGTACGAAGACGGCGATGACGGCCACGGCCAGGATGACCTTCACCCACTGCCAGGACTTCTGTCTCTTCAGACCGGAGAAGGCCATTCCCGCCGCGATGGCGACAGCGGCCACGGTGGCGGAGCTGGCGGAGATCTCGCCTACCGATGCGCAGGCAAAGACGCCGGTAAGAACGGCCACGAGGGTCGCGGCGCGAAACAGCGCCGAGCCCTCGCGTTCATGTGGCGCGTTCGCCCGCCGCACTGCCTCGAAGAAACCCGTCCGCCTCTCTTCACCCATCGGCGGCGGCCCCGGAACGGCGGCCCCGGGACGGAGGGTCCTCATCGGCATAGGGGTTGTGGGCGGCGCGAGCGAGCTGCCTGCCTGCGCCCAGCCGATCCGAGACGGAGAGGGAGATTCTCTGGCCCCGCTCGACCGTTTCGAGGATCACGGGCCTGCCCGAGGTGAGCAGGTCGCTGATCGTGCCGAGCACATCGGCGGACTGCTCATCGGCAATGTCGGGATCATCGGATAGGTCCGCGACTATCTTGACCCCCACATCCGGAGTCTCTTCGAGCTCTCTCACCATGAGCGCGCCCGTGTGCGCGCTCGCCCTCCAGTGGACCCGCCGCCGGCTGTCACCGTGGTGGTACGCGCGAACACCTCTGATCTCGCCGGCTTGTGAGATGACCGGCCGAGCTCGACCCTGGTCGTCGCCGTGCGCCTCAGACGACCTCACCGTCCCGTGGCTCGCGTCGGGTGCCACGGCGACCGGAGCCGGTAGTGCCACGGTCGCGTCGCGCGACCACCAGAGCAGCCCCAGGGGCGCGGCGGTGGCCAACCTCACCTTGACGCTCGACATGACCCCGCGATGCGGGGGCGTGATAGTGACGAGAACCGGCTCAGCGCGCGCCAGCACCTCGGATTTGCCCCTCGGGCTCAACGGGGTGCAGCGAAGCGGGCGATTCGACACGAGCTCGAGGACTAAAGGTGCGCCGGCGGTGGCGTCGCGCACGGCCTTAGTGCAGGTGACTTCGAGTCGCGACACCACGAGGGCAGGGCCGAAGAGGGCGACCAGTGCCAGGCCGGCTGTCACCGCTCCTATGACCTGGACCCATCCCGACCCGCTCGCGTGTGCCACCGCCCCGAAGGCGAGCAGGAGGAAGAGGGTCGACAGGACTGGGCCGAGGAAGTTGTCAGGGCACGGCACTCGTCCCGCGCGATGTCGTGCGAGGCGAGGCGGCGTCACCGGTCCGGCTCAGGGACGGGGGCTCGGTACCGTAGCCAGCAGGTGACGGACCGCCGAAGCGCCGGACTCTATGGTTCCCGCGCCGTGTGACTCGGTGACGATGCGATGAGCGAGAGCCGGTATCGCAATCGCCTTGACATCGTCGGGCAGCACGAAGGTGCGACCGCGTAGGATGGCGTTCGCCCTGGCGGCAGCCAGGAGCCCGATCGTCGCTCGCGGGCTCCCGCCGAGCCGGATACCCGGCGATTCCCGGCTGGCCCTGACTATCGCGACGGCATAGTGGGCCACCTCGTCTGATACCGGTATCTCGGCAACGACGTCCTGCACGGCGGCCAGCAGAACCGGTGAGCAGACGGGGCGGAGATCGGCGAGGCGCGGCTGGGCGCCGTGGCTGCGCGCGAGCGCTGCCTCTGTGTCGGCGTCCGGGTAGCCGAGCCGCGTCGCGAGCAGGAACCGGTCCATCTGGCTCTCGACCAGCGGATATGTCCCCGCCTGGTCGACGGGGTTCTGGGTCGCGAGCACGAGATGGGGGGAGGGGAGCGGCCACGATTCGCCGTCGACGCTCACTTGGGCCTCCTCCATCGCCTCGAGGAGAGCTGCCTGGCTCCGTGGAGGAGTTCGGTTCAGCTCGTCGAACAGCACGACGTGCGCGAACACAGGTCCTGGGCGGAACTCCCACAGGTCGGTGGACTGGTTGTACACGCTGACGCCGGTGATGTCCGAGGGAAGCAGGTCAGGATGGCCTTGGATGCGGGCGAGTCGAGTGCCGATGGAGACAGCGACCGCCTTTGCCAGCATCGTCTTGCCGACACCGGGGACGTCGTCGATGAGGAGGTGCCCTGCCGCGAGGACTGACGTCACCGCCACGGCACAAGCGAAGGGCGTTCCCCTGACAACGGTGGATATGTTGGCGTAGAGGTCGGCGGCGATGCGGATCGCATCGGATGTGGTGACAGGTGCCGCCGCCGGTAGCGCCGCTGGCGCTGGGGTCGCCGCCGCTGGCGCTGGGGTCGCCGCCGCTGGCGCTGGGGTCGCCGCCGCTGGCGCCGCGTAAGGAGCGCGCCGAGCTGCCTGCAGACCAGGCGCAGCCTCCTCCAATGACACAGCTTCTGCCACTGACACAGCTTCTTCCGCCGTCACCGTGCCATCCTTCCGTGCTGGCTCACCCGCCGCCCTTTCGCTAGAGGGGCTTCGCAAGCGTAGCCGCCCAAGCGTACCGGGCAGCGTGCGGCCGCGGCTCAGAAGTCGAGCGCCGACAGTTCTGGCACAGTGTGCTCGGCTCGGCCGCGAGCCTCCAACCAGCGAGCGCGGTCGAGCCGGCGGCCCGGTTCGACGACGAGACGCACTGGTCGCAGGGAGGAGGCAACGCCGAGCGACGGCCAGACTCCCGTCGCGGTCCCGGCGAGGAAGGCGGCTCCGAGCGTCGTCGCCTCCGTCACCGGCGCCACCTCGATCCGTCGACCGGTGGCGTCTGCCAGTGCCTGGAGAAACGTGACGTTCGCGCTCATGCCTCCGTCGACCTTCAGGCTCTCCACGCCAAGACCTGAGTCGGCGACGACCGCTTCCAACAGGTCGGCGCCCCGGTGTGCGATCCCCTCGAGAACGGCACGGACGATCTCGTTTCTGGTCGTCCCCCGGGTTAGTCCCAACAGGGTGCCCCGCGCTCCGAAGTCCCACACCGGAGTGCCGAGACCCAAGAGCGCGGGCACGAAGTACACGCCGCCGCTGGCGGGTGCTGACGCGGCCATCGCGTCGGACTCGGCTGCGGTCGCGATGATCCCGAGGTCGTCTCTCAGCCACTCGATGCACGAGCCGGCCGAGAGCATGACGGCTTCGAGGCCCCACGTCAGCTCACCGTCCCGGCTCCATGCGACGATAGGAAACGTGCCGGCTCCACCGCGCCGGGCGAAGGCGGGTCGGTCCGGACCGACGCAGCAGTCGAGCATCCCTCCGGTTCCGAAAGTTGCCTTGGCGGTCCCTGGCGTCAGGCACCCCTGGCCCACGAGCGAAGCCTGCTGGTCCCCGGCGATGCCGGCGATCACCGGCGCACCATCCAGCGCGAGGGCCTCGCCGACCACTCCGGTCGAGGAGACGAGCGTCGGCAGGACCGAGGCGGGGATGCGGAGCGCTTCGCACAGCTCAAGGTCCCAGCCGGAGCAGTCGTTCGAGACAAGCCCGGTGACACCGGCGTTCGTATGGTCCGTCACATGTAGGCGGCCGTCTGACAGTACCCACGCGACCCAGGAGTCCACCGTCCCGAAGCACAGATCCCGGATCCGGTTCGGGTCGGCAAGATCGAGCAGCATCGAGAGCTTCGTGGCCGACTGGTTCGGTGCGAGCCGGAGACCCTCCGCCTGCAGCATGAGGCACATCCCGACCGTGCGCAGATCCTGCCAACCGATCCCCGGCGCGACGGGCTCGCCCGTCGCCCTGTCCCAAAGGACCGTCGAGGCACGCTGGTTCGCGATGCCCACCGCGTCGACAGGCCCGCCGGTCAGAAGAGCCGCACGCGCGACCGCGAGGACGGCCCCGGCCATCTCCCCGGCGTCGAACTCGACGAAACCCTGCGCCGGCGTGGTCGGGAGCACCTCGCGATAGTGAGCATCTGTCACGCTCCCGTCGCTTCGTACGACAGCCGCGCGCACTCCCGAGGTCCCGACGTCGACCACGAGCACGCTCATCGTGAGTCGGTCCGGTCCGGGAGCGTCGGGGGGGGCGGCCACGGGGGGGCGCCGAAGGCCGATGCAAAGCCGAGCTTCCCCGGGTTCATCACGCCCGCAGGATCCAGGGCCGCCTTGAGCGTCTCGAGCACGGCGTAGCCACCTTTGAGCGCTTCGGCGAGATATGGGGCCCGCACGAGTCCGATGCCGTGATGGTGGGAGATCGAGCCACCGTGGGAGCCGGTAGCGCGCAGCACCGCGGCCCACGCCGCCTGGTAGAAGCTCTCGGCCCATCGTTGCTCTCCGCCCGGCCGCGCGCTTCTGCGGCCCGCCGGCTGCGCGGGCACCGGCCGCTCGACGGCTCCGCCACCTGGGTCGCGCCCGGCAAACGTGAAGTAGAGACACGCCCCGTCCAGATAGGCGTGCGACTCGTGCGCGCTGGCGACGAGGATGTCGTCCATAGCCGCGAGCGCCCCTATCACCTCTTTATAGATGGCAGGGAGAGCTCGCCATGGGGCTGATATCTCGACCGTGTCGACGACTATCCCAGCTCGCGTCACCTCGGCCAGGACCGAGACGTCGTTGCGGTGCCCGAGCCATATCTCGACCAGCTCGTCGCCGAGCCTGGCGCCGCCGCCCTTACGGCACTGCTCGTCGAGCACCGACATGGAGGCACTTATGATCGACGGATCGCCCTCGTCAAGGGCTATAAGGACGCTGGTGTCGACCTCGAAGCTGCGTTTCGACTCCCGCTTGTCGTAGAGGCGCAGGACCGCGGGCGTCGAGCCCCGCCTCAGAGTCCTGCGCAGCGCGTCGAGCCCCTCGGCAAAGTCAGCGAAACCGTAAGCTGCCCTCATCTCGCTGGCCGGCACCGGATGGGCTCGCAGGCGGGCAGAGGTGATGACACCCAGGGTGCCCTCGCCTCCGAGGAACAGCTGTGTCAGATCCGGACCCATCGCCGAGCGCGGACCAGCGCCGGCCATGGCACCGGTGCGAATGGTCTCGCCGCTGGCGAGGACGACCTCGAGGCCGGCGACGATGTCCTCGATCTTGCCGTAGCGCGTCGAGTACTGGCCCGCGCCACGACACGCGATCCACCCGCCGACTGTGGCGAGATCGAGCGACTGGGGCCAGTGGCCGAGCGTGAGGCCGTGCTCTTCGCGTAGTTGCCGCTCGAGATCGCTGCCAAAGGTGCCGGCGCCGACGTCGACGAGCAGGGACGTGTCGTCGACGCCGGTGATCCCGCTGAGCGCGCCCGTGTCGAGCGTGATGCCCCCGAACACCGGGATCGACCCGCCGCAAACCCCACTCCGGCCACCGGCTGGCGTGACAGGGATGCCCGCGTCCGAGCACAGTCTCAACACCGCCGCGACCTCGCCGACATCTGCCGGTCGGACGACGGCGGCCGGTCTGGCCGGGGTAGCACCTTCGAGGGCCCAGTGAAGTGACAGTGGCCACCAGTCGCGGCCGGCTTCAGCTGTGGCCGCGGACGTCGTGTCGACGGCCGCGCCGGTACCGCGCAGCTGATCCAACCAGGCTCCTGTCACGGTGGCGCGCGGACCACCAAAGTGCTCGCCGGCAGCCGCGGCGCCTCCCGCGAATGGGATCGGAGGCGTCGGTCTCGTCATGGCTGGGTTCAAGCCCCGGTCGCCGGGTCGTCCTGCCCGTCGGGATGTCGGACGGCCGCGAGCTCGCTTTCGACAAGACGGGCGAGAGCGGCCAGCTCGACCTCGGTGCGACGTTGGTCCCACCCGAGCTCGCCGGCCATGAGATCGGCGACCGCGGCCGCCGAGTCCCGGCTGGCAGCCGCATCGAGAAGGAGAGCTCGGGTCCGGCGTGCCAGAACGTCTTCGAGCCTCTCGGCCATCTCGTAGCGACAGGCATAGACGGCCTCGGCGGCCAGGTAGGGCAGAGAGGGGACCAGGCGCTGCGCGAGCGACGCCTGCCGCTCGATCAGGCCAATTACGGCCGGTGCCTCGCCGCCGTAGCGCGCGATCAGCGAGGACACCACAGATGGCTCCAAGCCTGTCGCGGCCGTGAGGCCCGCGATGGTCGAGGCGCTGGGCGCCGCGGCTCCGCGAAGCTTGAGACGCTTCGTCGGCGAGGAAGCGATCTTGCGTTCGAGCACCTTGGCGACGGTGTCGACCGTGTCCTGTGCCATCTTGCGGTAAGTCGTCAGCTTCCCGCCAGTGATCGTGACAAGCCCCTCCTCCGACACGATGACCCGGTGGCGCCGGGAGAGGTCAGCCGTGCGGGCGCTCGGTGCCCTTTGATGGGGCGAAGCTGCCAACAGCGGCCTAAGACCTGCCCAGGTCGCGGTGACGTCGGCCCGCGTCAGAGGTTCGCTGACCGCCCCGTTGATGGCTGCGAGCACATATTCGACGTCTGCGGTGGTCACCCCGGGATCGTCGAGCGGTCCGTCGTAGTCGGTGTCGGTCGTCCCGAGGTAGGTGAAGTCACCCCAGGGCACGACGAAGATAGTCCGCTTGTCCTTGCCCGTCGGAAGGACCGCTGCCACGTCGCAGGGGAGCTTGGACCGCCGCACCGTGAGGTGGATGCCCTTGGCGGGTCGCAGCCCGTCGCGAGGCGTGCCCCCTTTAAGTGAGCGGACCTCGTCGGCCCAGACGCCAGTCGCGTTCACGACGGCCGCAGCACTGATGTCGAAGGATTCTCCGGGCGCGCCGGCGAGCAGCGGCACGACCGTGGCGCCGCAGATACGCCCGGCCGAATCGGTGCGCAGGCCGGATGCCGCCACGTAATTCGCGGCGACGGCTCCGTGCTCGAGCGCCGCGGTCCGGACGATCGCCAAAGTGAGACGGGCGTCGTCTGCCTGCGCGTCGTAGTAGAGGAATCCGGCAACTACCCTGCCGCGAGCCAGTGTCGGCAGGTGCTCGTAGATCTCCTCGGCGGATACCTTCTTGTGGCGCCTACCGATGCGCCAGCCGCCCCCGAGGTCGTAGAGCCACAGAGCGATCGAGTAGCCCTTGACGATGCTTTGGTCGACTACTCCGCCCTTGCCGAAGAGAGGGAGCAAGAACGTGAGCGGCTCGACGAGGTGCGGGGCATTCCGCAAGAGCCGATGACGTTCGACGAGATTCTCGTGAACCAGTCCGAACTCTTTCTGCTGGAGGTAGCGCAACCCACCGTGGACCAGCTTGGAGGACCTGGAGGAGGTTCCAGAGGCGAAGTCGGATCGCTCGACAAGGGCAGTGCGAAGGCCGCGAGCCGCGGCGTCGAGAGCCACACCAGCGCCCGTGATCCCCCCGCCGATGACGAGTACGTCGAAGCGCTCCGAGGCAAGCCGCTCGAGGGCTGTGCCGCGGTCGAAAGTCGTCAAAGGGCGGTTCATGGTGGCTCCCAAGCCTGCCATATCGCGGATCGTAAGAAAGTCACCGTATTAGAATCACCCAGAAGTTGAAGTCATTTTCGCTCGATGCACCCAGGAGGGCAATGTGCCGGAACTCGCGAACAGCCAGACGGAAGAGAACTTGAAAACCGCCTTCGCAGGCGAGAGCCAGGCCAACCGAAGGTATCTGTACTTCGCCCAGGCTGCCGACATCGAGGGCCAGCCTGACATCGCCGCCTTGTTTCGCTCCGTCGCCGAGGGCGAGACCGGCCACGCTTTCGGGCACTTCGACTTCTTGAAGGCCGTGGGCGATCCTGTCACAGGAAAGCCGGTCGGCGGCACGGCGGACAACCTCCGCTCGGCGATCGAAGGCGAGACCTATGAGTACAGCGAGATGTATCCGGGCTTTGCTCGCACCGCGCGCGAGGAGGGTTTCGAGGACGTCGCCGAGTGGCTCGAGACGCTGGCACGTGCCGAAAAGAGCCACGCCGGGCGGTTCACAAAGGGCTTACAGTCGCTCGACGACTGACACAGCCCTGCGCCGGAGAGCCCGAGAAGACAACAAAGCCCGAGATCGCTGAGCTACCCGTGGCAAAGCTGGAGCTTTCCGACATAGCCGATCTCCGCGCCTACGAGCGGAGGCGGGAGGAGTTCCGCCGAGACGTCATCGCGCTCAAGAAGCTGCGGCGACTGGCGATCGGGCCGATCGTCACCGTGGTGTTCGAGAACCGCACCACGATGCTGTTCCAGATCCAGGAGATGGTTCGGGCCGAGAAGCTGGTGTCGGACAACCAGGTACAGGGCGAGCTCGACGTCTACAACCCGCTGATCCCAGGCCCCGGAGAGCTGTCGCTCACACTGTTCGTCGAGCTCCGTGACGATGCGCAGCTGCGCGAGTGGCTACCGAAGCTCGTCGGGATCGAGCGCGCAGTGGAGCTGCGCACAGGTCAAGATCCCGTGAGAACCGTCGCGGCCAGAGTCGATACCGAGCACGCGGCGCAGCTGACACGCGAGGAGCTGACGGCGTCCGTTCACTATGTGAGATTCGTCCTCGACGAGGACGAGCGTGCGGCCTTGCGCAAAGGTCCTGCGAGCCTTGCCGTCAACCACCCGGCGTACTCCTACGAGACCGAGCTCAGTCCGGAGTTGAGAGCTTCGCTTGTGGCCGATTGGGCGGCAATGGCCAGCTAGAGCCGTCAGACCGGCTGCCGGGCGGTCGAGCGAACCGCCGGGGATCAGCGCGTGACCCTCTCTGGCATCCCGGTGCCGTCCGCGGGTCGCCTCCTGAGCGCGGGCGATTCTACAGGTATTTCTCAGGGACCATTGACAGCGCGGCTGGCATCGTGAATAATTGCCATTCCTGGCCGGCGGTGGCCCGCTCGTCATGTCCGCGCGGGTGAGCCAGGAAATCCAATCACGGTGCCGGGTTGTTCGCCGCGGCACGCACTAAACGAAAGTGGAAAAGCAATGAACGCCACGTGGCGCCAGCGAGCGGCCTGCCGGGGGCTCGACGCTGACATATTCTACCCGGTGTCTGACGACGACTCGTGGGAGGCAAAGGCTGTGTGCGACGCCTGTCCGGTCCGTCAGACATGCCTCGAGCACGCGTTGGCGGGACGCGAGCGCGAAGGCGTTTGGGGGGGTCTCACCGAACGTGAGCGCCGCCGTGTCCTGAGGCAGCGGCGCAGGACGGCCTGAACGATCCGCTCGCCGGGTCACGGCTCAGAGGTCCCAAGGGCGGAGCCGGCCCGGCTGCGGTAGCCCGGCTGCGGCAAAGGGCCGCCAGTGGGCCGCGGCTAACCTTCGCCTATGAACTTCGACCTTCCAGAAGAGCTGCAAGGCCTGCAGGAGATGGCGCGACGGCTCGCGAAGGACAAGGTACGGCCTCGCGCGAGAGAGATCGACGAGACGGGGGAGTACCCAGAGGACATCTTCGCCGCGTTCAGGGACGCTGGACTCCTCGGACTTTGCATTCCCGAGGAGTACGGCGGTGCTGGAGCGGGCATTCTCGGACTGACGATTGCCATCGAAGAGGTGGCCAAGTACTCGAACACGGCGGCGCTCATGTTGCTGCTGACGCGTCTTCCGACGGGCCCGGTGATGATCGCCGGCTCAGAGGAGCAGAAGAAGCGGTATCTGCCAGGGATCGCGGAGGGAGCCGCGAGGTCGGCCTTCGGCCTGTCGGAGCCCGAGGCAGGCAGCGATGTCGTCGGGATGCGCACGCGTGCGACGCCGGATCCGAGCAACCCGGGGGGTTGGGTTCTCAACGGGACCAAGTGCTGGATGTCGGGCATCGCGCAGGCCGACTGGTACACGGTCTTCGCGAAGACAGGCGACACGGCGAGCAGGCGACATGACTCGATAACGGCCTTTATCGTCGATCGCTCGACTCCGGGAGTCTCGGTCGGTTCGCTCGACCGCAAGATGGGGGTGCGGGGGGTCGACACCGGAGAGCTGCTCCTCTCCGAGGTGCGTGTGCCCGCGGAGAACGTGATCGGAGAGGTCGGGGGTTTCGCGCTGGCGATGCTCGGGCTGAACTCGATGCGCCCGATCGTGGCAGCTCGCGGGATCGGGCTTGCCGAGGGCGCGCTCATGTACGCCACCGAGTACGTAAAGGGCCGGTCCGGCTTCGGTGGCAAGATGTCCGACTTCCAGGGCATCCAGTGGGAGATCGCGAAGATGGCCGTCGAGATCGAAGCCGCCCGCCTCCTTACCTACCGTGCCGCCTGGCTCGCCGACCAGGGTAAGTTCACCCGCGAGTGGGTGCCATACCTGTCGATGGCCAAGTACCACGCGACGGAGGTCGCGGTGAAGGCGTCGGGGCTGGCTGTGCAGCTGCTCGGCGCTGCGGGCTACATGAAGGATCACCCTACGGAGCTGTGGTATCGCGATGCGAGGCAACTCACGATCGTGGAGGGCACCTCGCAGGTGCAGCTCGGCCTGATCGCTCGGGGAGTGCTCGAGCACCATCTTTGGTGGGACTGAGGTGGCCGGTGACACTCCCGCCCGGGCCGGTCCTGCTCTCGAGCCGTCGGACGCACGCGACGCCGTAGCGGGATGGTCGCAGGTGCTCGGGAGGCTGTTTCGCCGTGAGGACCTCACCGCCTCCGAAGCGGCCGCGGCGCTCGACTCGGTCCTTGCGGGCGAGGCGAGTGCCACCTTGGTGGCGGCCTTTCTGGCAGCGCTGCGAACGAAGGGCGAGACCGTGGAGGAGATCTCGGGGCTTGCGAGCGCGATGCGCGCCAGAGCTGAGCCGCTCGAGATCGCAGGGGAGCTCGTCGATACATGCGGTACCGGGGGTGACCGGAGCGGGACGATCAACGTCTCGACCATCTCTGCGCTCATCGTGGCCGCATCTGGCGCCAAGGTGTGCAAGCACGGTAATCGGGCCATCTCGTCGATGGCAGGATCCGCGGATGTGCTCGAGGCGCTCGGCGTCGTCATCGACCTCGACCCGGCGGGCGTGAAACGGTGCGTCGCGAGCGCCGGAATCGGCTTCTGCTTTGCGCCCCGGTTCCATCCGGCCATGCGCCATGTCGCTCCGGTCCGTCGTGAGCTCGGTGTCGCCACGGTGTTCAACTTTCTCGGCCCCTTGTCGAACCCGGCGGCGGCGCAAAGACAGCTGATCGGAGTCGGCGATCCGGCGATGGCAGAGAGGATGCTCGCGGTGCTGGAGGCGAGCGGAACCCTTCACGCGATGGTCGTGTTCGGCCATGACGGCTTGGACGAGCTCAGCACGGTGACAACCTCGACTGTGCTCGAGACCGTGCGGTGCGAGGGCGGCCCTGAGCCCTATCGGCGCCGGAGCTTCGTGGTGGACCCGCGGACCTACGGTTTCTCGAGGTCAGAGCTCGGAGACCTGCAAGGAGGCGAGGCGCAGCTGAACGCGAAGCTGGCTTTGGCGGTGCTTGCCGGTGAGCCCGGACCGCGCCGCGACTTCGTCCTCCTAAATGCCGGCGCCGCGCTCGTCGTATCGGGCATGGTCGAGACCATCGCGGCCGGTATCGAGCTCGCCGTGGAGGTCCTCGATACGGGCAGGGCCGCAACTACCTTGGAAGCCCTCGTCAGGGCCTCGCGCGAAGCTGGCTGAGGGGGCCTGGCTCGAACTGTGTGCCGGAACTGACCTGTCAGGGTCGCGTCGGTCACTGCAGGCACACAGATGGGGGTTTCGGTGGTCTGGGGAGCCACGGTACGTGCCGGCGCCCGGCAGCAGTAGGCGCCCGGCCCGGCCCGGCCCCGCCCCGCAG
>CAZAMA010000048.1:15619-19912 GCA_964485645.1 uncultured Acidimicrobiaceae bacterium | reverse complement strand
GGCGGGGGTAGGATTTGAACCTACGACCTTCGGGTTATGAGCCCGACGAGCTACCTGACTGCTCCACCCCGCGGTGTCGCCGTCAGCATAGCGGCTGCCGGCAAGCGCGGCCACCCGAGGGCGGCCAACAGACAATGCGGTCCAAGCTGGATTGCCTGGCCAGACACGCGCTCCAAGCGCGAACAAAAGCGGTGTACGCGCTCAGAGGGTCACGCTGCCACCGGGAACACGCCAACGACGTCCTACTCGCCGCGCTCGGTGACCTCGGGCTACGCGCCTGTCAGGCACCACCTACCAGGTCGCCCGCTACGCGGTTCGTCGCGGCCGGACGCCCTGGCGAGCCCGTATGCACCTTCCCCGCGCCAGCGTGCACGCGAGCTGAGCTCGTCGACTTCGCCTTCTCCGCCGCCAACTTGGCTAGCTGCGTCTTCACGTCGCCGAGAAGACTCCCCACTCCGGCCAGATCCTTCCCGAAGACCGCGAAGTCGCCACGTCTCAGGGCGCTCAGAGCCTGAGCCTGCAGGCTCGCCGCTTGCTGCACCTCGGCCGAGATACTTGCGGAGATGTCGATCGGGGCGCTCGCGCCCACAGCTGCCACAGCAGGCCCAATCACCTGGGCAAGTGCTCCGCCGCTTCCGAGCAAAGTCCGAGCTATCGCGATTTGGTTGCCCCATACCGCCACTACATACTGGAACTGCGGTATCGCATTGTTCGAAGATGATACGAATAGTGCTCGCACGTAGAGAAGCGAGTCGTCGATGGGGATCATCAAGGTCGGCCCGAAGATTGCCCGCGATCCCTGTTGGTCGAGCAGGGTAGTCTTCTCGGACACCAGTGCCTGCGCCGCGATGCTTGAATTCACGATCGCAGGCCCGGCAACCGCGTTGCTCCCTTGGGGTACCTCGAATGCCGTGAGCTTGCCGTATCCCGCCGCGGTGCAATTGGCTACGACAAAGGCGCTGAGGTTCTGCGCCCTGCCACCCCCTATAGGAACGAGCGGCAGAAAGGCATTGAAAGTCGGCGACGACTGCCCGGGAAGCTCCAAAAGCTGGTAGACGGCCTGTACCACAGTTGCCGCACTCCCGGTCCCAGTAAGAGCGACCTGCCAGGCAGCAGAGTTGTTGTAGAAGTTGGAGGCCTCACTCGGTGGTAGGTGGTACTTGCCGAACATGGTCGCTTCGATGGAGAGGAGGCTTTGCGGGTACTTGAGGTGCTGCTGCAAGGTATGGCTCATCTGCGACAGCGGATGAAACATCCCCGGGAATGTCCTCTCCCAGGCCCGTAGTATCGGGTCGGTCTGGTCGACACTATAGAGAGTGACCTTGCCGGAGTAGGCATTGACCACGGCTATGACCGAGTTTCGGACATAGTTGAAAGTGCCGGAAAGCCCACTGGACGCCGACAGACCAGGGGTCGACGAATCTTGGGAGTACGGGTAGTAGCTCGTCGTCGTATATGCATCCACTATCCAGTCGATCTGCCCATCGGCCACGACAGGGTAGGGGTTCGCATCCACTTGGAGGAACGGCGCGACGTTGTGCACGCGAGTGCGGACGTCCTGGTTGAAAATGATCCGCGATGCCGGCGTGACGAGGCGTGATACGAAAAGGTTGAAGTCGTGGAAACGCAGCGCGAAGGCCGCTTTCCCCCAGATACTGCCGATCTTGATTCCGCCGGAGCCCGCGTATCGACTCATCACCGGTCCTGACGATGACTGGTAGCCGAACTCGTCCTGAGCGGAGTCGACCACTACGTAACCCGACTCTCCAAGCCCGTAGTAGATAGCAGGATTTGTGACTGCCGGCGCACTCGATGTTCTCTGCTGAGGCACGCCGCTCAGTACGAATTCCGGGTTGCTGCCCGTCGTATTCGCCGGTGCCATGACTACACCGTATCCGTGTGTGTACACAAGGTGAGTGTTGACCCAGGTTGTCCTGTTCAGGTTGGATGCGGAGATCTCGCGAACTCCGACGACCACAGGCGTCAGCTTCGCGGGCTTTCCTGGGCCCGAGCTGAGCTCGTAGCGATCGAGCGAGAGGCCGTTGATCGAGTAAAAGCCGGCCTTGCGCTGCAGGACCTGAAATGTCTCGGACGACACCGACGGATCCCAGAGATCGACGTTCTTTAACGACGACGCGTCATTGCTTATGATCCCCGCTGTGGCATCGTGGGCCCCCTGATATGGGATCTGGCTGACGCCGTTCAGACCGTATGCGCTGCGCGTCGCGGCGATGTTCCGCGAGAGATACGGCAGCTCGAGCGTGCTCTGCGAGGGACCGACCCTCAGGGTCTGCACAGCCCACGGAAAGACGATGCCAGCCGCGATGGCCACGAGCAACCAGAGCCCGGCCGCGACGACCGGCAGTATCCAGCCACGTGAGTAGACGTTGTAGATGAACATGACGAACGCGACGAGAGCAACGACGACGAGAAGGTTGAGAGCTGGGAGTCTGACGTGTACCGCTGTGTAGCCAGCACCTTGAAACAGCCCGTTCGGCGAGACGTCCAGCGCATACCGGTCCACATAGAAGTAACCGGCGGCGCGCACAAGGGCAAAGGCGGCAAATATCAGCGAGAAGTGTGACGTCGCCCGGGGATCGACGCGGGGAGATGGGCCTGAGAACCGCAGCCCGCCGTTCATGTAGTAGGCCGCCGCGCAGACGAGGGCCAGCACGACCAGAGATACTTGGGTCCAACCGACGAGAAACGACAAGAACGGCAATCTGAAGACGAAGTAGCCGATGTCCTTGTGAAACTGGGGGTCCTTTACCCCAAATGTTCCTCCGTGGAGGAACAGCATCCAGTTCTGCCACTGTGAGCCCGTCCCTCCACCTACGATCAGCGCGACGACTATCGATACCGCCGTGCGAACCGCGAAGCGATGGCGTCCTACCAATGCCTGGTAGTGCCGAACCAGCTCCTGCTCGGGAGCCATGAAGAGGGCCCGCGGTGCGATCCGGTCGACAACGAGAAGACTGAGCCAGCAGGCGACGAAGAACGCCCCGATGAAGAAGACTGACAGCTCGATCCGAGTTGCAGTCATCACTCGCCAGACGTCGTCAAAAGCAACGGATCGGTACCAGAGGTAGTTCGTGAAGAGGTCAGCAGCACCCTGGAGAACGACCAGTAGGACGATGATGGCGATGATGGCCAATAGCAGCCAAATTTGATATCGCCTGACCGGATGGGTACTTGGCGTCAGTACCGCATCGTTCGGGACTCTCACTCCACCACCTCGCTCACCCCTGCCAAGACTCTTCTAGCCGTCTGTCGAGTGTCTCACCACTCACGGCGTCGGAGTCGTCGCCACGAGCAAACACCTGCACCCTGGGTGCACGGGTGGTCCGACTTGGCCGGTGGGCCACGTGGCACCGGCCGGCTGATCCCCGGCCAGCGCGTTGTCGTCGCAGTCGGGGCAAGGTTCGACATCGCCGACAACCCAACGTACGGATGTGCCATCGGCCCGAGCAAGAGTGCCTACGGTGAAAGCGCTGGTCGCGAAGTCACCAGCAATTCCCTCGATACGGGGTCCTTTCCACTCACGATACGCCGCGCCTGCTGAATCATGTGCGCCATCACCTATGTCGCCCTGCGCGCGAAAGGACTCGGCTAGACGGTGACGAAGTAGGGATGACAGCTCGCCGGCGAGCTCGAACCCAAGGCGTTTCCCGGCCTCGGCTGACGCCTCAGCCAGGTTCGCCCCATCTTGAGAGAGATCTTTCCCGCTCCCTTCATCCAGCCAGTGCCAGCCGACGAGCCAGAGATCGGCGAGAGCCCCCGAGGAGGAGACAAGGTATCTCTCCTTCTGGGTCTCCTCCGGAAGCAGTACCTCGAGGTCTGCTGCGCCCGCTGCGTGACGAAGGGCGTTCAACAACTCGTTCTGGTCATCCTGCAGAGCCCGCTTGAGGGCGCGCGCGAGCTTGCTCACGGCGGGCTTCACCAACTCATCGCGTCGAGCTCGGGCCGCTGCACCCCACGCCGCGGCCGCGGGCGGCTCCTCGATAGACACGTCGGGCACGTCCGGTACCGGTTCCGCCTCCGTCTCGCTACTCGCTTCGATGTCGACGTCGTCCTCGGAGCTGTGTTGCTCGCTGTCCTGAGCAGTCGCCGGATCAGAAAGAGCGTCCTCGCTCTCCGGGTCCGGTTCCGGAGCGTCCTCGCCCTCCGGGTCCCGCGCTTCAGCATCGGCGGCATCAGTGGCATCGGCTCGCGCAGCATCAGTGGCATCGGCTCGCGCAGCATCAGTGGCATCGGCGTCCGCGGCATCAGTGGCATCGGCTCGCGCAGCACGGA
>CAZAMA010000048.1:0-15519 GCA_964485645.1 uncultured Acidimicrobiaceae bacterium | reverse complement strand
GCATCAGTGGCATCGGCGTCCGCGGCATCAGTGGCATCGGCTCGCGCAGCACGGATCCTCGCAAACAGCTCGCCCACGCTGCGCCGAGAGGCAGCCGCGTCTTCTGCCGCCACTTTGTCACGATGATGCTCGTCGTCTTGGTCGACAACCAGCTCATCGTCGTCGGACTCGCCGAGCGCGGTCAGGTCGATCTCGCCAGCCGCCCCATCGCCGTCGCCGTCCGGGCCGGCACTTCGATCCGGCTCGTCGGCAGCTTCGTCACCGAGATCACCCTCTTCGCCCTCTTCGTCGGCGCCGAGCAGCTCGCTGTGGCGGTCGAGCGCGAGGTCTGGCTCGAGCAGGCTCTCGACCTCGTCGTCGACGAACATCTCGGCCCGTTCACCTGCCTCTGCCGCCGCGACCCGCGCCCCGTGCTCGGCTCCTTCGAGCCGGCCTTTCAGCTCCTCGACTGTCGTCTCGACAGCCGAGACCACCTCGACGAGAGAGTCCCGGCCCGACCTGAGCTGCTCGAGCTGGACAAAAAGCGCTCTGCGCTGCTCCACAAGATCGGAGAGCACAGATGCTCGCAACTTGCGGGCGTCTCGAACCGTCTGACGACATCTCTGCTTCGTTGTGTCGAGGAGCGCGACGGCGTCGTCGTGGGCCGCCTCGAGGAGCGACTCGGCCTCGAAGTGCGCTCCCTCCTCCAGTGCCTTCACCTCGGAGAGCGTTCTGGCCGTCAGGGCGACTGCTTCCACTCGCGCCTCTTCGACGAGCGCCGTCGCCTCCTGCTTGGCCTTGGCGCTCAGCTCGCCAACTCTGGTCTCGGTCTCGGCGAGCATCTCGCGCGCAGTCTGCTCGGCGCGGGCAATCACCTCGCGAGCGGCGTCATGGGCACTTTGCAGGACACGCGCGGTCTCAGCTCCCACGGCACGGTTGAGCGTGGCTTCGTCGAGCACGGGAGGCTCACTGGCTTTACGCTCAGCCTCCATGAGCCGCCGGCGAAGCTGAGATTCTCGCTCGAGCAGCCCACGGACGTCATCGGCCAGGGTGTCGAGGTATCGACGAACTGCGTCGCCGTCGACGCCTTTGCGAGCCGTCGGGAAGCTCCGCCTCGGAATCTCATCGGGATTAAGCGACGTGCTAGACGAGATCGAGACGACAGGCGTTTCTTCCGGCACCATGGCCGACAGACTAGGACGGTTCCCAGCCGCTCCGCGGACAAAGCGGCTGCCCGGCTGCTGCCGGCGCTACCCTGGCCGCGCACGTCGGCTGGCAGCGGCTTCCCACTGTCCCACAACCTCACCCTGGGCCGACCTTGACGAGCCGACCGCCGAGCCGCTCGAGGATGCCGAGCGCCTGCCCGATGGTCGAAACTGCAAAGACCTTCAACTTGGGACCGGCGTTGTGCTCGGCGACCGCGTAGTTGGCACGAGGCACGAGAAAGATGCTCGCTCCCGCCGCTCGCACCGCGATCGTCTTCTGGCGGATCCCCCCGATCGCGCCGACTGCTCCAGTAACCGACATGGTCCCAGTCGCCGCGACCTGCCGGCCGCCCGTGAGATCGCCCGCGTCCAGCTTCTCGATCAGCCCGAGAGTGAAAGCCAATCCGGCGGATGGGCCGACAATTCCCTCGCTATTGAGGTTGACAGGAAACGGGAGTCTCACGGCGTAGGACGGCTCGGCTCCAAGCACCCCGATGCACGGCGTGGCGCTGCCGGGATGCTTCTTGCTCGGCGCATAGAGAACACCTTGGTCGTCGAAGAGCTTGGCAACCGGATCGGACGTCCTCACGTCGGTCGGGACGCAGGTGAGCTGCTGGTTCACGCCCGCTCCCTGCCACCGCCAAACACCGAGATGCAGAGTCGCTGACTTCGTGACTCCGCTTGGATAGGCCCTGAAGCGCAGCGAAACGGCTTGGCCCGCGCGATATGCGAAGAGCGCGGCGGACAGGGCGGCAGGGGAGGTGACGCGCCTGGCGCCCACTTTTACGATGACGTCGCCGACTTGCAGGGCGGCCTCAGCCGGAGAGCCAGGATCTAGCGCGTAGACGAGTGAGCCGTTCGGGACGACACTTACCCGGTAGCCAAGCTCGGTGAGGGCGACGACCTTCGCGGCTTGACGAGCATCGGCCATGTCGAGCACGCCCTCGGTGTTGTACTGGGCGTTTGTCTCCGGGCCCTGGATGGCGGCCGAGGAGTAGATCGACGCGCTCGGGTCAAGCTCGAAGTAAATCCAGTCGATCGCGCGCATGGAGGTGATCTCGACGTCGACGAGGTCTATCGCACCTGTGTGATCGTGGGTCTTCGCCGGAGGGAGCCCGATCAGTCGCAGGACACTCTGCGCGCTGCCAGGAGTGAGCGCGTAGTAGGGAATGCTGACAAGGGAGGAGACGAGGAGAGCAGCTGCGAGAAGGATGCCCGCCCCGCTCAGCACCTTGAACCGAAGGCTCCATCGCCGCGGTGGAGCGGTGGGACCGGGCACTGGGGCACCGGGCACTGGGGCATCGGAAGAGTCGTTCGCCAAGTCTGCGGCCTTGGCCTTGGCCTTGGCCTCTAGGCTCTGAGGATCGTAGGAGCTCATCATCGTTCAGACTTACACGCGCAAGAGGGTGTCGAGCGCGCGCTGCGCCGCCGGTCGGCCGCCCTTGCCGGCCACGAGCGCGATGAGCAGCGAGCTCTCGGCCTCCTCGACGACCCAGATGCTGGCGTGCGCGCTGCGGCGCTAGGCGCGCTCGTCCGGATGGGCAGGGCCGGAAGCAACCTCGTCGCAAGAGCGATGCGCGACTCGTCAGCCCCGGCACGCCGGTACATCGCTGAGTTGGCGCTGCCTCTCGACCTGGCGAGCTACCTGCCTCTGCTCGCCGACACCGACGCGAGCGTGGTCGAGGCCGCCTGCTTTGCAGTCGGCGAGGCTAGGGACCGTCGTGCCGTCGCAGACCTCTGCCGGATCGCCTCTGGACATTCCGACCCGCTCTGCCGAGAGTCGGCCGTAGCCGCTCTCGGAGCGATCGGAGACCCAGCGGGGCTCCCCGCCATCATGATGGGTCTGCAGGACCGACCCGCCGTGCGGCGGCGGGCCGTGATTGCGCTGGCTCCCTTCGAGGGTGCGGAAGTCAACTCGGCACTCGAGCAAGCCCTAAAGGACAGGGATTGGCAGGTTCGTCAGGCCGCTGAGGACCTCCTCCGCTCCTAGTGCCTCTCTTGGCCTCAGTCCGCCTCAGTCCGCCCTCGACACCGGTGCCTCGGGCCGCGAGCCGACGGCTGGGGGCGCCGACGCGGAGTGCATAGCGCGGAGCGAGCGTGCGGCGCCGGTCACGGCGACCGTCTCCGGAGACGTGACGAGGTGGATCGGGATTCCGGTGGCCGTGGCCAATCGCTGGGCGAAGCCACCGAGCAGCGCTCCTCCGCCGGCAAGGTAGAGCCCGCGCGCCAACAGGTCGTTCGCCAGATCCGGCGGCGACTCGGTGATACAGCTCACGGCCGCACGAATGATCGTCTCGACGTGCTCTGCGATAGCCGTCGATACCTCCCCGCGAGACAGCACGACGGTCCGGGCCATGCCGTTTCCGACGTCGCGCCCGTGCACTTCCAGCTTGCGCTCGTCAGTCGGCCAGGCACTGCCGAGCGCTCGTTTGATCGCCTCCGCGGATCCGGGAGGGAGCACCAGATCGAACGAGCGCTGGCACAGATGGCGGATCGCCTCGTCGAAGTCACTCCCACCGACACCGACAGAAGCGCCGGTCACGACACCTCCGAGAGCCATCACGGCAATGTCGCTCGTCCCCGCCCCGACGTCCATGACCATCGAGGCGACAGGCTCCTCCAGGCGCAACCTGGCCCCGATACCGCACGCGACTGCGTGGTCGAGAAAGTCCACCTTATGGGCGCCGGCCTTCTTGAAGGACCGCTCGAGCGCCCTTTGTTGGACACCGGTTGCGGCCCCTGGGACACAGCAGAGCACCTCTGGTCGGTGGATCCCGGCATGCTTGGCGCGCTCGAGGAGCTCGGCGGCAATTTGGTCCGTCAGCTCCAGGTCTACGAGTTGACCCTGCCGGACCGGACTTGCGACGGCCACCTCACCGGCAGCGGTGCCGACCATCGCACGGGCGCTCTTCCCGAACGCGAGGAGCTTTCCCGTCGCGATGTCGACGGCAGCCAGACTCGGCTCGTCGACGAGCAGGCCACGAGTCGGGTCGACAACCAGGGTTCGCGAGGTACCGACGTCGATCGCCAGCGATTGTCTCAAGGCCGCTCCACCTCGACGATCGAGCGGGCTGCCGGGCTCCAGCCCGAACCTGCAGACCAGTGTTCCAACTTCCAGATGGGGAGCGTCTCCTTCAAGGTGTCTATGAGGAAGCGGCAAGCGCCAAAAGCATCGTCTCGGTGAGGTGCCGAGACCACCACGGCCACGGAGGTCTCCCCAACCGCGAGGTACCCGATCCTGTGCCAGAGCACGATCCGTCCGGAATCCTGCCATCGCGAGCGCGCCTTGGCTGCAAGCTCGCGGAGCCGCGGCAACACCTGTTCCTCGTAGGCCTCGTAGTCGACCCCCACGACGCCGTCCCGTCCCTCGGCATGATCCCGCACGATCCCGAAGAAACCCGCAACTCCTCCCCATTTCGCCCCCTGCGCCCACTCGAGCGCCACCGAGCTCGGCAGGATGGCATCGGTGAGAAGCAACCAGTCATCCCCCGTGGGCGGCTCAGGCGCGGGGTTTCGAGGCATAGGTGAATGGTACGCAGCGGCAAGCGGTCTTGCGCGCGGAGCGGGGCCGAGGGGCCGCGCAGACACCGAGTCGGTCCCTTTGTATCCTCGTTGGCCGTGACAGAAGCTTCTCGCGAGTTCGATGAGAGCTTCGACGACGATGACGAGCCGGGCCGCCTCCTTCCAGCCGAGGACCGACTCTGGCGCCACCCGTCGGAGGTGAGTTGGTTGCCCAGCCACTCCATCTCCGCCGAGGCGTCGGAGGCCCGTGAACGGTGGCTCTCACGCACCCCGACCAGGGCTGGGGCATGGTCAGCAGGGCTCGTCGGCGCCGTGCTCGCCGCGGGCGTCGTGCTTATCGGCACACACCTCACCGTCTGGACAGCTAGAAGCCCGCGGACCGTATCCCAGGCGGTGGTCGTCTCTACGACGGTCGCCCCATCGGGCGTCACGGCCCTGGCATCGCCGACCCTCGACTCCATCGCCGCAAGGGTCCATGCGGCCCTGACGGTCGTTCAGGTGTCCAAGGCAGGGGGCACGGTCAGCGGCAACGGCGTCGTGATCGCCGCGACCGGCAAGATTCTCGTGCCTCTCTCACTCGTAAGCGGAGCCTCCGCGATCGCCGTGACCACATCCGACGGTGCCGTATATGCAGGACGTGTCATAGGTGCCGATCAAGAGACTCAGTTGGCGGTAGTGAGTATCAACATCACCGCGTCGACTTCTTTCACCGCCCTTCCGGCCTCGTCTGACAGCACAGTCGTGCCTGGCGACTGGCTGGCCATCGAGTGGTCCGAGCTTTCGGGAAGCGACCGAGATGCCGACCACGCCGATGCTTCGATTGTCGCTATCGGATCGGTGCGCTCAGCCGGGACGACGTCGGCCAGTGGCAACTATCAACTCCTGGACAGCATCTCCTTGCAGACTCGTGACCTTGGCTTGGCCCCCGCCGGTGCCGTCCTCGTGGACGGCCAAGCGCGTCTGCTGGGCATGGTCACCGGCCGCAGTGGCAGCCATGTCACCGAGATTCCGGGTGAGCTCGCCGAGCAGGTCGGCCGCCAGATCATCCTGCATGGACGCGTCATCCATGGTTGGCTCGGCATAGAGGGACGGTGCACCTGCTCGAAATCGCTCGGCTCGACCGGCCGAGACCTCGCAGTCTCGTCCCACAAGACGCGACAGCTCGCGCAACCCGGCGTCGAGATCGTCTCGATCGCAACCGGGAAGTCTGCTGCGGCGGCGGCTGGCTTGAAGGTCGGAGACGTCATCGAAGCGGTGAACGGCCAGAGAGTAGAATCGCTCCAAGCCCTCCAGGAGGCGCTCTACATGATGCCTCCGGACGTTGACGTCTCTCTCACGATCGAGAGGGGGACGTCGATCACCACCGTCGAAGCCCTCCTGCAGCCGGCTGCCTGACGGCCTCGACAGCTGCGCCCACCGCCTAGCATCGCACAGGTGAGCGACACTCCGTTTTTCGGCGGCGGAGACTTCTTGCGCAACATGCTCGGTGATCTTGTCCGCATGATGCCGTCCGGTACCGGGCTCCAATGGCAACTGGCGTACCAGCTTGCGGCCCAGATCACCGCGGGCGGCGGGCCTGACCCGAACCCTGACCCGATCGAGCGGATCCGGTTCGAGGAGCTGAGCGCGATCGCGGAGCTGCACGTCTCGGAAGTGACGGGAATGCCAATTGCCCCGGCCGGTGGTGCGGTGCGCCTCGTGCCGGCAAGCCGTGTCGAGTGGACACGGCGCACTCTCGATATCTGGCGGCCCGTTCTCGATCGGCTCGCTGCGGCCCTCGGTCCACCTGACCCCGACGACGGCGACGTACCGGGCAAGGGGGGCGGCGCCGACAGCCACCATGGTCAGCTCGACCCGTTCGCCTCGGACGAGTCCGGTGGCGGCGCCCTCCCAGAGGACGACGACGAGATGACCGGCCTCCTTTCTCAGTGGGCGGCAGCGATGTTCCCGGCAATGACCGCGTGGCAGATCGGCTCCGTGGCCGGCCACCTCGCCGAGAGGGCGCTCGGGACCTACGACGTGCCGCTCGCCCCGGTCCCGGGCGAGGAGCTGCTGGTCGTGAGTGGGAACCTCGCGAAAGTTGCCGCTGACTGGAGCCTGCCGATCGACGATCTGCGACTCTGGCTCTGTGTCCACGAGATGGCGTACCACACGGTCCTCTCGAGGCAGGCGGTGGCCGATCGAATCGCCGGACTCGTAGTGGAGCATGCCCAGCTGGTCCGGCCCGACCCCGACGCGCTCGGACAGCTGCTGCAGCAGAGCGATCCGAGCGACCTGGCGTCGTTCGCGAGAACGCTCGGCGACCCGGCGTCGTTGCTTAAAAGCGAGCCCAATCCCGCGCTCACGAAAGTCCGCGCCGAGCTGGACGCGGTCACAGCCGCTGTGTCGGGGTTTGCCGAAAACGTGACACGAACGATCGGCAGCCGCCTCATCGGCAACACGACGCCGATCGGGGAGGCCATGCGCCGGCGCCGGGTGAGCCGCGGAGACGGGGAGACGGTCGCCGAGACCCTCTTCGGGCTCAGGTTGGATCAGTCACAGATAGACCGGGGCGCCCGATTCGTCTCAGGAGTGCTGGACCGTTCCGGGGAGCTCCAACTGGCAAAGATGTGGGGCGATGCGAAGAACTTGCCCACACCGGCCGAGGTCGACGCGCCAGGTCTATGGCTGGCACGGCTGGAGCTGCCGATCGACGGCTGAAACGCGTCCGATCGAGAGGGTCAGCCGGTGAGTCCGAGACCTGCAGGCATCGAGCTAGACGGCGGCACCGACTTCCTCTTCGGGCACGCCAAGGTCCCACTCGAGAACTATGTTCTCTCGCTCGGAGTCTCGAACGATGCGCTCGCGGTTACGTCGGAACTGTGGGTCGTGCGGCGGGAGGAGCACTAGACGCGCCAGCGCCCTCTGGCGGAACTCCTCGATCAAGTTGCGGTCGCCGAACTCCGATTCCACCTCCCAGTGAGGGGCGACTGGGCCCAAGTAGACCATGCGCACATGACCGCGCGGCGGTTCCGGGGCTTGTTCCTGCTCGGTCTCGGGGCTCATGGTCATCGTGGCGAGTCTAACCGACCGCCGGCCGCTTCCCCGGTTGGGCACCTCAGATCGGCATCGAGGCCAGCTCGACCCCCCTGGCACTCCCGAGGGGGTCGCTCCGGGTGCGAAACTCTCAGCAAATCTGAAGGTAGAAACTCCCCTTCCGCGCACTTATCCGTGTTGCGAGCCAGTAACAATTGAGGTGATGGACACTTCCTGGATGGCACGAGGCAAGTGCAAGGAGCAGCCTCCGGATCTCTTCTTCCCCAGCGACGGGGTAGGGGTGGAGGTGGCACGCAGGATATGCGCGGACTGCCCGGTCAAAGCGCCCTGCCTGGAATACGCCATGGCAAACCACATCGACCACGGCGTTTGGGGCGGCACATCGGAGCGTGAGCGCCGACGCATCGCGCGCCGCAGGCGACTCGCGGCCACCGCTTCAAGCTGAGCAGGGGGCCGAGGCAAGCCCGACGGCTCCCTTATCGGTAACAGGCGATTGCCGTCAAGAGGCGCTCTGCTGGGCAAGGACCCTGGCCCGGCGAACGCGTCTTCTCTCTCTCTCGCTCATCCCGCCCCAGATGCCGAACTTCTCCCCGTTGGCGATTGCGAAGTCGAGACAGTCGTCTCGCACAACGCAGCCCCGGCACACTTCCTTGGCCTCACGGGTCGAAGCGCCCCTCTCGGGAAAGAACAGATCTGGATCCACGCCCATGCAGTTGGCGCGCGCTTGCCACGATCGATCAGGACCCTCGATTATCATCGACTGGAAGGCCACCGGCATTCCCTCCCCTTGGCGACTACAGACATGTAGTTACATCGCTGTAGTCATTGTGAACCTCAAGCAGCCAAGATGCAAGCCGGGTCGGCTGCATCTAGCGCGATCCGGTATCGGCTCCCGAGGTCCGCTTTCCTTATTTCAGGCGGACCGGCCGACGCGCCCAATCCCTCGCCGGTGCTCGATGAAGTCCACGAGCACGTAATCACCGAGCGTCTCAGGGGTCGTAAAGAAGGCCCGGCCGCCGTTGAGCTCGGTTATCTTCTCGACGAACTCCCGCAAGTGGCCAGTCGCGTCGAGCGCGAAGATGTTCAGGCGAACTCCGTCGCGCGTGCACCGGAGCACCTCTGCGAGCGTGGCGTCCACCGTTGCGCTCACGGGCGGGTAGTTGAAGAAGACCTCGCCGTCCTCCATCAGGTGCGCCGTCGGTTCCCCGTCCGTGATCATGACGATCTGCTTGGTGCCACTCCGCCGGGCGAGCATTCGCCGGGCGAGGATCAGCGCATGGTGCATGTTCGTTCCATATACGAAGTCCCACGACACCTCGGGCAGCTCGCCGGCGCGGATCTCCCGAGCAACCTCGGAGAACCCCACGATGCCGAGATAGTCCCGAGGGAACTGGGTGGCAATGAGGGAGTGGAGCGCGATCGCGACCTTTTTCGCCGCAAGGAAGTTGTCCCGCATCGGCATGGAGAGGGAGAGATCGATCAGCAGCACCGTTGCGCAACTGGTCAGGTGCTCGGTCTCGTCGATCTCGAAGTCCTCGCTCTGAAGCCGGATCGGGAGACGGAGGGACGAGACCTGGGTATCCTCGCCCGAGCCGCGAGGAGTCGTGCCGGCTTCCCGCCCGATGGCATTGCGGAGAGTTCTCTCGATGTTCAAATTGAACGAATCGCCGAACTCGTAGGGCTTCGTCTGATCTGCCCTCTCGTGACCGGTCCCCCGCATCGCGAGCTCATGGCCCCCCAGGCGATCCTTGGACATGTGGGAGAAGAGCTGCCGCAGGGCGCTCTGGCCTATTCGGCGCAACCCGCGAGGCGTGAGCTCGAGTCGCCCGTCGAGATTCTCCACAAGGCCCGCATCCTCGAGGCGCTTGGAGATGCCGGCCAGTTGGCCGAGGCAAGCCGCGAAGTCCTCGCCGAGCAGCTCGCGCACTCGCTCCAGGTCGACCTCGGCGAGTGCCCCCGGCTGGGAAACACCAGATAGCAGCTGCTCGAGCTGGTCCAGCTCGGCAAATCGCTGCAACAGCTCGGATGCTTCAGCCAGGCCCGGGGCGTCATATCCAGAGAAAGACACGCTTCGGTCCCACTGCGCGTCGGGGAACATCGTCCTGAGATTGCCTGCCAGGCGATCGATCTGCCACGCCAGGTCCATGTCGCCAAGGAGCCCGTCCATGAGCTGCTGCAGCTCTCCTCGCTGGGCCGGCGTGAGCGAGTTGAGCATCGCGGAGGTGGCAGCCATGCGCTCGGACAGCTGTGCCAGGAGCTCGTCGAGGCTCCGGGCGCCACCGGGGAAGATGTCCCCGAACTCCTCCATGAACCGCTCGAAGCTCGGATCCAGATCGACGCCGGCCTCGCGTTGCTCGAGCATCGTGTTGAGGCCGTCGAGCGCTCGCCTCAGGCGATCGCGTTCCTCCGGTCCTGTCGACGAGACTGCCCCCGCCGCTCGGTCGAGGTAGGACTGGACTACCTCCTGTCGCAGCCGCTCCGTCAGCTCGTCGAAGTGCTCGCGTGCCTCGCTCGACGTGAACTCGTATCCCGCGAGGGCTCGCAGTCTCCCTACGAGACTGTCGGGCAGGGTCGCGAGCTCGCTTCGCCGCTCGGTGACGACTTCCTCGGTGACCTCCTCGCGCCGTCGGTCGCCCGACTCATGGGCCTGTGACTCGAGGTCGTCGAGGGCAGCTCTCTCGGTTGCAATGATCTCGTCAAGCTCAGCCGCTATGTCTCTGTACACACCGCCGATGTCGTACTGCTCACGCTCGTGCTGCCTGCGACGCCGAAGCTTCTCGAGGAGCTCGCGAAGGCCTGCCACTCTCTTTCCATCTCGGTCCGAGAAACCCTGCTGCATGATCCGGCGCAGCGCGGCGCCCACGTCGCCGTGGTAGAGGACGTCGTCTTCGATCTCTGCCAGAAGCCCCTGCGCGTCGACCTCGAAACCCTGCTGGGATCCGTCCCAGCGCGAGTACGAAGCACGGACCATGCAGCCAAGCTTAGGAACGACCTGCCACTCTCGCCACCGATCCGGCCAGGAGAGCGCTCCGGCCGTTGTAGCTAGGCTTGGGCGGGATATGTCTGACACACCGAAAGCCACCCGCGCCACTGCAGCGCGCGCGCCTGCCGGCGCTCCCCCCTCGTCCACGATCGGAGAGCTGAAAGCCTCCGGCTACCACTCCGAGCCCGTCAAGTTCGAGATGCGCCGGAACCTTCTGGCTCGAATCGCCGCAGGCGTTCCAGTCGTAGAGGGCGTCCTTGGATACGACGACGACGTATTGCCTGCTCTCGAGAACGCGATAATCGCCGGTCACGACATCATCATCCTCGGCGAGCGCGGCCAGGCGAAAAGTCGCATGATCCGCGCGCTCGTCGAGCTGCTCGACGAGTGGATCCCCGTCGTCGCGGGCTCCGAGGTGAACGACGACCCCCTTGCGCCGATATCCCGCCAGGCCCGCGAGCTGGTCGCCGAGAAGGGCGACGACGCTCCGGTCACCTGGGTCCACCGCTCCGAGCGCTACGGGGAGAAGCTGGCGACTCCTGACACCTCCATCGCCGACGTCATCGGCGAGGTGGACCCGATCAAGGTCGCCGAAGGCCGGTACCTCTCCGACGAGCACACGATCCACTTCGGCCTCGTGCCCAGGTCGAACCGCGGCATCTTCGCGATCAACGAGCTGCCAGATCTCGCGGAGCGGATCCAGGTTGGTCTGCTCGACGTCCTCGAGGAACGGGACATCCAGATCCGCGGGCACAAGGTAAGGCTGCCCCTCGACGTGATGCTCGTCGCTTCGGCCAACCCGGAGGACTACACGAACCGGGGACGGATCATCACTCCGCTTAAAGACCGGTTCGGGACCCGCATACGGACGCACTATCCGGTCGACGTCGAGACCGAGCTCACGATCATCCACCAGGAAGCCCGAAGGCCGGAGCTCCGCGCGATGCGTGTCGAAGTGCCGCCCTTCATGGCAGAGATCGTCGCGCGCGTGAGCCAGCTCGCCAGGCGCAGCCCGCGGATAAGCCAGCGCTCCGGCGTGTCAGTGCGGCTCAGCGTGGCGAACTTCGAAACCCTTGGCGCCGCAGCTGTCCGCCGAGCAATTCGCCACGGCGAGCACGAGGCTGTCCCCCGGGTTAGCGACCTGGACGCGCTCTGGCCCTCCACCCTCGGAAAGCTCGAGATCGAATCGCTCGAGGAGGGGGAAGACGAGGAGGTGGTAGAGGGGCTCTTCAAGGCGGCTGTGCTCCAAACTTTCAGAGAGCACAGCCCGACCGAGCAGCTAGGTCAGGTGGTGGGTGCGTTCGAGGACGGCGCGGTCGTGCACGCCGGACCAGACCTTGCCTCGGCGGCTTACCTTGCGGTCTTCGAGCAGATCCCCTCGCTTCGACCGGCCGCCATGGCACTTGCCGGATCGGAGAGCCCCGGAGCTCTGGCAAGCGCGATCGAACTGGTGCTCGACGGTCTCCACCTCTCCAAGCGCCTGAACAAGGATGCCGCCGGAGCGCGTGCCACCTACAGGTCGCGGCCATGACCTGGCCGAGCCAACTCGCAAGCACCGCACGAATGGTGGAATGATCGCTTCGGACCGACACCAGGATCCGGCAACTCGGCCGTTTCAGAGTTGGCATTGTCGGGCAAGTGACACGGAAGGCACCGAATTTGAGCATCCTGCAGGACACCAACGCGACACCGGCACCGATTCCTGTGACGATCGGTGCCCCAAGAGGAGGACCGCCTCGCTCGGAGGTGCTGAGGAATGACCGCTGGTGGCTGCAACCCCTCGCCACGGTCGTCGGCCTGCTGGCCTTCGTGGGCTACGGGACCTGGACAGCCTTCAGGGGCAACCACTTCTTCGTCGGCTCCCCACGCGACTACCTTTCGCCCTTCTACTCACCCTGTCTCGTCAACAGCTGTGGCAAGGCCGCGGACTTCGGTCACCTCGGGGGCATCGGGACGGTCTCGCCGGCCCTCATCATCCTGATCTTCCCCATGGGTTTCCGGCTGACCTGCTACTACTACCGGAAGGCTTACTACAGGTCATTTTGGGCCTCGCCACCTGCCTGCGCCGTCGCGGATGCAGGCTCTATGTCACCAGGTGGCCTCCGCAGCCGCTACAGCGGCGAGACCCGGTTCCCTCTCGTCCTCCAGAACGTTCACCGCTACTTCTGGTACTTCGCAGTCCTCTTCGCATGCGTCCTCACCTGGGATGCCGTCGAAGCGTTTCGTTTTCCCGGCGGAATCGGAATGGGACTGGGCACGCTCTTCTTCGTCGTCAATGCCGCTTTGATATGGGTGTACACCCTCGGCTGCCACGCCTGCCGCCATGTTTGCGGCGGTAGTGCGAAGCAGTTCTCCCGCTCCCGTGTGCGCTACCGGTTCTGGCGCGACGTCTTTACGCCACTCAACCACCACCACCAGCTCTTCGCGTGGATGTCGCTCATCTTCATCGCCTGGACGGACCTCTACGTCTATCTCGTATCGACCGGGGCAATCCACGACCCGAGGTTCTTCTGATGTCAGAACAAGAGACTCACGACTACGACGTCGTCGTCATCGGAGCCGGAGGTGCTGGCCTCAGAGCTGCCATCGAGTCGCTCGCGACCGGGGCCAGGACGGCACTCGTGTGCAAGTCGCTTCTCGGCAAGGCTCATACCGTGATGGCCGAGGGCGGGGTAGCGGCCGCGATGGGAAACGTCTGGCCCGAGGACAACTGGAAGGTCCATTTCCGCGACACCATGCGCGGCGGCAAGATGCTCAACAACTGGCGGATGGCGCAACTTCACGCCCAGGAAGCGCCCGAGCGCGTCTACGAGCTCGAGGAATGGGGAGCCCTGTTCGATCGGACTCCCGATGGCCGGATTCTCCAGCGCGACTTCGGTGGCCACCGTTACGCCCGCCTTGCCCACGTCGGAGACCGCACCGGGCTCGAGCTCATCCGGACCCTGCAACAGCGCGCGGTGGGCCTCGGCATCGATGTCTTCATGGAGTGCAAGATCGTCCGGCTCCTGGTCGGACCAGATGGCGCGGCCAACGGAGCTGTCGGATTCTGGCGAGAGAGCGGACGGTTCGTGACTTTTGCCGCCAAGGCGGTCGTGCTGGCTACCGGTGGAGTCGGCAAGACCTGGCAGTTCACCTCCAACTCCTGGGAGTCTACGGGCGACGGACATGCGCTGGCGCTTTGGGCAGGAGCCGACCTCATCGACATGGAGTGCGTGCAGTTCCATCCGACCGGGATGGTATGGCCACCGTCGGCACGTGGGCTGCTCGTGACGGAGGGGGTCCGCGGCGACGGTGGCGTCCTCAAGAACATCGATGGCGAGCGGTTCATGTTCAACTACATCTCGCCGTACTTCGCGGCCGAGACCGCTGACACGGTCACGGAAGCGGACAAGTGGTACACGAACAAGTCCGACTACCGACGACCTCCCGAGCTGTTACCGCGCGACGAGGTCGCCCGAGCGATCAACACCGAAGTGAAGTCGGGACGGGGAAGTCCCCATGGAGGGGTGTACCTCGACATAGCGTCGCGGCGGCCCGCCGAGGAGATCCGCCGGCGCCTTCCTTCCATGTACCACCAGTTCAAGCAGCTGGCCGACGTCGACATCACCACTGACGCGATGGAAGTGGGTCCCACCTGCCACTACATCATGGGTGGCGTGCGGGTCGAGGCCGACACCGCGGCTACGACTGTACCCGGGCTCTTTGCCGCCGGAGAGGTCGCCGGCGGGATGCACGGTGCGAACAGGCTCGGCGGCAACTCCCTCTCCGATCTGCTTGTCTTCGGCCGGCGAGCCGGTCTGGCCGCGGCCGAATTCGCCCTCTCACGCCCCGCAGTGGCGCCCGCGGAAAGTGCCGTCGCTTCTGTGACCCAGCACGCCCTTAGCTTCTTTTCCCGTGACTCAGGCGAGAACCCCTACGCCCTCCATCAGGACCTGCAAGAGACGATGCAGAGTCTCGTCGGCATCATCCGAATCGAGAGCGAGCTCGTAGAGGCGCGCGAGAAGCTCGCGGAGCTAGTCGCACGGGCGAGCAAGCTGTCGGTGGAGGGCAACCGGTCGTTCAACCCTGGCTGGCACCTCGCCCTCGACCTCGAATCGATGCTCGCATGTGCTCTCTGCACGACCCTTGGTGCGATCGAGCGGCGCGAGAGTCGGGGCGGGCACACGAGAGAGGACTACCCCAAACCCGATCCCGCGCTCGAGGCGCTCAACATGGTGACCCGACTTTCCGGCGGAGAGGTCACCGTGACGCCCCTTTTACGCCCCGTGATGCCTGGTGAGCTCGCGGAGCTCTTCGAGGAGGCCAAATGATGACACCAGACGGCGAGATCGTCATGAAGCTGTGGCGCGGTGACGCCGGCGGCGGCGCTTTCGAGACCTACAGGCTCCCCGCGCAGGAGGGTGAGGTGGTGCTCGACGTCGTCCACCGCATACAGGCCACAAAAGCCCCCGACCTCGCCGTGCGCTGGAACTGCAAGGCTGGAAAGTGCGGATCGTGCTCTGCCGAGATAAACGGCAGGCCCCGCCTCATGTGTATGACGCGTATGAGCTCGCTCCCGAGCGGGGAGATCACGGTGTCACCGATGCGGGGGTTTCCCATAATGCGTGACCTTGTGACCGACGTGTCCTACAACTTCGAGGTGGCCAAGCAGATCCCGAGCTTCACACCGGCACCGAAGCCTCCGGGCGGCTACCGCATGTCACAGGTGGACATCGACCGAGGCCAGGAGTTCCACAAGTGCATCGAGTGCTTCCTCTGCCAGAACGTATGTCACGTGATCCGCGACCACGAGGA